>NZ_CWKH01000002.1:1200000-1512956 GCF_001245615.1 Mycolicibacterium neworleansense
GTTCGTCTCCGACCACGACCTGACGTTCCGCGGCGATTTCCCGTTGAACACCGCGGGCGGCCAACTCGGGTTCGGGCAAGCAGGTTTGGCCGGCGGTATGCACCACGTTTGCGATGCCACGAGGCAGATCATGGGCCGCGCCGGCGCCGCCCAGGTGGCCGACTGCAATCGCGCCTTCGTCTCCGGCAACGGCGGCATCCTGTCCGAGCAAACCACCCTGATCCTGGAAGGCGAGTGAACCGATGACCGGATTCGCCCGGCCCATGCCGGTGAAAACACCGACCAGCACGCCGTTCTGGGATGCGTTGGCCGAGCACCGCATCGTCATCCAGTACTCGCCGTCGACGCAGGCCTACGTCTTCTACCCGCGCGTGCTGGCGCCCCGCACGCTGGCCGCCGACCTAGAGTGGCGGGAGATCTCGGGGATGGGCACGCTGTATTCGTTCACGGTGGCACGGCGCCCGGTCGGCCCGCACTTCGCCGACGCGGTCCCGCAAATCCTGGCGATCGTGGAATGGGATGAGGGGCCGCGCTTCTCCACCGAGATCGTCGACGTCGCACCCGAAGAACTCACCGTCGGGATGCGCGTGAGACCCGTCTTCTGCGACTATCCCGACGCATTTGCTGGGACTGGAGTGACAATGCTGCGCTACACGCGGGCTTGATCACATCACTTGGCAGGAGGCTCACAGGAGAGCAATATGGAGACATGCTAACCATACGAAAACTCATGGGGTCAGTGTTCGTAGCGGGAGCCGCAGTGGCGATTGCAGCGGGTCCGACCGCCGCACTCATGGCAGACGCCCCTACTCCGACCATCAGTGCTCAGCCCAGTGGCAGCGGTGACGCCGGTGGCGGCGGAGGCTGCGACAGCGGCCCCGGCTGGAACGGCTGTGGTGGCTGGAATCCGGTCCAGGGCGGTTGGGGCCATGGCTGCCTCAACGGCATCTGCGGTGGCTGGGACGGCCAGCGCGGTTGGGGCAACTGACCACGCATTGGACGCCCGACCGCCTCGGCGATCTCACCGGCACGCGCATCATCGTGACGGGAGCGACCAACGGGGTCGGTCTCGGTACCGCCAGGGCGCTGGCGCATGTCGGTGCCCACGTGATCCTTGCCGTACGCAACACCGCGCTGGGCGCGCAGCGTGCGGCAGAGATCGGCGGCTCCACCGAGGTGATCGAACTCGACCTCGCGGATCTGTCCTCGGTGCAAGCCTTTCCGGGGCGCCTCGACGGTGACGTCGACATCCTGATCAACAACGCCGGCGCTCTGAGCCAGCACCGCACCGATACGGTCGACGGTTTCGAGATGACCATCGGCACCAACCTGCTCGGACCGTTCGCGTTGACCAATCTGTTGTTCGGCAGGATCGGCAAGCAGATCGTCAATGTCGGCTCCGAGGCGCACAAGTCCGCGACGCTCCGACTGGACGACATGCACCTGCGCCACCACAAATGGACGGTGATGGGAGCCTATGGCCGGTCGAAGCTGGCGGTCATGCTGTGGGGCCTTGAGCTCGACCGCCGTTTGCGTGCCGCTGAATCGCCGGTGGTCACCCAACTCACGCACCCGGGTTGGGTGGCCTCCAACCTGCCGAACGTCTCGGACAAACCGTTGATGTCCGCGGTACAGCGCGGCGTCAAGGCCGTGGCCGACGTGTTGGCCAACGACATCGACGCCGGGGCCGCACCGACGCTGTACTGCCTGAGCGAACCGATCCCGCCCGGAAGCTATGTCGGTGTGGACGGCCGGTTCGGGCTCCGTGGCGGTCCCGTACTGACCGGACGCTCCGCGGTGGCGTGCGACTACGAAATTGCCGCCCGGGTAGTCGAATTCGCCGAACGGGAGACCGGCACGGCCATCCCGGTTTAGCCGGCCTGGGCAGCCGTCAGCGCCGCGACCGCGGGACCGAACATGCCCTGCTTGATCGCGCCCAGGGTGCCGGGATCCTTTCCGCCCAACGGGCGCAGCAGATCGGTGGCCGTCGTGGTCACCCAGCCTTCGGCCGCCGTGGCGTCGACGATTCCATAGGCCTTGGCATCGCCGCCGCCGAACCGCCGGCCCGTGGTCATGGACGCGACTGCGGCCTGCGGGGTCAGCTTGGCCTGGATCAGCGCGGCCATACCGGGGGTGAACGGGATCCGGATGTCGACCTCGGGGAAGCAGAAGAAGCCGCGATCGTCGCGCATCACCCGGAAGTCGTGGGCGATGGCGAGCATCGCGCCCGCTCCGAAGGCGTGCCCGACTACGGCGGCGGCGGTCGGGATGGGCAGTGTCAACATGCGGGCCAACAGGCCCTGCACCCGGCCGACGTACCAATCACCCTGATCACTGTGGGCGCCAAGCCAATCCAGATCGAGACCGTTGGAATAGAACTTGCTGTCGGCCGTCGTCACCAGACCGTGTACGCCCTTGGCCAGGATGGTGTCGAGGTGTGCGTTCACCTCGTCGAGGAAATCAGGTGAGAACCGGTTCTCGTCGTCGCCGAGATCGAGGACGGCGATGTCGCCGTCGTAGTCAAGGGTTGCGGTCATGAGGTTCCTTTCTCGGAGGGGTTGGGGGCCGGCCCCACCGCCAGCACGGCCGCCACGGCGGCGCCGAGATGGTGGCGGGCAGTCGGGTCATCGAGGCGGTTGCGGCGCAGCAGGATGGCTGTCGGCAGGTCGACGATGCACGTCGTCACGGCGTCCACGGCGGCCCGGTCGCGCCGGTCCCAGGCCGCCGTGGCGAGTTCGATCATCAAGTCCACCAACTGCTTTTCCAGATCGCGGGTCTGCTCGGCCAGCTCGGCAGGCAGATCCTCGCCGAGGACCTGGTCACGCCGGATCTGCAGGAGAAGCCGCGCCGAGCTCGGGTGGCGCTCGGCGAAGATGACCGGGGCGTAGGCGGCCGCGGCGATCGCGTCGACACCCTGGCGCGCCGCGGCGACCTGCTCTCGCTGCAGGGCCAGGAAACGCCGCCCGGCCCGCAGCCACGCCTGGCCGAGCAGGCCGGCCCGCGAGCCGAACGAGTGATACAGCGCGCCGTTGGACAGTCCCACCGCGTCGCTGAGGGCGCGGATCGTCACCGAGGCCGGTCCTGAGCACACGGCCAGGGACTCCGCGGCATCGAGGACCGCATCCGGGTCGTAGACGCGAGGGCGGGGCACCGCGTCACCATAACAGAGCGGACGCTCTGTTATAAACAGAGTGGTTGACGATCACTAAGGTGACCCTTAGTTTGTGGGGGTAACTTTCCTGTGGAGGTAGTCGTGGCCGGAACCGGTGTCCCCGCGCGCGTGGGTGGACGCCCGCCGCTCATCGCGGTGTCCGACATCGTCTCCGCCGGTCGCGAGCTCGGCATGCGCAACTTGAGCATCAACGCCGTCGCCGCCCGGCTCGGGGTCTCCGCGACCGCGCTGTATCGCCACATCAGCGGCCGCTGGGAGCTCGAGCGCCTGGTCGGGGAGAGTCTGCTCGCCGAACTCGAGTTCGTCGACGATCCGGCCCGGTCCGTCGAAGACCATCTGCTGGCGTTCGGGGTGAGCCTGCACCGGTTCACCCTCGACAACCCGGGCCTGGCCACCTACATGCAGGTGCTGTTCCCGCGCGGGGAAGCCGGAACCCAGCTGCTGACCGACGAGATCGCCGCACTGGGCCGGCGCGGCTACACCGCCGAGGGCGCGGCACTGCTCAGCAGTTCGGTGGCGGTGCTGGCCATCGGGCTGGCGGCCCAGCACGAACTCAAGGCCGAGGCCAGCGGAGGCGACGAATTCGTCCTCGAGCGCGATGCCGCCGCCCAACGACTGGCCGGGGACGCGGCGCTCGGGCCGGTGCACACGGCGGGTACGCAACTGAGCAGCCCGCAGTATCTGGAACTTCTGATGACTGCGCTGATCCGGGGATTGCTGACGTCCGTCGCGCCCGGCAGGCCGATCAACGACATCGTGGCGGATCTGACCGCCAGGGGAGAGGACCGCTGATGGCACGCGGATTTCAGGGAGTGATGATGCGTGGCTTCGGCGCGCGTGATCACCAGGCGACCGTGGTCGAGACGACCTACCTGACGCCCAACATGGTGCGCCTGCGCATGGTGTCGCCGACGGTGTTCGAGGATGCCGTCGCCGAGCCCACCTCTTACCTGCGGTTCTGGGTTCCGGACCCCGACGGCTCCAAGACCGAGTTCCAGCGTGGCTACACCATGTCCGAGATGGATCCCGGCACCGGCCATTTCGCGGTCGACGTGGTGCTGCACGAACCGTCGGGTCCGGCGTCCAAGTGGGCCAGGGCCGCCAAGCCGGGCGACAGCATCCCGGTGATGGCCCTGGGCTCGACGGGATTCACCGTGCCGGACGACCTGCCCGCCGGCTACCTGTTGATCGGTGACGCGGCGGCCATACCCGCCATCAACGGGATCATCGGTGCTCTGCCGCACGACATCCCGGTCGAGGTCTATCTCGAGCAGCACGACGAGAACGATCTGCTCATCCCGATCACCGAGCATCCGCGGTCGCGGGTGCACTGGGTCGAACGTCACGACACGACCTCGCTGGCCGCCGGGATCGAGGCCAGGGACTGGTCGGACTGGTACTGCTGGGTGACGCCGGAGGCCGGCTCCCTCAAGCATCTGCGGACCCGGTTGCGCGACGAATTCGGCTTCCCCAAATCCGAGCTGCACGCCCAGGCCTACTGGACCGAGGGCCGGGCGATGGGCACCGACCGCACCGAGGAGAAGGCCGAGGCCCCGACCGAACCTGCTGTGGAACAACCTGTTTCCGCACCGGCCGCCGCCGCCCCCGCGCGCGGCACCTGGCGGGCTCAGGGTGCAGGCCGGCTGCTGGCCCCGCTGAAAACCCCGCTGATCGTGTCGGGTGTGCTGCAAGCGCTCATCACCCTGATCCAGCTCGCCCCGTTCGTGCTGCTGGTCGAACTGGCCCGGCTGCTGTTGAGCGGTGCCGGCGAATCACGGTTGTGGACACTGGGGTTGACCGCGGTCTGGCTGCTTGGCCTCGGCGCGCTGTTGGGTGCCGGCCTGACGCTGTGGCTGCACCGCCTCGACGCGCAGTTCGCCCGGGAACTGCGGACCCGGTTGTTGACCAAGATGTCGAAGCTGCCGCTGGGCTGGTTCACCGCCCGCGGATCGGGCTCGATCAAGCAACTGGTTCAGGACGACACCCTGTCGCTGCACTACCTGGTGACCCATGCGATCCCCGATGCCGTGGCGGCGGTCGTCGCGCCGGTGGCCGTGCTGGTCTACCTGTTCACGGTCGACTGGCGGCTGGCCCTGGTCCTGTTCGTCCCGGTGCTCACCTACCTGGTGCTGATGTCGGTGATGACCATCCAGTCCGGCGCCAAGATCGGTCAGGCGCAGCGCTGGGCCGACCGGATGAGCGGCGAGGCCGGTGCCTACCTCGAAGGCCAGCCCGTGGTCCGGGTGTTCGGCGGTGCCGCATCGTCGAGTTTCCGTCGTCGCCTCGACGAGTACATCGGCTTCCTGGTCGGCTGGCAGCGTCCCTTCACCGGCAAGAAGTCGTTGATGGACCTGGTGACCCGCCCCGGCACCTTCCTGTGGCTGATCGTCGCCGTCGGCACGCCGATGATCATCGGCGGCTCGATGGATCCGGTGGACCTGCTGCCGTTCCTGTTGCTCGGCACCACGTTCGGGGTTCGGCTCCTCGGGGTGGGCTACGGGCTGGGCGGAATCCGCGGCGGCATGCTGGCCGCGCGTCGCATCCAGAACGCGCTCGACGAGGCTGACCTCTCCCTGGTGGAGCACGAGGGCGAGTCCGGAGCACCGGGAGCAGTGGTGTTCGACGGGGTCACGTTCGGGTACCGGCCGAGCGTCCCGGTGATCCAGGACGTGTCGTTGACCCTGCGCCCGGGCACCGTGACCGCGCTGGTCGGCCCGTCGGGATCGGGGAAGTCCACCCTGGCGGCACTGCTGGCCCGGTTCCACGACGTCGACTCTGGATCGATCCGGCTCGACGGCAAGGACATTCGATCGTTGACCGCCGACGAGCTGTACCGCCGCGTCGGCTTCGTCCTGCAGGAGACCCAGCTGGTGGCGGGCACCGTCGCCGAGAACATCGCACTGGCCGACCCGGACGCCGACCAGGACCGGATCGAGCAGGCCGCCCGCGACGCCCAGATCCACGACCGCATACTGCGGCTGCCCGAGGGATATCAGACGGTGCTCGGCGCGTCGTCGGCACTGTCCGGCGGTGAACGCCAGCGGCTCACCATCGCCAGGGCCATCCTGGCCGACACCCCGGTTCTGATCCTGGACGAGGCCACGGCCTTCGCCGACCCGGAATCGGAATACCTTGTGCAGCAGGCACTCAACCGGCTCACCAAAGACCGCACCGTTCTGGTGATCGCGCACCGGCTGCACACCATCACCCACGCCGATCAGATCGTGGTCCTCGACGGTGGCCGTATCGCCGAAACCGGAACCCATGAGGAGCTGCTGGCGGCGGGCGGGCGCTACCACCAGCTCTGGCAGACCGGACAGTCGCTGCGCCCCGGCGATGCCGTCACCGCAGGAGAGGCCGCACGATGATCCGCACCCTGATCGCCCTCATCCCCTCCGACCGGCGCGGCAAGGTCGGCATCTACGCCATGCTCACGCTGGTCTCGGTGGTGGTCCGCGCTGCAGGCACGGTGCTGCTGATCCCGCTGGTGGCAGCGTTGTTCAGCGACGTGCCGCGCGATGCGCTGCCGTGGCTGGGCTGGCTCACCGCCGCGACCGTGATCGGCTGGATCGTCGACACCGCGACCTCGCGGCTCGGATTCGACCTCGGGTTCGCGCTGCTCGACCACACTCAGCACGACGTGGCCGACCGCCTGCCCGGCATCCGGATGGACTGGCTGGGCGGCGACGGCGGTGCGAATACTGCCAACGCGCGTCAGGCGATCGCGGCCACCGGGCCCGAACTGGTCGGCATGGTGGTCAACCTGCTGACGCCCTTGATCGGCGCGATTCTGCTGCCCGCGGCCATTGCGCTTGCGCTGCTGCTGATCTCGGTCCCGTTGGGGCTCGCGGCGCTGGCCGGTGTGGTGATCCTGCTCGGGGCGTTCTGGGCCTCGGGCCGGCTGAGCCGCAAGGCAGATGCGGTGGCCGACGAGACGAACCGTGCGTTCACGGAACGCATCATCGAGTTCGCCCGTACCCAGCAGGCGTTGCGCGCGGCCCGCCGCGTCGAGCCGGCCCGCAGCATGGTCGGCGACGCTCTGGCCGCCCAGCACGGAGCCAGCATGCGGCTGCTGCTGATGCAAGTGCCGGGACAGCTGCTGTTCAGCCTGGCCAGTCAATTGGCGCTGCTGATCCTGGCCGGGATGGCCACCTTCCTGACGGTGCGCGGCACCCTCGGAGTGCCCGAGGCGATCGCGATGATCGTCGTCGCCGCCCGGTATCTCGAACCGTTCACGTCGCTGTCCGAACTGGCCCCGGCCATCGAGTCCACCCGGGCCACGCTCGGCCGGATCCGCGCCGTGCTCGACGCCCCCGTGATGGCCACCGGCACCGCCGCGTTGTCCACGAACACCGCGCCCCGAATCGAATTCTCTGGTGTGACTTTCGGTTACGGAACCACCCCGGTGTTGAAGGACGTCAGCTTCGTCCTCGAACCCGGAGGCACCACCGCGATCGTCGGCCCGTCCGGATCGGGCAAGAGCACGATCCTGTCGCTCATCGCCGGACTGCATCAACCGAGCTCGGGCCGCGTTCTGATCGACGGCGTCGATACCGCCCAGATGGATGCCGAAACCCGCCGGGCGACAACCAGTGTCGTGTTCCAGCACCCCTATCTGTTCGACGGGACCATCCGGGACAACATCCTCGTCGGCGATCCAGGGGCCGACGCCGAGCAGTTGGCCGCGGCGGCGCGACTGGCCCGCGTGGACGAGCTGACCGGGCGGCTGCCCGACGGTGACGGCGCCAAGGTCGGGGAAGCCGGGACGGCACTGTCGGGCGGGGAGCGGCAGCGGGTCAGTATCGCCCGCGCGCTGGTCAAGCCGGCGCCCGTGCTGCTGGTGGACGAGGCGACCAGCGCACTGGACACCGAGAACGAGGCCGCGGTGGTCGATGCCCTGACGGCCGACGAGCGGTCGCGCACCCGGGTGATCGTCGCGCACCGGCTCGCCAGCATCCGGCACGCGGACCGGGTGCTGTTCCTCGACGGCGGTCAGATCGTCGAGGACGGCAGCATCGACGAACTGCTGGCCGCGCATGGGCGGTTTGACGAGTTCTGGAACCAGCAGCGCGAGGCCGCGGACTGGCAGATCACGCACTGAGTAGCCGACCGGATACTTGATCCGAGACTACTGTAACTATTACAGTTGGGCGTCCCGGAATGATGTCGGGTCAGGTTGCGTATCCGGCGGGAGGCCACGTTGACGACGTCGCAGGTGGTGTTCGACCCGTTTTCGGCGGACTTCTTCAACGGTCCGTACGAGACGTATCGGCGCATGCGTGAAGAGGCTCCGGTGTACTACAACGCCGAATACGACTTCTACGCGCTGACCAGACACGTCGACGTGGCGGCCGCGTTCAGGGACTTCGACACGTATTCGTCGGCCTACGGGGTCGACCTGGCCATGGTCCGGACCGGGCAGAAGGTCCCGGCGAAGATGATCATCTCGATGGACCCGCCCGAGCACCGGCACATGCGGAGCCTGGTCAACAAGGTGTTCACCCCCAGGGCAATCACCGCACTGCGCGACATGGTGACCCAGCAGATCGGTCGCTACCTCGGCGCCGTCGACCCACAGGAATTCGATGTGGTGTCCGACTTCTCGGCGTACTTCCCGGTCGAGGTGATCACCGCGATGCTCGGGGTCCCGCCGGAATCGCGCCAGCAGGTGCGGCTGTGGATCGACGTGTCCTTGCATCGAGACGCGGGTCAGATCGAGATGTCCGAAGCCGGTATCGAGGCGATGGCACAGGCCTGGCTGATGTACTACGAGCTGATCAAGGCGCGCCGCGCAGAACCTCGCGACGACATGATCAGCGGGCTGATCGCCGCGGAGATCGAACGTGAGGACGGCGAGGTCACGAGGCTCCGAAGTTCCGAGATCGCTGGATTCGCCACGCTTCTCGGCGGTGCCGGCGCGGAGACGGTGACCAAGCTGGTGGGGGCGGCCGCGGTGATGTTCGCCCGCCATCCCGATCAATGGCAGCAGCTGCGAGAGGATCGCAGCAAGATCCCGGCCGCGATCGAGGAGCTGCTGCGCTACGAGGCCCCGGCCCAGTACAACGTGCGGCGCTCACAGCGCGAGATCGAGCTGCACGGCGTGACGATTCCCGCGGGCAAGCCGGTGTTCCTGGTCGGCGGCTCGGCCAACCGGGATCCCGAGGCGTGGACGGACCCCGACACATTCGACATCGGCCGGGACCGTACCGAAGCCCAGAATCTGGGATTCGGATACGGGATCCACAGTTGCCTGGGTGCCGCACTGGCGCGGCTGGAGTGCAGCATCGCCCTGGACCGGCTCCTGGACTTCATGCCCCGATACGAGGTGATCTGGGACCGGTGCGAACGGGTCAGCATGCAGAACGTCGCGGGATGGGCCCACGTCCCGGTGCGGGTGTTGCGATGAAGAACGAGAAGCCCTGCGGCACGGTGGGCTACCGGATGCATGTGATCGCCCGCGACGCCGCTGAGCTCACCGCCAACGCCGGCGGACTGATCGTCGACCGGATGATGAGCGGCTGGCGGGTCAGCGTGCAGCTGCTGGAGAACGCCGATGCCCCCGACGGGGTGCGCCCGGTCCACATTCTCGGTGCTGAGCTTGTCGACGAGCAACCGTCGCCGGGGCTCCCGGACGAGGAACAGTGCGTTCTGGTGATGGGTGCCGATGCGTATGCCCGCGCGATTTCCGGTGCCGGGCAACAGCTTCCGACCGGGTGCGCCGAGGTGCTGGTCTGGGGCGAATCGCCGGATCCGAGCCATGTGTTCGGACACAGTCTGAGCTCGGCGGCGCGGGCATTCAAAACGCTGGCGGTCAGCGCCGCCCGGATCTCTGCCGACGAAGTATCCGCCGCAGAGGCCTTCACATCGATGAATGCCAAGGGTGGCGGCGTAACCCTGCGGGCCTGAGGCTATTTCGCCGGTGCGCAGGCCGTCAGGAAGTCCTTGCCGTCCCGGGCCGAGACCTCGGCGGGACTGAGCCAGCCGAACCCTTGGAACCAATAGGTGTCTTCGGCGTGTTGCGTCGACTCGGTCCTTGCCGGGGCCAGCGCCGTGGGCGCCGTCCAGGGGTCGGTGTTGGTCTGCTGGAAGACGCGCAGCAGGACGGTGGCTGCGGCAATCGCGTCGAATCCGCGGGGGAGTGGTCGGGTGACGTCGAAGTCAGGCAATGGGCTCCCGACGGTGAGCTGATCGAGTCGGACGCTGTAGGGGTGAGATGTGCTGAGGACGAGGTCGGCTTGTCCGGGTTGGAATGTGACGATCACGTGTTCGACGGCGTCGCATTGGGATCCCGGCCAGATTCGTAGCGTGCCGTCGGTGATGCGGACGCCGAAAACCCGTGGCAGCTGGTGGTTCTTGGCTGGGTCGGCGCTGCAGACCGGGATGAAGGTTCGGCCGGCTTGCTCGGCCACCTGCGCTGGGTTCAGCCACCCGACGCCCTGAAACCAGTAGGTGTCACCCGGATGCTCGTCAGAGTGTTCCTTGACCTCGGCAAGTTCGCTGTCGGCTCCCCAGGTGATCGGTGCCCCGCGGGTGAACAGCGACACCACATCGGCTGAGCGCCAGTCGAAACCGTCGGGCAGGGCCGTGCGGACCTCGAATCCGGGGTAGGGTCCGCCGACCGTGAGGAACTCGACCTCGACCCCTGGGGACGGTGCGGCCCCCTGTCGGTCGGCCGGTCCCGGAGTGGCCAGCTTCAACTCGGCCCGATCGGTCTGTTCCTGATCGAAGGTCACGTCCACCTCGGTGGTACCCAGGCAAGGCAGGCCGGTCCAGAAGCGCAGGTTGCCGTCGGTGACGCGGATACCGAACGCGACGGGCACAGAGGGGGCGATCGGGTTCTTGCCGAGCGGATTACAGCCGGACACCGCGAGAAGCAGGATGAGGGCAACCAGGCTCGCGCCGGTCCGCGTCCTCATGAGTAACCGCCATCTGACGCGCCGGCATTGGTCTCGAACGGGTTTCGGCTCCCGGTGACCTGCTCTTCCAGCATCTTCTGCCCGTATTGCTCCACAAAATTCTTGAAGCCCAGCTGAGCCCACTGTTGGGAATGGCGCTCCTCGTGGTGCAGGAGGCGATCCAGATCCAGCGCGCCGGGACGGGCCGGCCCGCCATTGTCGTTTTCGTAGTAGGCGTGACCGTTGTGAATGATGTCGCGCAGTTGTTGAGCGGGATCGGACGGATTGTCGATGTTCATCAGGAAGACATCGCCGTAGGTTGAACCGCCCTGTTGGCTGAACGGATCTTCGATCAAGTTGCCACCCAGTCCCATCAGCATGCCGTTCGGTGTGGTGGTGAGGCGGCCGGTGAAGTGCTCGGCGGCGGCGTAGCTCCAGCCGTTCGCATTCTGCCGGTCGACGATGCGCTGCACCTCGGCCGCGGTATACGGGGTCTCGGAGAAGTCATTGCCTGCGCTGCCTTCTGCATCCTCATACCCGGTGTCGGCATTGAGGATGTAGGTCATCAGCGCCGCCTTCCGAGCATCCTCGCTGCTGGTGCCCTTCGGCAGCAGGAAGTAGGACTTGCCGTTGTTGTCGGTGACTCGCTCCGCACCCTTGAGTACGTCGAAACTCTGAGGTGTGAGGTGCTGGCTGCGGGCGATGTCGACAATCACTGCGGGCGGAACGTCATTGCGCGCGGCATTGGCCAGCCACTCCCGGTATAAGCCCGCTGACGGGCCGTCGAGCAGACCCGCGTCATGCAGCGCGTCCTCGTATTCGTTGACCGGGTCGTAGCCTGGTTCGCCCGGGTCGTCGCCGATTCTCTTCTCCTCCTCTTCCGGAGGATCGAACTCGATACGTTCGGCGGCCTCGCTGTCGCCGCGCTCGTAGAGGAAAGCCCCCGAATCCAGCTTTCCGGCGAAGGTCGTTGCCGCGGTCCCGAGAACCTGCGCACGCCGCTGAAAGGCGTCACCGACTTCGCGGCAGGCGGAGCCGGTGTCCAGTCCGGAGACGGGACCGGCCGCGGCCGACAGCACCGGCCCGCCTCCGTCGTTGTAGAAACCACTCGCCAGAGCCTCCAGACCGGTCGAGGTCGCACGCATCGTCGCGACCGTCACGGTCAACGGCGGAGTCACGAGAGGTCCGAGCCGATCTGGCGAAGCTTGTAGGCGGTATCGCGATCCACGGCTTCGAACTGGGCGAGCTTCAATTTGATGTCACACTCGATGGGGATCCGCCTGGATTCCACGATCAGTGCGTTCACCCGCGAGCGCGAGGCGAACCAGGCAAGCATCCGGCCGGGCTTCACTGCTCCGTCGTCGGAGACATCCCACCACTCTTCGGCGGAATCGACGGCCTTGTCGAGGCTGGAACGAGTGTCGGCCAGTTTCCTGCCGCCGTTCGACAGCGGAGTTTTCAACTCGCGAAGTTTGTCCCGGTATGCCGCCTGGTCCTCGAACATTTCGCGGCCCTGCTTTTGCGCGGCTTCGGAGGCGGTTCCCGTCCAGTCGTTGGCGAGGGTGGCGAACTGTGACTGCGCCTTGCTGATTTGGGCGTCGACCCGGGCCGCTGCTGCTTCCGCTTCACGGGAAGCGTTGAGCAACGACTCGGGATCGGACGCTCGCACCTGTGACACCGTGTACGGCACCTCGTGACCCCTCGTTCGCGTGAGTGATCACATTGTCACCCACGGAACGAGAGGTGCGCGGCACCAAATTGTCGGCGACCGGCAGAATCAGGCCTTGGTCAGCTGCTTCTGCTCGTAGAGCCGCGCCCACTCGGCACGGGGGCGGATCGAGGTGTCGACATCGGTGGCCTTGGCGCGCAGTGCGCCGACGTTGGCCTGATCGCGTGCGGTGTGCTTGAACGGATCCCAGCTGAAGAACCGCGCCGAGTTCTCCCAGGTGATCTTGTTGATGTCGGAATCGCTTGCGCCGGCGGCATTCAGCTCGGCCAGCACCTGCTCGGGCGCGTCGGGCCAGAAGCAGTCGCTGTGCGGGTAGTCGCACTCCCAGGCGATGATGTCGATACCGATCTCGTGGCGCAGCTTCAGCGAGGTCTTGTCGGTGACGTAGCAGGCCAGTGAGTGCTCGCGGAACACGTCGGAAGGCAGCTTGTCGCCGAAGTCGCGGCGCAGCCACTTCTGGTTGGTGTAGTGGCGGTCGCTGCGGTCCAGATAGAAGGGAATCCAACCGATTCCGCCTTCGGAGAAGGCGAACTTGAGATCGGGGTAGTTGCGCATGGCCGGTCCCCACAACAGGTCCTGGGCGCACATCGCCGAGACCTGGGTGGCCAGGATGATCAGGTTGTCGATCGGGGCGTCCTTGGCCATCGAGATCGCTCCGAAGCCCGTCCCGATGTGCAGGCACATCACCACGTTCTCCTCGGACAGGGTCCGCCACACCGGGCCCCAGTAGTCCTCGTCGAAGTAGCTCGGAAGTCCTTCCAGGTGCGGCAGTTCCGGCATGGTGACGGCCCGGCAGCCCTTGGCGGCGACCCGGCGGATCTCGCGGCACATCGCCTCGGGGTTCCACGTCGGCAGGATCGCGATCGGCACGAACCGGCCCGGGTACGACCCGGCCCACTCGTCGATGTGCCAGTCGTTGTAGGCCGACACCATGACCAGCGTCGCCTCTTCTCGGTGCATGTTGAGGTGGCGTGCGGAGAAACCGGTGAAGGTCGGGAAGCACATCGAGGCCAGGATGCCGTTGCGGTCCATGTCTCGGACCCGCTCGTGCACGTCGTAGACACCGGGACGCATCTCGGCGAACCCGGCCGGGTCCCGTCCCCACTCTTCGGCGGGCCAGGACACCACGGCATTCAGCCCAGAAACACCCTGCGGGCGGCCCTGATACATCCACTGGTCGACGCCCTTGTCGTCGGTGACGACGATGGGGGCCTCTTCCTTGTACTTGGCCGGAACGTGCCGCAGGAACATGTCGGGCGGCTCGACGACGTGGTCGTCGATGCTGATGAGGATCAGGTCGTCAGGGCGCATCGCTTCGCTCATAAACAAAGTAGTACCCTCGGACAGCGTGACCGTCTCTGCACTTTCGGACAGAGGTTTGACTCAATCGGCCAACCTTGCCCGGCCGGTCATCGAGCTGCGCCGCGGCGGTCACGCGCTGGCCGGCAGCTACCTCTACGAGGGCGACGGGCTGATCACCGGCTGGCACTCCCACGAGGTGCACCAGATCGAATACGCCTTGCACGGAGTGGTCGAGGTGGAGACCGACGTCGCGCACTATCTGCTGCCGCCGCAGCAGGCCGCCTGGATCCCGGCCGGACTGGCGCACCAGGCGGTGATGAACCCCGACGTCAAGACCGTCGCGGTGATGTTCGATGCGCAGATGATCGCCGATCCGGGGGACCGGGCCAGGATCATCGCGGTCTCCCCGCTGATCCGCGAGATGATGATCTACGGGCTGCGCTGGCCGGTCGACCGCGCCCATGGCGATGACACATCCGACACGTTCTTCCGGACCCTGGCCAACCTGGTCGTCGAAGCCCTCGATCACGAAGCGCCGCTGAGCCTGCCGACCACCGATCATCCGATCGTCGCTGCCGCGCTGGCCCACACCAAGGAGCACCTAGCCTCGGTGACAGCCGAGGATGTCAGCCGGGCGGTGGCCGTGTCCGAGCGGACGCTGCGCCGGCTGTTCGCCGAGACGATCGGGATCTCTTGGCGGACATACCTTCTGCATGCCCGGATGCTGCGGGCCATGGCATTGCTGGCCGGGCCCGATCAGTCGGTGCAGGCGACCGCGACAGCGGTGGGGTTCGAGAACCTCAGCTCGTTCACCCGGTGCTTCAGCCAGTTCTGTGGTCAGACGCCATCGGCGTACCGGAACCGCTCGCGTGAGGAGCATCAGGCGTAGCCAACCCGGCCCGCTCGACGCTGAGCAGACTCTCGGTGTGATGCTCGGAGCGGTAGGCCTCGCCGCCGCCGTTGATCCCGAAAAGCCGCTTGCTCCAGAGCAACCAGATGACCGCCGCGAGGTTGATCGCCAGCGCACCGACCCGCAGGACCGTCACCTTCTCGGTCAGTTCGTAGATCTCCAGCGGCAGGAAGACACCGGTGGCGATCACCGCGAAGTACTCGCCCCACCGTTTCATCAGCCACAGGCCGACGGCCTCGGTGAACTCGATCAGCGCATAGGCCGCCACCCCGACGGCGATCCACAGCAAGGTGGTCGACGACAGGGTGAAGGCCTCGCCGATGTGCCGCACGATCTTGGAATCGTCGATGTTCCAACCGATCTGGTCCGCCAGCGGGCGCATCAGCGGAATGTCCTTCTCGAACGCGTCCTGCAGCTCACTGCGGGACGCCCGGACCTTGAGGACACCCGCGGCCAACAGCAGGAAGACGACTCCGCGCACCGCGCGTTCGGTGGCCAGCAGCCGCATCAAGGTGCGGTCGCGCAGCAGCCGTCCCCGAGGGATCTCCGGTGCGGTGTCGGCAGGTCCGTGACCGCGCGGCGGGCCGACGACGAACGTCTCGCACCGCAGGCAACGCCACGCTTCCCCAACGGGGGTGTCGACCCGCAACCGGTCGCGCAGCTCGGGCTCGTCCGGGGCGAACGTCGCATGGCCGCGCAGGCCACAGGACCTCAGCGCGAAATCCACCATGTCAGCACCGTAGCGGTGCGGCGTGGCCTAGGCCCGGCAGCTGAGCTCCATGCTGTCGCTGTCGCGGGCCAGGAAGTTCACGCTCACATACCCGTTCGCGGGTTCGCGCACCCGATCCAGGTACGGCTGGGTATCGGCCATCGACGTGTTGTCCGCGACGATGAGCGCGCCGGTGGTCAATTGGGGCTCCAGCAGCTCGAGCACCGGCAGATAGAGCTCCTTCCAACCGTCGAGCAGGACGAATCCGATGTCACCGGTCACGGTCTTCAGCGTCTCCAGCGCATCGCCTTCGAGCACGGTGATGACGTCGTCGAGGCCGGTCTCGGCGAAGGTCTGCTTGGCCGCCGCGATCTTCGTGGCGCTGAGCTCGGTGGTGAAGACACGTCCGGTTCCGTTGTCGCGCACGGCCGATGCCAGATGCAGCGCCGACAGGCCGAACGACATGCCGAACTCGACCACGATCGCGGGCCGGGTGGCGCGCACCAGCGAGTACAACAGGCGGCCGGCCTCGGGGGTCACCGGCATGTAGATGTCGCTGAGCGCATCGGCCCGCTCCTGCGCGCTGGCCTCCGACAGATCCGCGAACCTGCGGGACCCGTCCTCGCGAAGTTTCGCGAACTGTTCGGCGGAGGCGGTGTACATCCGGTCCAGGGCCCGTGCGACCCTGTCATCGTTAAGGGTAGTCATGCTAATGAAACTACGCGGAGAGGCTGAGGATGGGTCGGCTACAAACCCTGTGCGCGGTGGTTGCGCTGGTCGTCGCAACCCTGCTGGCGCCTCCGGCGACGGCGGGCGGCTATCGCACGATCACCCTGACCTTCGTCCGCCATGCCCAGTCGGCGGGTAACGCCTCAGGCCTCATCGACAGCTCCACGCCCGGCCCCTCGCTCACCGACCTGGGACGTACCCAGGCCGTCGCCAGCGCGCAGCGACTGGCTCCCAATCATTACGACGGCATCTTCGCCTCGACCATGGTCAGGACCCAGCAGACCGCCCAGCCCATGGCTGATGCCCTGGGGGAGCCGATCGCAGTGTTGCCCGGCCTCCACGAGGTCGAGGCAGGCGTCTATGAGGGACAGCCCGAAGCGAGCGCAGTGCAGACCTACTTTGCGGCGCCGGAGCAGTGGCTGCGTGGCGACCGCGGCGCCCGGATCCCCGGTTCGATCGACGGCAACGAGTTCGACGCCCGGTTCGCTCGCGCAGTTCAGCAGATCTACGACAGCGGCGACGACGATCCCGTCGCGTATTCGCACGGCGCCGCGATCATGTTGTGGGTCCAGATGAACGTCCGCAATCCCAATCCCCAACTGCTGATGCAACACCCGCTCGACAACACCGGCTACGTCGTGGTCAAGGGCAATCCGACCGACGGCTGGACGCTGACGGACTGGGACGGGGCCGGAAGCTAGCTGACGATGTGATCCGCCCGCCATAAACTGCCGGAATGCGGTGCCCGTCACGTCTGGCTCGAACCGCGGCCGGGCGCGGATACTGTGTGCCAAGGCAAGCGCAGATGGGAGCGGGGCTATGAGGTTTCGATTGTTGCCATACGTGACCGTCGAGGTCGACGACCGGGTACGGCTGCGGGCGCGCCGGGCCGGTGAGCGCCTCCGGATCAACCTCAGGGCCTACCTGCGCAGCGCGGCCGATGAGGTCGAGACCGCCAGCGGCCGGGTCCGCGACCTGTGCGACACCGCGGTCAACCGCGTCGACCTGGCGGTGGCCAACGTCAACGACAAGATCGCTCCGGCCCCGCCGACCGATCCCGCGGGCTCTTCCGACGAGCCCCCGAAGCGGCATCTGCAGGTCGTCTAACCCCGCGCAGCGCGAGGGCGGTCGGCGCTCTACGGTTGGAGGGCACTGGCCTTCTCCCCTCTAGAGGCGGCCGACACACTGGCCCGAAAGGGGTTGACGAGGCTTGCTCGGCAACGGACTTGCGGTGCTGTTCGCCCTGTGCGCAGCGATTTTCGCGGCTGTCGGCATTGTGGTGCGACAGCGCGCCACCATGGACGTACCGCCCGAGAAGGGCGTCAGCACGGTCATGCTGCGCACACTGCTGCGGCGCAAGCTGTGGTGGGCCGGAACCGCGTCCGCGGTGGCCGGGTACGTATTCCAAGCGCTGGCGCTGGGCTTCGGTTCGCTGCTGCTCGTCCAGCCGGTGCTGGTGTCGGCGTTGTTGTTCGCGCTGCCGCTGAGCGCCCGGCTGGCCCACCGTAAGGTCAGCCGCGCCGAATGGGCCTGGGCCCTGCTGCTGACCGGGGCGCTGACGGTGTTCGTCGCGCTGGCCCGGGCCACCACCGGCACTTATGCGGTGTCGGTGACCACCACCGTCACCGTCGCTGTGGTGTGCGCCGTGGCCGTCACCCTCTGCGTGCTCATCGCGACGCGCAGCGCCAACTGGCGCCGGGCGGTGCTGCTGGCACTCGCGGTGGGCGTGATGTTCGGCGTGGTGGCGGTGCTGACCAAGATCGTGATGCACACGATCACCGAGAACAGTGTGCTGACCGCGCTGACCACGCCGGCCCTGTACCTGGTCGTGATGCTCGGGGTGGTGGCGACGCTGCTGCAGCAGTCGGCGTTCCACGCCGGATCGTTGCAGACGTCGGTGCCGACCATGCTGGTGCTCGAGCCCGTGGTGGCGGTGGTGCTCGGCTCGGTCATCTTGGGCGAGCACCTGTCGATCACCGGCTGGGAACCGGTGGCCCTGTCGGTGGCCGTCGGCGCGATGGCCGCAGCCACCATCGCCCTGGGGCGTGACGAGGGCGCCTACGAGGAGAAGCTCGAGGCCGAACTCGAGGTCAAGATGGGCCGGCCCGGCTGAGATTTGGTGCGCCGAGCGGCGCCGCGGCCCGCTTACGGTACCGGTATGCAGCGAAACCTCCGAAAGCTCGGCAAACTGGCTGGGGCCCTGCTCGCCGGGGTGGTGGTGTTGGCCGGGTGCACCGATGAACCGACGTTGACGGTCGACTCTTCCTTGACCCGGCTGTTGGTCACCGGCAGCGATTTTTCGGCTGGTTGGCACGTCGAGGACGTCAGCCAGAAGATGGCCGAAGGGTCGGGCGGTGGCGGCACGGGCGCCGCTGACCCCGCGGAGTGCGACTCCTCGGACAAGACCGCGCTGTCCAGCGGCGTGGCAGCGATGGTCAGCGAACGGCAGGGCACCCCGGGGGTGGTCGCCGCCCTGAGCCGTGAGCCGGGCTCCGAACTGGTCGACGTGACGGAGAAATGGCTGAGCCGGTGTCAGACGTTCAGCGTCCAGAAGGACGGTGTGAAAGCCAGGGCGACCGTGCAGCGTCTGGAACCACCCGCCGGCCAGGCCGACGCCCAGGTGGGCTTCGACATGACGTCCACCGCGGGTAGTGGCGGCGAGACGGTGAAGATGCTGATCAAGGGCTACACCGCGCAGGTCGGCGACATCATCGTCATGTGCATCGCGGTGGGCGGCGAATCGAGCGCCCGCAGCGTCGTGCCGGACATCGAGATGCTCAACACCGTGTTCACCGAACAGGTGACCAAGGTCCGCAATGGCTGACGTCAGGGATTGATCGTGTGCTCGCCGATCTGGCGGCCCCACACGTACTCGGTCACCAGTGGCTGGCCGAGTTCGAAGTGGTTGTACGGCGCGATCGAGGCACCGATGTCCATCACCAGATACGGCGCGGGCCACAGGTCCTTGGTGACCGGCTGCCAGCAGCCGGGCCGGCCCTCGGGCCCGCCCCTGGCGTTCACCCGGGGCAGGTTGTCCGGGTACACCCACGCGTTGGGCGCACCGACGAGGAAGTCCTGCAGCTCGAAGCCGTAGCCGTTGCGGGTCTGCTGGGCGAACTTCGGGGCGGCCTCGGCGTAGTTGTGGATCATGCAGTACAGCGCCGGGCTGTTGCGGTCGAGCATCTCGCTGACCGGAAGCAGGTCCTGGTTGCCCCGGACGAAGTAGGGGCCGCCGCGCTCGAAGATGTCGCCGCCGGTGTTGCCGAAGCCGACCGCAGCCACCAGCGCCTGATCCAGATTGCCGCGCTGCTGGTTCAGCGTGCGGGCGGTGGTGACGGCGTTGGTCAGGCCGTCGAACAGGTCCGGAGCCGCGTTGGCGTAGACCTCGCCCAGGTCGGCCAGTCCGGCGATGTCGCGGCGGATCTCGGGCATCCGGGGGTTCAGGTCGGCCAGGATGTCGTTGCCGTTGACGATGGACTGGCCGAACTTGTCGCCCAGGCCGTCGAGCGCCTGGGCGGTGGCCGTCAGGGTTTCGTTGAGCTTGATCGGGTCGATCTGCTCGGAGATCGCGGTGATCGTCTCGAACAGGGTGTTGAATTCCGTCGTCACACCCTGCGCGCGGATCGGAGTGGACGGAGAGATCCGTTGCGGCGACGGGTTCTCGGGAGCGACGAACGAGATGTACTTGTTGCCGAACACCGTGGTGGCCTTCAGCTCGGCGGTCACGTTCTCCGGGATCAGCTTGAGGTACTTGGGCTTGATGTCCAGGGTCAGCTCGGCCTGCTGCTCGCCGTCGACATCGGCGACGTTCACGGCGGTCAGCCGGCCGATCGGCACCCCGTTGAAAGTGACCTTCGAGCCCGGATCCATCGACAGACCCGACCGGTTGGACAGCACGGTGAGCTGCGTCTTCTCCTCGAAGACGCCCCGGAACTGCATCCACGTCAACGCCAGAACCGCGACCAGCAGAATGACCATGCCCGCGCACGCGGTCTTGTACGGCGGGTCGTACCGCCAGTGCTTGAACCGCTGTTCGAAGCGGTCCCGCAGTGTCGCGGTGGATGAGGCCACGCGCAAACCTCCGAATTATTGACGCAGCCAGCAACTAAAAGGGTCTGCAAACTGTCCCAAACAATTAGAGATAAGTGCAACTACCGGCGCCCCGGTGCGGCGAATATCAAATCCGCCGGCACTGGGAGACCCCCGTCACAGACTAGGCGCTGATCAGGTATTGCGACCGCCGTTCACGCCCACGATTTGGCCCGTGATGTAACCGGCTTCCTCGGAAATGAGAAACGAACACGTGGCAGCAATGTCCTCGGGTTTACCCATTCGACGTACCGGGGTGGCCTCGATGGTGTTGCGGATGTCGCCGAGTTCCCCGCGGGATTCGGCGGCGCGCAGCATCGGGGTGTCGATGAAGCCCGGTGGTACGGCATTGACCGTGATGCCGGCCGGACCGAACTCCAGCGCCAGCGACTTGGTCAGTCCGTTGACGCCGGACTTGGCGGCGACGTAGTCGCACATGTACGGCACGCCGGAGTGCGTGCTGGACGAGGAGATGTTGACGATCCGGCCCCAGCCGGCCTCGATCATGTCGGGTAGCGCTGCCTGCACGACGTGGAAGACGCCGTTGAGGTTGACGTCGATGACCTTCTGCCACCGCTCGAAGGTGAGCTCGGTGAACGGCGTGAAATCGCTCAGACCGGCCGAGTTGACCAGGATCGTGACGGGGCCCAACTGCTCACGCACCGCCTTGAAGACGGCGTCGACCTGCGACCGGTCGGTGACGTCGGCGGCGTACGAGTGCGGGTCGTCGGTGGCGTTCAGGTCCAGGGTGGCCACCCGATATCCGTCGGCGGCCAGGCGGTCGGCGATCGCCTTGCCGATTCCGGACGCGCCTCCGGTCACCAGCGCTGTTTTCTGTTGCGGGGCGGACATGGTGTTCCTTTCGGTAATTCGTTGGTGGTCAATCGTTTTCGTCAGCGCCGGGGAGCGCGCAGGCCGAGTGTGCGGCGCGCCGCGTCAACCAGGTAACGGCAGAGCTCCTCATCGGAGGTGCCCGCAGCGGCCACGCCCGCGCCGCCGGCGATGCCGGAGAAGACCATGGCGGCCTTGACCGTCCCGGCCGGTCCGGGATCTACGTCGGCCAGCAGGGCCATCTGCCGGTTGATGACGCCGTCCCAAACCGGGCGGTTCCGCAGCGCCTCGTTCACGCTGGGATCGCTGGCCAGAACGGACACCAGGGCGCGGTTTGCGACCGCAAGTTCGGCGTAGCCGCGCACCATCTGATCGGCGCGGGCGGCTGCGCTGCGCTGTCGCTCGGCTGCCTCGATGACGGTCTGCAACCGGGTCAGGAACGGCTCGACCACCGCGCTCAACAGCTGTTCGCGGGTGCGGAAGTGGTAGTAGATCGCGGCCTTGGTGAACCCCAGTTCGTCGGCGATCATCTGCAGCGATGTGCCGGCGAAGCCGTGCCGGGTGATCAGCCGGACGGCGGCTTCGACGAGTCGCTCACGGGTTGCCCCTGCGCCGTCCGCGCCGTCCATTCGGCTCTCCCTTCCGAGTGCATTCTTAGTCGATCTACTTTACGATCGTAAAGTACGCTACTAGTCGATCGTAAAGCAGATCGACATGTTGGAAGGACTGTGCGGATGCTGACGCCGTTGCCGGCAGAGGATTGGGACGATCAGGTGCGCGAGGCGCTGGCCTCCACGGTGCCGCCGGAGCGCCGCCGACCCGACAAGGCGGGCAACGCGCTGTCCACGCTCGTGCGCCACCCGGCACTGGCCGGGGCGTTCCTCCCGTTCAACACCTACCTGCAGAAAGGGTCCACGCTGCCCGAGCGGATCCGCGAACTCGTCATCCTGCGGACCGCGTTCCACCACGGCTGCGTCTATGAGTGGGGACATCACAGCGCGATGGCCCTGCAGGTCGGGCTCACCGAGGCCGACGTCGAGGCGGCCCAAAGTGGCGTGACGGCAGACGAATCCGACCAGGCCGTGCTCGATGCGGTCGACGAGTTGCATGCCGGGTCGCGGATCTCGGCACCGACCTGGGAACGCCTGGGGCAGCGTCTCGACGACCGGCAGCGGATGGACCTGATGTTCACCTTCGGTGGTTACAGCACGTTGGCCTTCGCCCTGAACACCTTCGACGTCCCGCTCGAGGACGGCGCGGGCACCGACGAGTTCTACGCCTCGATGGGGAGCTGAGATGACCGGTATCCAGGACTTTTTCCGCGACGAGAGCCTCGTGCCCGACCCGTATCCGTTCCTGGCCGGGCTGCGTGGGCGATGCCCGGTGCTGCGGGAACCGCATCAGAACGTGGTGATGGTGACCGGCTACGACGAGGCCGTCGCGGTGTTCGGCAATGCCGAGACGTTCTCCTCGGCCACCTCGGTGACCGGACCGTTCCCCGGATTTCCGGTCGCGCTGGAAGGGCGCTCCGACGAGGAGGTCAGCGAACTCATCGACCGCCATCGCGATGAATTGCCGATGAGCGACCAGATCACCACGTTCGACCCGCCCACCCACGGCCGGCACCGCGCGCTGTTGATGGGCCTGATCACGCCGAAGCGCCTCAAGCAGAACGAGGACTTCATGTGGCGGCTGGCCGACCAGACGCTCGAGCCCTACCTGGCCCGCGGTGGTGGCGAGTTCATCGGCTTCGCCGGTCCGTTCACGCTTCTGGTGATCGCCGACCTGCTCGGTGTCCCCGAGGACGACCGCGCCGAGTTCGCCGCCCGGATGGGCGGGCACGATCAGGCCGGCATCGGCAGCACCGCCGAGGAGGCCGTGGAACAGAACCCGCTGGCCTATCTCTACGAGAAGTTCTCGGCCTACATCGCCGATCGTCGGGAGAACCCGCGGCAGGACACCCTCACGGAGATGGCCGCCGCGAAGTTCCCCGACGGCTCGACCCCGGAAGTCATCGACGTCGTGCGGCTGGCCGCCAACCTCTATCTGGCCGGTCAGGAAACCACGGTGCGGCTGCTGAGTTCGGCGCTCAAACTGCTTGCCGAGCGCCAGGATCTGCAGGATCTGCTGCGTGCCGAACCCGCCCGGATCCCGAACTTCATCGAGGAGGCGTTGCGGTGGGAGAGTCCCATCAAGGGCGACTTCCGGCTGGCGCGGAGCGCGACCACGATCGGTGAGGTGGAGGTGCCGGCCGGGGCCACGCTGATGGTGTGCAACGGTGCGGCCAACCGGGACCCGCGCCAGTTCGAGAACCCAGACACCTTCGACGTCCACCGGCCCAATGCCCGCAGGCACATCGCCTTCGGTCGCGGCGTGCACTCCTGCCCAGGTGCGCCGCTGGCCCGGGCCGAGGCCCGGGTGTGCCTGGAGCGAATCCTGGCCCGCACCACACAGATCCGGCTGTCAGAAGCCGAACACGGCCCCGAAGGCGACCGCAGGTTCGAATACGTTCCGACGTACATCTTGCGTGGTCTGACCGAACTGCACCTGGAACTGACGGTCGATCACACCGCCTTGCGCACCCGTGCCGCGGCCGATTCGGGCATCGGCTCATAACGGGCGAACCCGCGGGTGAACGCCCCGGCTCCGTGCGAGAGGGACCGCAGGTCGATCGCATAGCGGGTCAGCTCGACCTCGGGAATCTCGGCCTTCACCAGCGTCCGGTCGTCGTCGGCCTTGTCGGTGCCCAGCACCCGGCCGCGCCGGCCGGCCAGATCGCTCATCACCGCGCCCACCAGATCGTCGGGCACCACCACGGTCACGTCGTCGATCGGCTCCAGCAGGTTCACCCCCGCCGCCGCGGCCGCCTCACGCAGGGCCAGCCCGCCCGCCATCTGGAACGCGAAATCCGATGAGTCGACGCTGTGCGCCTTGCCGTCGACCAGCGTCACCCGGATGTCGACGACGGGATACCCGACCTCCGAGCCGACGCCCTTCTCCATCTGGGCCCGCACGCCCTTCTCGACGCTAGGGATGAACTGGCGCGGTACGGCCCCGCCGACCACCTTGTCGACGAACTCGAATCCGCTGCCCTCCGGTAGCGGCTCGACCTCGATATCGCAGACCGCGTACTGGCCGTGGCCGCCGGACTGTTTGACGTGCCGGCCGTGTCCTTTCGCCTTGCCGCCGAGCGTCTCCCGCAGCGGCACCCGCAGCTCCACGGTGTCCACCGAAACGCCGTAGCGCCGTGACAGCGCGTCGAGCACCACGCCGGCATGCGCCTCGCCCATGCACCACAGCACGATCTGGTGGGTTTCCGGATTCTGTTCGATGCGCAGGGTGGGGTCCTCGGCGGCCAGCCGTTGCAGCCCGACCGAGAGCTTGTCCTCGTCGGTCTTGGCGCGGGGCTGCACCGCGATCGGCAGCAGCGGGTCGGGCATCGTCCATGGCCGCAGTACCAGCGGATCGGACTTGTCGCTGAGCGTGTCGCCGGTCTCGGCGCGGCTGAGCCGGCCGATCGCGCAGATGTCGCCGGCCACCACCGACGGAGCCGGGCGCTGCTGCTTGCCCAGCGGGAAGGACAGGGTGCCGATGCGCTCGTCCTCGTCGTGGTCGGCGTGGCCGTGCGATCCCTCGGCCGCCACCGCGTCGTTGAACGCAGAAAAATGGCCCGACACATGCACGGTGGCGTCGGGCCTGATGGTGCCGGAGAACACCCGGACCAGGCTGACCCTGCCGACATAGGGATCCGACGTCGTCTTCACCACCTCGGCCAGCAGCGGGCCGGACGGATCGCAGTCCATCGGCTTGCGGCCGGCGCCGCCGGCGGTGAACACCTCGGGCAGACGGTGTTCCGGCGGTGACGGGAAGCCGCGGGTGGCGACCTCCAGCAGTTCCAGCGTGCCCACCCCCGATCCGCTGCACACCGGGATCACCGGGAAGAACGAGCCGCGGGCCACCGCCTTCTCCAGGTCGGCGATCAACACCGATTCGTCGATCTCCTCGCCACCGAGATAGCGCTCCATCAGCGTCTCGTCCTCGGACTCCTCGATGATCCCCTCGATCAGGGAGCCGCGCAGTTCGTCGATCTGCTCGTCATACGAGCCGTCGGGCGGGCGGGTGGTGCGGACGCCGTCGCTGTAGCAGTAGTGCGTGCGAGTCAGCAGCCCGATGACGCCGTCGCCGGCGGGAAAATACAGCGGCGCCACCTTGTCGCCGAAGGCCAACTGGGCGCCGGCCAGCGCATTGGCATAGTTGGCCCGGGCGTGGTCGAGCTTGGTGATGACGACGGCGCGCGGCATCCCCACCGCTGCGCATTCCTGCCACAACGCCTTCGTCGGCTCGTCGACGTCTTCGTTGGCCGCGATGACGAACAGCGCACAGTCGGCGGCCCGCAGCCCGGCCCGCAACTCCCCGACGAAATCGGCGTACCCGGGAGTGTCGATCAGGTTGACTTTGATCCCGTTGTGCTGCAACGGGGCCAGCGCCAAGCCGACCGAGCGTTGCTGGCTGATCTCGGCGTCGTCGAAATCGCAGACCGTCGACCCGTCGACCACCGAGCCCGCTCGGGTCAACACCCCGGCGGCAACCAGGAGGGCCTCCACGAGCGTGGTCTTGCCTGCGCCCGACGGGCCGACGAGCACCACGTTGCGAATGGCGGTGGGACTGTCCGCGGTGGGAACAGCCCCGTTGCCGGCCGAGTGTGACTTGTCCGCCATGGCATTCCTCCTGGTCCCCTGTTCTCCACCATTCCCCGATGTGACCTGGAGCACAAGTCCCGCCTGCGCCGCTGATCAGACCTGCCAGGAAGACCAGTGTGTGACCTCGACCGTGATCACCGGGCCGTTCAGCGCAATGCGCTCGTACTGCGGGTATTTCGCCCGCAAGAGCCCATAGCCCGTGGCCATCTGTTCACCGCTGTGATGGACCGCGGCGCGTCCGTCGGCCCGCACCCACCACAGGTGCGCCCATTCATCGGAGTAGTGGTCGACGAGCAGACTGACCCGGGCATCGCCTTCGATGTTCACCAGTCGGCGCAGCCGTTGGGTGGACTTCGGTTTGGCGTCCACCGCGGTGTAGACGGTGGCCGCGGTGTGCGCATCGGCTGGCAGATGGACCGCGAACACCACCGGAACCAGATGCGGTGCCCCGTCGGCGCCCAGCGTCGCGAGCACGGCAGAGGGTGCGGTTGCGAATTGGGCCATCGCCTCGAGCCCGGCCATGGACTCAAGCGTAGGCGGACCCGGGCGTGCGGAGGGGTCAGTTGCGGGGATGCCGCGGCTGCGGGGCCACGCTGATCGGCGAACGGGTGACCGGGGTGCGGGTGACACCGATCTCGGGTTTCTTGGTCTCGGCGGGCCGTTGGGTGGGGCGGTAGACCGGGGCCTGCCGGGTCTCCGGTGGCGGTGCGGGCGGTGGTTCCGGGGGTGCGGGCGGCACGCCCACCCGCAGCGACGGCGACGGCGCGGGAGCCGTGGCCGAGCCCGCCGGTGACGGCGTGGTTGCCTGCTCCGGTACAGCCGGTGAATCCCTAAGCAGCAAAAGCACACCCGAGACCACGATGGCTCCGGCTGCCACCGCGGCGGCGATGATCGCGATCATCGCCGTGCGGGCGCGGTACCACGGCAAAGGCGCCGGCTTGAAGCTCCAGCCGTCGAGGTCGAAGCCCCCTCCGGGGCCCGGAACTGACATCAAGCGATGCTAGCGCCCGTCGCGATAGGGTGCCGGTGCGCGCTTGGTGACCATCGGAGGAATTGGCAATGATCGCATCCCGGATCGCGACGGTATCCGCCCTCGCCGTGTCGGCACTCGTCGCGGTGGGCCTGGCGGCGTGCGCGCCGCCGCAGAAGGATGCCGCCGGTGGCAAGACCGATACTGGGGTCAAGGTCGCCGAGGCCACCTCGGCCGCGGATTTCGGCGGGATGGACAAACTCGTCGCAGCGGCCAAGGCCGAAGGCGAGCTCAATGTGATTGCCCTGCCGCCGGATTGGGCCAACTACGGCGCCATCATCAAGGCCTTCTCCGAGAAGTACGGCATCAAGGTGAACTCGGCGCAGCCCGACGGGTCCAGCCAGGAAGAGATCAACGCGGCCAACCAGCAGAAGGGCAAGAGCACGGCGCCCGACGTGTTCGACCTCGGACAGTCGGTGGCGCTGGCGAATACGTCGATGTTCGCCCCGTACAAGGTGGCCACGTTCGGCGACATCCCCGACAAGCTCAAGGACCCCGACGGCACCTGGGTCAACGACTACGGCGGCTTCATGTCGATCGGGTTCGATTCGACCAAGGTCCCGCCGGTGACCTCGGTCGAGGACCTGCTCAAGCCGGAGTACCACGGCAAGGTCGCGCTGAACGGCGACCCGACCCAGGCCGGCGCCGCCTTCGCGGGCGTGCTGATGGCGGCGGTGGCCCAGGGCGGATCGGCCGATGACATCGCGCCCGGGGTCGAGTTCTTCGCGAAGCTGAACGAAGCGGGCAACTTCCTGCCGCTGGACCCGACCCCGGCCACCATCGAATCGGGACAGACCCCGGTGGTGATCGACTGGAACTACCTCAACGGCACCGAAAGCCAGAAGGTCCCCGGCTGGCAGGTGATCGTTCCTCACGAGGCCCTGGTCGCCGGGTACTACTACCAGGCCATCAACAAGGACGCGCCGCATCCGGCCGCGGCCCGGCTGTGGCAGGAGTTCCTGTTCAGCGACGAGGGCCAGAACCTCTACGCCAAGGGCGGGGTCCGCCCGGTGCGCGCCGACAAGATGATCTTGGCGGGCAGCGCCGACCGTGCGGCGTTCGGTCAGCTGCCGCCCATCGACGGCCCGGTGACCGTGGCGAGCCAGGAGCAAACCGACAAGGCCAACAAGTATCTGGCCGACAACTGGGCCGAGGCAATCGGTTGAGCGCCTATGCCGGCTAGGACTTCCGACCGGGACCTGCGGGCCCACCTCCGCGACGCGCTGCCACTGCTGCCGTTCGTGGCCGTGGTGACCGTGTTCCTGATCGTGCCCACGGTGACGGTGATCGTGATGGCGTTCTTCGCCGACGGATCCTTCTCACTGGAGCGCATCGCCGCGCTGTTCTCCGGCACCGCCTTGACCGCGCTCGGCAAGAGCATCGCGCTGTCGGCCAGTACGGCACTCATCGGCGCGGTGCTCGGCGCGGTCCTGGCCTGGCTGATCTTCAGCAGTCCGCCGCAGTCGATGCTGCGCCGGGCAGTGCTGGCCCTGTGCAGTGTGCTGGCTCAGTTCGGCGGCGTGGCACTGGCTTTCGCGTTCCTGGCCACGATCGGCCTCAACGGCGTGCTGACCTTGTGGGTCAAGGAGAACCTCGGCTGGGACCTGGCCGGCTCGGGCTGGCTGTACGGTCTGGCCGGGCTCATCGTCGTCTACTCCTACTTTCAGATCCCGCTGATGGTGATCGTGTTCCTGCCCGCCCTCGAGGGATTGCGCGAACAGTGGCGCGAGGCCGCGGTCAGCCTCGGCGCCTCACGGTGGCAGTACCTGCGCGAGGTCGCCGTGCCGCTGTTGAGCCCGGCCTTCCTCGGCTCGGCACTGCTGTTGTTCGCCAATGCCTTTGCCGCCTACGCCACCGCGGCCGCCCTGGTCAGCCAGGGCAGCCCGATCGTGCCGCTGTTGATCCGCGCCGCACTCACCAGCGAGGTGGTACTGGGGCAGTCCGGCTTCGCCTATGCGCTGGCCCTGGAGATGATCGTGGTGGTGGCCGCGGTGATGATCGCCTACAACGCGCTGGTCCGCCGGACGGCAAGGTGGCTCAAGTGAACCGGTCATTCCATCCGGCTTGGAGATGGGCGCTGTGGGTCCTGTTCGGCCTGTTCTTCCTGTTTCCCCTCTATGCCATGGCGGACTTCTCCACCCGCAACCTGCTCGCGGGCGGGCGTACCGCCGCGGCCTGGCGCAATCTGGTGGCCGACGAGGCGCTGTACCACGCCATCCTGATCTCGCTGCTGCTCGCGGTGTTCACCGTCGTCGCGATGCTGGTGCTGCTGGTGCCGACGATGATCTGGGTGCGCCTGCGGGCCCGGTGGGCCGGGCGGTTCGTGGAGTTTCTGTGCCTGTTGCCGTTGACCATTCCCGCGCTGGTGATCGTGGTGGGCCTGCGCAACGTATACCTGTGGGTGACTTACCTTCTCGGCGAATCGGCGCTCACCCTGACGTTCGTGTACGTGGTGCTGGTGCTGCCGTTCGCCTACCGGGCCATCGATTCCGCGCTGGCCGCGATCGACCTGCAGACGCTGTCGGAGGCCGCCCGGTCGCTCGGGGCCGGCTGGTGGTCGACGATCGGCCGGGTCATCGTGCCCAACATCTGGTCCGGCATCCTTTCGGCCGCCTTCATCTCCATCGCGGTGGTGCTCGGTGAGTACACCATCGCCTCGCTGAGCGGCTTCGAGACGCTGCCGGTCCAGATCGTCGCGATCGGCAAGAGCGACGGACCGACGTCGGTGGCTGCCTCGCTGGCCACCCTGCTGCTCGGATTCGCATTGTTGTTGGTGCTGGCGGCCCTCACCCGTGGCCGCCGCAGAAGATCAGGAGTCTCAGCGTGAGTGTCGGAGCCGGTGTGCGGGTTGAACTTCGTGACCTCACCCGCACCTACGGCAACGTCAACGCACTCGACGGACTGAACCTGTCCATCGAGCCCGGGGAGTTGGTGGCACTGCTCGGTCCGTCGGGCTGCGGCAAGACCACGGCGCTGCGGATCCTGGCCGGACTGGAGGAGGCCAGCTTCGGCTCCGTGCTGGTGGGCGGACGTGACCTCAGCTCGGTGCCGGCCAACAAGCGAGACATGGGCATGGTGTTCCAGGCCTACAGCCTGTTCCCGCACCTGACCGTGCTGGACAACGTCGCCTTCGGGTTGAAGATGCGCGGAAAAACCAAGCGGGACAGGCTGTCCCGGGCCGCCGACATGCTCGACCTGGTGGGCTTGGCAGCGCACAAGGGCAAGTTCGCCAGCGAGCTGTCCGGCGGTGAGCAGCAGCGGGTGGCCCTGGCCCGGGCTTTGGCGATCGAGCCGAGGGTGCTGCTGCTCGACGAGCCGCTGTCGGCACTCGATGCCAAGGTGCGCTCCCAGTTGCGCGACGAGATCCGGCGGGTTCAGCTGGAGGTCGGCACCACGACGTTGTTCGTCACCCATGACCAGGAAGAGGCCCTGGCGGTTGCGGATCGGGTCGGGGTGATGAGTCACGGCAAACTCGAGCAACTCGCCACCCCGGCCGTGCTCTATGCCCGCCCGTCCACCCCGTTCGTCGCCGAGTTCGTAGGTTTGCACAACAAGGTGCGCGCGCGGGTCTCAGGTGGACGGGCCCGCCTGCTGGGCGCCGAGCTGCCGACCCTGCCCGGGTCGATCACCGCGGGTCCGGGCATCGCGATGCTGCGTCCGGAACAGATCAGGGTGCGCGCCGATCCGGACGGGCCGGTGGTGGTGGAGTCCGTGGCGTTCCTGGGGCCGACATCCCACGTGTATCTGAGCCTGCCGGACGGCTCGTTGATCCATGCGCAGCTGCCCAGCTCGCGGGCGCGGGCCTTCGGCCCCGGCGTGACGGTGAACCTCGCGCTGGAGCGGGCGCCGGTGCTGGTGATCTAGCTCAGGCGTCGCGCCCTAAACATCCTTGACCGGTTCGATGCCCAGATCGCGGTAGGTGACCAGGGCCGCGAACGGGACCCCGCGCTTGGCGAACCGCCCGGTCGCGATGTCGCCGCGGTCGACCATCGGGATGACGCCGGTGACGACGGCGCCGACGGCGGTCACGCGCTCATACGCGATCTCGGTGGAGCCACCGGTGCTGATCACGTCGTCGACCAGCAGCACGCGGGTGCCGGGCTCGAGCCGGGTGCCCTCGATCCACTGCTCGCGGCCGCGGGACTTCTGCTCCTTGCGCACCGAGAACCAGGCCTTGCCGGTCACCATCGCGACGCCGTGCGCCAGCGGATCGGCGCCCATGGTCAGCCCGCCGACAGCGTCGAACTCGATGCCGGTCGCCGCCGCGAGATCGGCGACCGCACGGCTGACGACGGCCATCCGCTCACCGGTGTCGATGGCGAACTTGCCGTCGATGTAGTCGTGGCTCAGCTGTCCGCTGGCCAACCGGAACGGTTCCTCACGGTGTTCGTAACCGCGGGTGCGGATCAGGTCGAAGGCGGCTTGCCAGGTCTCCGGGCGCTCAGGCATACCGCGATCGTATTGCACGGGCTGACGCGGTCTCAGCCCTGCCTGGCGCGCCGGGCCAACTCGACTGTGGCCGCGCGCAACTCGCCGTATGAGCTGATCGGCGCGGCGTAGCCGACCCGGATGTAGGCCATTCCCCGCTCGGTGGTGACCCGCAGATCCAGGCCGTAGCGGTCGGCGCCGGTACACACCGCCGCTCCTGCGTCGGGGTAGCCGCCCAGCGTCCGGGCCATGTCGGCCAGCGAATCGGCGTGGTCGGCGTTGAGATGCTCGATCGCGCCGGCGGCGTGCGGTGAGACCGGGTCGGGTTCGGCGGCCGAATAGGCCTGCCCGGTGGTCGAGTCCATCCGGCCGTAGCCGCCGACCCAGCGCACGCGGTGTACCCGCAGCACCCAGAGCGAGAAGTCGCTGAAGTCGATGTAGTACCGGGCGGCGGCGACCGCGTCCAGATGGGCTTGGCGCGCCGCGGCGAGCTCGTCGCCGGTGGGCCGTTCGGCGATCCCGGCCAGCGTGATGCGACTGCTGGCCAACGGATCCGACCCGGAATGGGGCGCGACGATGGAGATGCTGGCCCGAGGGTCGCCGGCCAGATTGCGACCGTGCTCGGCCATGTTCGACACACAGAGCACCGGGGCGCCGGCCAGCAGCCCGTAGGTGACGAACGATGCCCACGGGTCGCCGTCGGCGGTGAGGGAGGCCAGCGTGCCAGCGTTGGTCGACGCCGCGATCGTGCGGGCTTCCTCGCCCGCAGACGGACGAGCCCCCTCGGTCACCTCCGTCAACGGGGGAGGAACCGAAGGGGCATCACCTGGGTCGCCATGATCGCGCGTCACGCGGCGACCCTACCGTTCGTGCGTTGCGTGCTAGCCGCCGAGAGCGGCGATCAGATCCTTGATCTGAGCGGTTTCGGACTCGGTCGCGGGCTCCTCGGCCTCGACGGCCTCGATGAGGTCCTTGCGCAGGCCGACGCCGTTGGCGGCTTCCTGCGTCGACAGCTTCGCGCGGCCGCGGGCGACGTAGAGACGCTGACCGAGCGTGGCCCCCGGGCCCTCGGACGCGGTCGTCATCAGTTCGTCGTAGCGGTGCCGCACGCCGCTGAGCGCGACGATGACGGACGGGGTCACGCGGCTGCGGCCCGCCGCCTCCGACAGCGACGTCTGCAGCTTGCGCAGACCGCTGAGAACGACTGCGACACGGTCGGCGTACTCGGGGTCGCCGACCGGCGGTAGCGCGTCGATCGCGGCGATGTACATGTGCATCGCCGCATCAGACAGTCCAACGATTACTGGTGCTTCACCGTCATTTGGTGCGGACTCACCCACAGGCCATCCCTCGTCGAATGTTCGTGATCGCCGGCCCATAGCCGACGAGGAGATCAAATGCGGGAAAAACGTAACCCGTCGCGGTCTCTTATTCAACCGTTAGTTTTTCCGCAAACAAGTGCGCGTGGGCGAATCACGTTGCTGCAGGATCGTTTCGGGATGGTGACGTGAGGCAGAGGTTCGCAGCGGGTGTCGAGTGGGAAGGAAGTGGGTACGTTGGGAAGCTGATGGACAACGTTCAGGACGATCACTGCATGGTCGAGCACCCGACCGCGGACGACTTCGGCCACGCCAGAACGCTGCCGACCGACCGTGACTGGTTCAAACACGCGGTGTTCTACGAGGTTCTGGTCCGGGCGTTCTACGACTCCAACGCCGACGGTGTGGGCGATCTGCAAGGTCTGACGCGGCAACTCGACTATCTGAAGTGGCTGGGCGTGGACTGCCTGTGGCTGCCGCCGTTCTACGATTCGCCGCTGCGCGACGGTGGCTATGACATCCGGGACTTCTACAAGGTGCTCCCCGAGTTCGGCACCGTGGAGGACTTCGTCACGCTGCTCGACGGCGCGCACCGCAGAGGCATCCGCGTGATCACCGATCTGGTGATGAACCACACCTCCGATTCCCACGCCTGGTTCCAGGAGTCGCGGCACAACCCCGACGGTCCGTACGGCGACTTCTATGTCTGGAGTGACACGAGCGACCGGTACGCCGACGCCCGCATCATCTTCGTCGACACCGAGGAGTCGAACTGGACGTTCGACCCGGTGCGCCGCCAGTTCTACTGGCACCGGTTCTTCTCGCACCAGCCCGACCTCAACTACGAGAACCCGGCCGTGCAGGAAGCGATGATCGACGTCCTGCGGTTCTGGCTGGATCTGGGTATCGACGGCTTCCGGCTCGACGCGGTGCCCTATCTGTTCGAGCGCGAGGGCACCAACTGCGAGAACCTGCCCGAGACCCACGCTTTCCTCAAACGCTGCCGCAAGGTGGTCGACGACGAGTTCCCGGGCCGGGTGCTGCTGGCCGAGGCCAACCAGTGGCCGGCCGATGTCGTGGAGTACTTCGGTGATCCGTCCACCGGCGGCGACGAGTGCCACATGGCGTTCCACTTCCCGTTGATGCCGCGCATCTTCATGGCGGTGCGCCGGGAGTCGCGGTTCCCGATCTCGGAGATCCTGGCGCAGACACCGGAAATCCCGGACCTGGCGCAGTGGGGGATCTTCCTGCGCAACCACGACGAGCTGACGCTGGAGATGGTCACCGACGACGAGCGTGACTACATGTACGCCGAGTACGCCAAGGACCCGCGGATGAAGGCCAACGTCGGAATCCGGCGCAGGCTGGCCCCGCTGCTGGAGAACGACCGCAACCAGATCGAGCTGTTCACCGCGCTGCTGTTGTCGCTGCCCGGGTCTCCGGTGCTGTACTACGGCGACGAGATCGGGATGGGCGACATCATCTGGCTCGGCGACCGCGACAGCGTGCGCACCCCGATGCAATGGACGCCGGACCGCAACACCGGCTTCTCCACGGCCAACCCCGGCCGGCTGTACCTGCCGCCCAACCAGGACGCCGTCTACGGGTACCAGTCCGTCAATGTCGAAGCACAGCGCGACAGTTCGACGTCGCTGCTGAACTGGACCCGCAGCATGCTGGCCGTGCGCAGCCGCCATGACGCGTTCGCGGTAGGAACGTTCCGTGAGCTCGGCGGTTCGAATCCGTCGGTCCTGGCATATGTGCGCCAGGTCGAAGGGGATGGCGACGCGGTGTTGTGCGTCAACAATCTGTCCCGGTTCCCGCAGCCCATCGAACTGAATCTGCAGGAGTGGAACGGGTATACCCCCATCGAGATGTCCGGCTACGTGGAGTTCCCGAGTATCGGCCAGCTGCCTTACCTGCTGACCCTGCCGGGGCATGGGTTCTACTGGTTCCAGCTCCGCGAGCCCGAGCAAGACCCTGGAGTGCAGCAATGAACGTCGAATTCGGTGACTGGCTGGGCCAGCAGCGGTGGTATGCCGGCCGTGGCCGTGAGTTGGCCGCCGCCACACCGGATTCGGTGGTCGCCCTCAGCGACGACCTCGACCTGACATTGCTCAAGGTGTCGTACGCCGACGGTGGCACCGAGCGGTACCAGGTGCTGGTGAAGTGGGATGCCGACCCGATCGACGAGTACAGCGCGGTGGCGACCATCGGCGCCGCCGGTGGGCGGACCGCCTACGACGCCCTCTACGACCCCGAGGCGGCGCGGTATCTGCTGGAGATGATCGACCGCTCGGCCTCGGTGGGCGGGCTCAGGTGCGGCAAGGAGCCGGACGCCGTCCTGCCGCTGGACGCCGCCGCTCGCGTCTCCGCGGCCGAACAGAGCAACACCAGCGTGGTGTTCGGGCAGGACGCCGTGTTCAAGGTGTTCCGCCGGCTCACCCCTGGCGTCAATCCCGACATCGAGCTCAACCGGGTGCTGGCCCGGGCCGCCAACCCGCACGTGGCGAGGCTGCTCGGCTCGATGGACATCGACTGGGACGGTGAGGCTTTCGCACTGGGCATGGTCACCGAGTTCGCCGCCAACTCCGCCGAGGGCTGGGACATGGCCACCGCGAGCACCCGGGATCTGTTCGCCGAGGGTGACCTGTACGCCGACGAGGTGGGTGGGGACTTCGCCGCCGAGTCCTATCGCCTGGGTGAGGCGGTCGCCTCGGTGCACGCCTGTCTGGCCGAGGAACTCGGCACCGAGTCGGTGCCGTTCCCGGCTGAGCTGATGACCACGCGGCTGACCGCCGCGGCTGAGGCGGTACCCGAACTGCGCCAGCATGTCTCGCTGATCGAGGACCGCTACCGCAAGTTGGCCGACGAGCGGGTGAGCGTGCAGCGGATACACGGCGATCTGCATCTGGGCCAGGTGCTGCGGACTCCGGAGCGGTGGCTGCTGATCGATTTCGAAGGGGAGCCCGGCCAGCCGCTGGAGCTGCGCCGCAGCCCCGATTCCCCGATGCGCGACGTCGCGGGCATGGTGCGGTCCTTCGAATACGCGGCATATGCGCGCCTGGTGGATCTGGCCACCGACGATGACCGGGCTCGGCAGCTGGCCGCCCGGGCCCGCGAATGGGCCGACCGCAACAGCAACGCATTCTGTGACGGGTATGCCGTGGTGGCCGGAAGCGACCCGCGCGAACACGCCGCTCTGCTGGCCGCCTACGAGTTGGACAAGGCGGTCTACGAGGCGGCCTACGAGGCGCGGTACCGGCCGAGCTGGTTGCCCGTCCCGCTGGGGTCGGTGGCACGCCTGCTCGGCTGATCACCTATCTTCATTAGCGTGCCTAATCAGCCTGCGCGCCGATCGGCGTCCGGTGGGCTGCTGATCGCGGTGCTCGCCGCCGCCGGCATCAGCGTCTCGCTCATGCAGACCCTGATCATCCCGCTCATCCCGCAGTTGCCAACGCTGCTCGGCACCAGCGCAGCGAATGCGTCGTGGGCGGTCACCGCGACGCTGCTGACCGGTGCCGTGGCGACCCCGATGCTGGGCAGGCTCGGAGACATGTACGGCCCCAAGCGGATCCTGGTGCTGTGCGCCGCGCTGCTGTTCATCGGATCGCTCGTCGCCGCCCTGACCACGTCGCTGATCCCGCTCGTCATCGGCCGCGGGCTGCAGGGATTCGGCGCCCCGGTGATCCCGCTGGGCATCAGTGTGTTGCGCGCCGCCCTGCCCGCCGAGCGGGTGGCCTCGGCGATGGGGATGATGAGCGCCTCGCTCGGGGTCGGCGGGGCACTGGGCCTGCCGTTGTCGGCGGTGATCGCCGAACATTTCGACTGGCATGCCCTGTTCTGGTGTTCGGCCTTCCTCGGCCTGGCCTCCGCGATCCTGTTCGTCCTGCTGGTGCCCGACTTGGAACCGGTGTCCTCCGATCACCGCTTCGATCCGATCGGGGCCCTGGCACTCGGTGCCGGTCTGGTGATGCTGTTGCTGCCGATCTCCAAGGGCGGGATGTGGGGCTGGGGCAGTCCAACCACGTTGGGGATGTTCACGGCCGCGGTGGTGACTTTCGCGGTTTTCACGTGGTGGCAGTACCGGGCTCCCTCGCCCATCGTGGACATGCGCACCACGCTGAAACGACCGGTCCTGCTGACGAACGTGTCGTCCATCGCGGTGGGCTTCGGAATGTTCGCGTTGTCGCTCGTGGGCCCGCAGCTGCTGGAGATGCCCCGGGAAACGGGATTCGGGTTGGGACAGAGCATGATCGCAACCGGCCTGTGGATGGCCCCCGGCGGGCTGGCGATGATGGCGGCCGCACCCGTGGCCGCCCGGGTCGTGGCCGCGCGTGGGCCGAAGATCGTCCTGGTGATCGGCAGCGTCATCATCGCCGCCGGCTACCTGGCCGGCACCGTGCTGCTCAGCACCCCGGTCGGGGTGATGGTGCTCGGCCTGATCGTCAGCTTCGGCGTCGGGTTCGCCTTCGCGGCACTGCCCGCCTTGATCAACGCGGCGGTGCCGGTCTCGGAAACCGCGTCCGCCAACAGCATCAACTCACTGGCCCGCTCGCTGGGCACCTCGACCTCGAGCGCGGTCATGACCGCGGTGCTGGCCCAGATGACCGTGACGGTCGCGGGGTACGCGCTGCCGTCGTTGGCCGGGTTCCGTGTCGCGCTCCTGATCGCCGCGGCCGCCGCGACCGGTGCCGCGCTCATCGCCATGGCGATACCAAAAGCGCCCCGGCCCGGCGAGACAGAACCGGACGGGGCGCTTTCAGAAGCTGCCGAGCGTTTGGTGTCAGAGCGTAGCGATCTCGTAGCTGTCGAGCTGGCCGACCAGCGTCCGTAGCTGATCGGCGGACGAGCCCAGGGTGTGCTCGATCGCGGTCAACCGGGCTGCGTAGTGGCCGATCGGGTACTCCGCGGTGACGCCGATGCCGCCATGCAGCTGGATCGATTCCTGCGCGATGTGCCGGCCCGACCGCCCGATCTGCAGCTTGGCGCGGGCGGCGATCACCGGGTCGAGTTCACCGTCGGCGATGGACATCGCGGCGTAGTTGCCCATGCTGCGCGCCAGCTCCAGCGACATGTACATGTCGGCGGCCCGCTGGGTCAGGGTCTGGAACTTGCTCAACGTGACCCCGAACTGCTTGCGCTGCTTGAGGTAATCGGTGGTCAGGCGCAGCGACTCGTCCATCGCGCCGACCGCCTCGGCGCACAGGCCCGCCGAGATCCGGACCAGGGCGTTGGCGATCGCGGCACTGGCATCGGCTGCCTCACCGAGCGGCTCGGCGGGAGCGGCGTCCAGGTCTACCTGGGCCCCGCGCTGGCCGTCGAACGTGCGGTAACCCTGGCGCGTGACGTTCGCGGCGTCGACCAGGAACAGTCCGGTGCCGCCGTCGGGCAGGGCGGCACTGACAATCAGCGTGTCGGCGACATCACCGGCCAGCACCGGGTTCTTGGTGCCGCTCAGGGTCCAGCCGTCGCCGCTGCGCGACGCGGTCGTGGTGACACCGGCCGACCCGCGCACGCCCGGTTCGGCGTGGGCGAAGGCCAGGATCCGCTCGCCGGAGGCGACATCGTCGAGCAGTGCGCGCTGGGCGTCGGTCCCGGCCTCGGCGATGATCGCACCCGGGCCGATCGCTCCGTGCAGTACCGGCTCGGGTGCCAGCCGGCGCCCGATCTCGTTGAGTACCACCATGATCTCGATCTGGCCACCGGAATCCTCGTCGAAACCCAGTCCGAGAACGCCGACCTCGGCGAGCTGCCCCCACACCTGGCGGTCGAATCCGGGCTCGGTCTCCACCACCTTGTTGCGCTTCTCGGTGTCGTAGCCCGACAGCAGGTCGCGGGTGGTGTCGGCCAGCAGGGTCTGTTCGTCAGTTAGCTGAAAGTCCATGGCTCAACTCACAATCCGAGAATGGTGGACGAGATGATGGTGCGCTGCACCTCGTTGCTACCACCGTAGATCGAGGTCTTGCGGTAGTTGAGGTAGTGCGGGGCGGCATGCTGAGCCCAGTCCGGTGAGGCGATATCGCCCGCCTCGTAGGGCAGCGCGTCGGCACCGGCGACCTCGACCAGCAGTTCGGTGGCGGTCTGCTGCAGCTGGCTGCCGCGCAGCTTCAGCACCGACGAGGCCGGGCTGGGCTTGCCGTCGGCGGAATCCGAGGTCACCCGCATCTGGGTGAGTTCCAGTGCCAGCACGTCGTTTTCGGCCTCGGCCAGGCGGGCGGCGAACAGCGGATCGGCCAGCAGGCCGTTGGCCGCGGCACGCTCCTTGACCTCGGCCAGGCGGACCTTGGTGCGGGCCACCTGGGCGATGCCGGTGCGCTCGTTGCCGAGCAGGAACTTCGCGTAGGTCCAGCCCTGGTTCTCCTCGCCGACGAGCTGGTCGGCGGGCACCCGGACGTCCTCGAAGAACACCTCGTTGACCTCGTAGCTGCCGTCGATCAACTTGATCGGGCGAAGCGTGACGCCGGGGGTGTTCATTTCGAACAGCAGGAACGAGATGCCGGCCTGCTTCTTGGGGGCCTGCGGGTCGGTACGCACCAGGCAGAAGATCCAGTCGGCGTGCTGGCCCAGCGTGGTCCAGGTCTTCTGGCCGTTGACCACGTAGCTGTCGCCGTCGCGAATCGCGGTGGTACGCAGCGAGGCCAGGTCGGAGCCGGCCTCGGGCTCGGAGAAGCCCTGGCACCACCAGATGTCGAGCGCCGCGGTCGGCGGCAGGAATCGCTCCTTGATCTCCTGCGAGCCGAACTCGGCGATCACCGGGCCGACCATCCGGGCGTTGAAGGTCAGCGGCTCCGGGACGCTGGCCAGCTGCATCTCGTCGAGCCAGATCTGGTGCTGGTTGGGCGTCCAGTCCTTGCCGCCCCACTCGACGGGCCAGTTGGGCACAGCCAGGCCGTGCTCATGAAGGATCTTGTGCGCCGTGATGATGCCGTCTTTGCCGATTGGCAGTCCGAGCCGGTTTCGTTCGCGCAGTTCCGCGGGGATCTTCGTGGTGTAGAAGGTGCGGAGTTCGTCGCGGAAGGCGGCTTCCTCCGGGGTGAGGGCTAGCTGCATGTCTGCACACTAAACCACCCGGTTGGTCGGGAGCCATGGCGGTCGGCAAGTCCGCCGTCGTCAGCGCACCAGCCGGCGCAGGAGTGCCGAGGCCGCCGCGATGCCCACCACAGCGGCCGCGACCAGCACGCCGATGTCCAGCGCCCAGTTGGTTCCGGTGCCGAGCAGCAGCCCGCGCAACGCGTTGACCTCGTAGCTGAGCGGGTTGACGGTGGACAGCCAGCGCAGCCAGGTCGGCATGATGTCGACGGGATAGAGCGCATTGGACGCGAAGAACAACGGCATGGTGATCGCCTGGCCGATGCCCATCAACCGGTCCCGCTTGCGCACCAGCCCGGCCAGCGTCATCGAAAGACAGGCGAAGAACGCCGCGCCCAGCGCCACGACGGCCATCGCGGCCAGGATGCGCAACGGATTGGTCGTCATCGCGATCCCCATCAGGTATGCCAGGGCCACCACCCCGAGCACCTGAACCACCGAGCGCACCCCGGCCGCGAACGCCTTGCCCGCCACCAGCGCCGAGGCCGGCGCCGGGGTCACCATGAGCTTGGCCAGGATGCCCGCATCGCGGTCCCAGATGATCTGGATGCCGTAGAAGATCGAGATGAACAGGGCCGATTGGGCGATGATGCCCGGCGCCAGAAACGCCAGGTAGGGCACATCTCCGGTGTCGACGAGGTGCAGCCGGCTGAACGTCTGGCCGAAGATCAACAACCACAGCGCCGGCTGCACCATGCGGGTGAACAACTCGGTGCGGTCATGGCGCAGCTTCTGCAGTTCGACGAGGGCGAAGGCCGACATGCGCCGGGCCATCGCGCGCACCCGGCGCATCCCGCGCGGCGCCAGGACCAGAGCATCAACCGACACGGCGCGCCGTCCTGCGGGTCGCACGCACCTCACGCACGCCGCCGGGCCGCTGCCCGGCATCGGCCAGGTCGGACCCGGCGTAGTGGCGGAAGACGTCCTCCAGCGAGGCGTCCTGGGCGTCGGTGGCCTTCAGCACTCGCTCTTTCAATTCCGACGGTGTCCCGACCGCCTGCAACCGCCCGTGGTGCATCAGGGCGACCCGGTCGCACAGCGCGTCGGCCTCGCCCATGTAGTGCGTGGTGAGCAGCACCGTCATGCCGAACTCGGCCTGCATCCGGCCGACCTGCGCCCAGACGCTGTCGCGGGCGATGGGATCCAGCCCGACCGTGGGCTCGTCGAGGATCAACAGCAGCGGGCGGTTGACCAGTGCCTGGGCCAGCTCGAGGCGGCGCACCATGCCCCCGGAGTAGGTGCCGGCCACGGCGCCGGCGACATCGAGCAGCTGCATCGACTCCAGCGCCTGGTCCACCCGCTCTCGGCGTTCGGCCCGCGGCACGTCGTACAGGCGCGCGAACAATTCGACGTTCTGCCGGCCCGTCAATGAGGCTTCGATCGAGAGTTGTTGCGGGACATAGCCGATGTTGTGCCGGATGTCCATGGTGCGGCCGGTGGCGTCAAGGCCGAAGATCCGTACCTCCCCCTGCTGTACCGGTGTGAGAGTGGTCAACACCCGCACCGCGGTGGTCTTGCCCGCTCCGTTCGGGCCGAGCAGGCCCATGGTCTCACCGCGATGGACCTGCAGGGTCAGATCGTCCACCGCGGTGAACGAGCCGTAGCGGTGGGTCAGGTGCCGGCAGTCGACGGCCGGGGTCTGCTGGATCATTCGTCCCCCTGTTCGGCTTCGTGCAGCAGCCGGGTCAGTTCGGTCATCACGTCCAATCCGTTTGCCAGGTCCGTGATCTGGCTGTCGTCGAGCTGTGCCAGCGCTGCCCCCAGCGCTGCCCGCCGAGCGGCCCGGGACTCGTCGGCGATCGCCTGCGCGGGCGGGGTGAGCCGCAGCCGGACCACCCGCCGATCGGCGTCGTCGACGGTTCTGCTCAGCAGTCCGTCGGCGACCAGTCGTGACACGAGCGTGGATGCGGTGTTGGGCACCAGACTGAGTTCGGCAGCCGATTCCCGCACCGAGATGTCGGGCCTGCGGCCGACCAGGCGCAGCAGTTCACCCTGTGACTGCGTCAATCCGGTGGCATCGAATCCGCCGCCGGTGGACCGGCGCAGTTGCCTGCGGAAGCGGCCGACGACGCTGAACAACTCGCTGATGAGATCGCGGTGGTCCGGCATGCACGCCACGATACCTCTGTAACAGAGGTATCTGCCCACGGACGGCGTCCGGTGAACATTGAATGAATCGATCGGGGTGTCGCGGCGATGCCGCTGAGAGGCCGCAGCCGTGGCCGCAGGGTAGTTGCCGCCGCTCTTCGGCTCGTACCCCCCAGCCCGCCCGGCCGGTGACATCGAACAAGCGCTCAATGTCTACTTAGGCGACCACGGCTGCTACATGCTCAAGGTACCAGACTTCCTGGTTAGGGCACGGACATCCGGCCGATGAGCAACTTCTCGAATTGACGTTCAATCTGATTCGGACTGCAGCACCAGGACGGCTCGCGCGTCCACGCTGACCGTGCCGCCGGCCGCTACCGCGTCGCGCGTGGAGTTTGCCGACGTGTTGATCGCCGGTGCCCATCGGGCCGCGAATTGTGCCGGAGGTACAACGAACTCGATCGGCTCGTCGTGCGCGTTGAAACACAGCAGGAACGAGTCGTCCACCACGCGCTGGCCCCGGACATCGGGATCGGCGATGCCTTGCCCGTTCAGGTACACCGCCACCGACTTGGCATATCCGGTCTCCCAGTCCTCGGCCGTCATGTCGGAGCCGTCGGGCGCGAACCAGGCGATGTCCGGTGTTCCCTCCGAACCCGCCTCGCGCACCGGCCGGCCGTCGAAGAACCTGCGGCGCCGGAACACCGGATGCGCGGCACGCAGCGCCGAAACCGAGCGGGTGAACTCGAGCAGGTCGACATCGGCTGTGGCCCAATCGATCCAGGAGATGTCGTTGTCCTGGCAGTAGACGTTGTTGTTCCCCTGCTGGGTCCGGCCCAGCTCGTCACCGTGCGACAGCATCGGAACACCTTGGGACAGCAGCAGCGTGGCCAGGAAGTTGCGCTGCTGGCGGGAGCGCAGCGTATTGACCGCCGGATCGTCCGACGGACCTTCGGCGCCACAGTTCCACGACTTGTTGTTGCTCTCGCCGTCGCGGTTGTCCTCGCCGTTGGCCTCATTGTGTTTTTCGTTGTAGGACACCAGGTCACGGAGGGTGAAACCGTCATGGGCGGTAACGAAGTTGATCGAGGCGAACGGGCGGCGGCCGGTCTGCTCATACAGATCGGCCGAACCGGTCAACCGGTAGGCGAACTCGTCGAGGGTGGCCGGCTCACCACGCCAGTAGTCGCGCACGGTGTCGCGGAACTTGCCGTTCCACTCGGTCCACAGCGGTGGAAAGTTGCCCACCTGGTAGCCGCCCGGCCCGACGTCCCATGGTTCGGCGATCAACTTGACCTGGCTGACGATCGGATCCTGTTGCACGAGTTCGAAAAACGCGCTCAGTCGATCCACGTCGTAGAACTCGCGGGCCAGGGTGGCGGCCAGGTCGAAGCGGAACCCGTCGACATGCATCTCGGTGACCCAGTAGCGCAACGAGTCCATGATCAGCTGCAGCGAGTGGGGATGGCCGACGTTGAGACTGTTTCCGGTACCGGTGTAGTCCATGTAGTACTGCTTGTCGTCGTCGACCAGCCGGTAGTAGGCGGCATTGTCGATCCCGCGCATCGACAGCGTCGGCCCCATGTGGTTGCCCTCGGCCGTGTGGTTGTAGACGACGTCGAGGATCACCTCGATGTCGTTGGCATGCAGGTCACGCACCATGGCCTTGAATTCCTGGACATGGCCCCCGGGGGTGCCGGCCGAACTGTAGCGGGGATCGGGTGCCAGGAACCCGATCGTGTTGTAACCCCAGTAGTTCGACAAGCCCTTCTCGACCAGGGTCGAGTCGTTCACGAAGTGATGCACCGGCATCAGCTCGATGGCGTTGACCCCCAAGGCTTTCAGATGCTCGATGATCACCGGGTGTGCCACGGCGGTGTAGGTTCCGCGTAGTTGCTCGGGGATGTCGGGATGGGTCTGGGTGAGGCCCTTGACGTGGGCCTCGTAGATGACGGTGTCGGCGTACTCGTGACTGGGCGGGTGATCGACACCCCAGTCGAAATACGGGTTGATCACCACGGCCTTCGGCATGCTGGCCGCCGAATCGTCGTCGTTGCGGCTGCCCGGATCGTCGAAGTTGTAGGAGAACAGCGGCTGGCCCCAATCGAAGGAACCCTCGATCGCCTTGGCGTACGGGTCCAGCACCAGCTTGTTGGGGTTGCACCGGTGGCCGGACGCCGGGTCGTACGGGCCGTGCACCCGGTAGCCGTAGCGCTGGCCCGGCTCGATCCCGGGAACGAAACCGTGCCAGACGAATCCATCCACCTCGGGCAGTGTCACCCGCGTCTCGTGCAGCACGCCGGACTCGTCGGGATCGAACAGGCACAACTCGACCCGCTCGGCGACCTCGCTGAACAACGCGAAGTTGGTTCCCGAACCGTCGTAGGTCGCACCGAGCGGATAGGCCTTGCCTCGCCACGTCTCCAAAGTCACAAATTCGACCTTACGGCGCTCGGGGGACTGCGGCCGGGCGAACGACCGGCGGTACGTTACGTGCTGTGACCACTCGCCCTGATCTGCCGGAGTACCGGACCCTGCGGGTCACCGTCGACAAGTCCGTCGCGATCATCGCGCTGGACCGTCCACAGCAACGCAACGCCTTCGGCGGCGGGATGCGCGAGGAACTGGCCGATGCCTACCGGCGCTGCGACGCCGCCGACGCGATCCGGGTGATCGTGCTGACCGGAGCCCCGCCCGCGTTCTGCGCGGGGGCCGACCTCGGCGCGGGGGATCAGACGTTCACCGAGCCCGGCGAGGAGTTCAGCGCCGCCGGGCTGGCCGTGCCGGCGTGGACGCTGGCCAAGCCGGTGATCGCCGCGGTCAACGGGCATGCCATCGGGATCGGCCTGACCCTCGCATTGCAATGCGACATCCGGTTTTTCGCCGCGGACGCGCGCTACGGCGTGGTGCAGGCCCGGCGCGGCATGGTAGGCGACGCCTACTCACACTGGGTTCTGCCGCGGCTGGTGGGTTTGGCCAATGCCGCGGAGATCCTGTTGTCCGGCGCCACATTCGACGGGCATCGTGCCGTCGCGCTCGGCCTGGGCAGCCGGGTGCTTCCGGCTGATCAGGTGTTGCCCGCCGCACTGGAACTCGCCCACGACATCGCGGTCAACACCGCGCCGATGTCGGTTGCCGCCAGCAAGCGGTTGCTGTGGGATTCCTACGACCTCGACCGGACCGGCGTCGGCGCCCGGGAAACCGAGATCCATCTGCGCCTGATGGCGCACGACGACGCGCGTGAAGGCGTACGTGCCTACGTCGAGCGCCGCGACCCCCGCTGGACCGGCCGGCCGGTCGACCCGACTAGCTGATTTCCGCCCCGGCGGAACGCAATTCGGCCAACGCCGCGGTGGAACTCTCGGCCGCGACGCCGGCGGTCAGGTCGGTCAGCACCCGGGTGCGCAGCCCGGCCCTGACCGCGTCGGCGGCGGTGGCGGCGACGCAGTAGTCGGTGGCGATGCCCACCACGTCCACCGCTTCGACACCCCGGCGGCGCAGCCAGTCTTCCAGCGTCGTCCCGGAGTCGTCGATGCCCTCGAACCCGCTGTAGGCCGCCGAATGATGGCCCTTTTTGAAGACCGCCTCGACCGCGGCCGGATCGAAATCGGGATGGAACGCCGCACCCGGCGTATCGGCCACGCAGTGCCGCGGCCACGAGGTCCGGTAGTCGGGGGTGTCGGAGAAATGATCGCCCGGATCGATATGGAAATCCTTGGTGGCCACCACATGGTCGTATCCGTGGCCGGAGGCCAGCAGGGCCGTCACGCCCCGCGCCACCGCCGCACCGCCCGCGACCGCCAGTGAGCCCCCCTCACAGAAATCGTTCTGCACGTCGACCACGATGAGTGCCCGAGTCGGCCTGGACATCTGCATGGTTCCGACGCTACCCGCCGAACAGCAGGTACAGCCCGGTGAAGGTGTAACCGACCATCACCAGCATGGTCGCCAGCTGGCCGGTGAGCTGATGCTGCTTCGGCAGCAGGCGCAGGGCTCGGTCGTGTGCCGCGATCACCCCGGCGACGTGGCCGGCCAGCACTAATCCGACCTTGAGAGTGGCCAGAAGTGTGGGGTGGGCCGACAGGACGTAGCTGACCTGGACGTCCTGGAGCCCGAACAGCAGGATCAGCGTCTGCTGGCCGCGCTCCACCAGATACGACAAGTAGTGCGCGAACACGTAGCCGATGACGATCGGGATGAGGGAATGCGCCATCAGCCCGGGCAACTCGCGTCGCAGCCGGCGATCGACGCCGCCGGTGGTGCGGGTGGCGGCCCAGAACGTGAGCGCCACCGTGCCGGCGAAGACCAGTAGGCCCGCGGTACGGATCAGGCTGGCGCCCAAGGGCGAACCCGAGTGCGCGTCGACGAAATTGCGCCACTGGGGCATCGCCGAAAAGCTGTCGAATGCCGTGGAGCCCAGCAGCACCGCCAGCACCGCGACGAGCCCCGGCCGCACCGGCACCGACGGCAGGTGGTCGAACGGGTTCCCGAGCACGAACCGGCCGTCATGGCGGCGCAACGGGGACAGCTTCGACACCGTGGTGCTGTACACCTCGAACGGATCGGCGCTCTCCAGCCACCGCGGCCCGCAGCACACCGCCCCGGCGAGCGTCACCACGAGGTAGACCAGCAGCCAGTTTCCAATGGCCGCAACCGATCCCGGGTCCGGGCTGGCCAGCTCGAGCCATACGAACGCGAACAATCCCGCGACGGCCGGCCAGTAGCCGAGACGTTCGGGGTAGCGCCGAAGCGGCGGTACGGGTAGGAACCGGTGCAGCGCGCGGACGGGGGAGATCAGCCGCCACACCGGGCCGAACAGCACGGAGGCCGCGACCAGCCCCACCCACAGCAGCACATAGAAGACACCCGGCAGCGGATTGGCATCCGCGGGCCGGGTGATCGCGGTGTAGGCCACCCACCCGGTGAACGCGAGCGAGAGCAGGCCCACGCCCCAGCGCGTCACGGCGGAGTCGATGGTCGCCGTCGCCCAGGGCGGCAGCGGCAGGCCCGGCTTGTCCGGATCGAACCGGGGCCGCCGCCAGGCCAGCGCCACCACCGCGAAGGTGAACGTCAGCGTCCACGCCGCGCCGATCAGCGCATAGGTGTAGGGGATGGGAAGATCGGTCGAACCGCCCAGACCATGGGCCAGTACCGCGGTCGACCCGGACGTCACTGCTGCACTTGCACGCTGGCGATCGTGCGGTTCAGCTGGTGCAGCTCGATGTCGACGGTGCCGGGCACGTCGACGGTGAACTGGAACTGCTGGCCGTTACGCGGCTCGATCTTGAAGCTGTGCTCGGGGTTGGAGTGCACGTGCAACTCGTCGGCGGCGTCGCTGTTGACGCGCACCACGATCGGCTCGCCGACCTTGCCCTGCAGCCGCTGATTGGTCGGGGTGACCTCGCCGCCCTTGATGGTGACGTCGATCCGCAGCCGGGTCGGTGCCTGCTGCTGGTTGGTCATGTCCGAGGGGTTGACCGTGGTCGCCGAGGGCGTGGCCGAACCGGCTGCGCCGTCGGTCTTCTGAGATTCGCCGGAACGGCCGCAACCGGCCGTCACCAGGGCGAGGGCGGACGCCAGGACGATGACACTGCTTCTGAGGTTGATCACGGTGAACCATCTTCGCCTGAGAGGTCCGCACCTTCATCTCGAACGTCGTCCTGGGGCTCGCCGCCGTCGTCCCCACGGCGGCGGTCCCGCATGGCGACATAGACGACGACACCCACCACGACGACCGCCGGGGCGAAGGCCGGCAACGCCAGCAGCAACGTGTGGTCGGCGAGGATCATGTGAGCTCGGCGGGTTCACGGCCCGCGGCCAGCTCTCTGGCATTGATCCGCCCCGCGCCCCAGGTCAGTCCGGCGATCAGGATCAACGTGCACACCAGGACCACCAGCGACGCCACGTTGTACAGCCAGGTCGGGTGATCGAGGTTGCGCTCGCGCTGCAGGATCGTGATCTCCTGCACGAACTCACGGGTGCTCGAGGAGAGCGCCGGCGTCTCGGCGGCCCCGATACCCGGATCGGCCGGCAGGAAGATCGGCACACCGGCCATCGTGGTGCCGTCCTGCACACGCAGCAGGGTCTTCCAACTACCGGACACCGGGATGGGCTGCGTCGAGCGGTAGTGGCCGGGGCCCACCTTCTCCAACCGGTCGATGATCAGGCCGCGATGGTTGGCCAGACCGCCTTGCCACGCCAGGATCGACACCCACTCCGGGTCGTCGCCGATCAGGCCGGCCGGGGTGATCTGGACATCGGCCGAGGCCATGCGGTGCCCGTTGTCGGCCGGTAGATCCGTCAAAGTGATGGTGGCACTGGCATTTTGCGGAACCTCGGTGCGCAGCCCGTTGGCCACGGCGCCGCCGATCACCAGCACGGTCGCCACCACGATGGAGATCCCCACCGCGGGCCGGGGCAGTGGCTGACCGGTGAGCACCAGCGCCAGCAGCGCGCCGCACAGGCCCATCGCGACGGCCACCGGGATTGCCATGGCCAGCGCCTCGCCCCACATGCTCATCGGCCACGGGTAGCGATACACCGCGCCGATCCACAACGATTCGAGCCACAGCCCGACGGTCGCCACGCCCAGACCGGCCACCGCACCAAAGAGGATGGGCCGCTTGACAAGCGGGGTAAGGGCGAGCAGCTCGACCACCAGTGCCGGACCGAGATAGAGCGCGAACCAGCTCGTCGGGGCACCGAACACCGGGCCGACGACGAAGGCCACAGCCCCGCGCAGAGCTATCGCGAACCCGGCGGCGATCAACGCCGCTCCCGGGCCCAGCACCAATCGAGCCGCGACCGCCGCCAGGGCGGCCGCACCCGCGATCATCATCGGCTGCAGCACCAGGCGGAACTGCTCGACACCGAAGTCGTATTCGATCTGGAACACCGACAGCCCGATGAACAGGCCGCCGAACGACAGGAAGTACAGGAATTTGTTGAACTTGCTGTCCTCGGCCATGCCTTCGGGGCCCATCGCGACCCTGCCCTCATGCTCCAGTAACAGCACGGCGATCAGCGACAGCCCCGCGCCACCGATGAGCATCAAATGGGTTGGGCCCCAGAGGGTCACATCCTGACCGAAGATGCGGTGCCAGATGTCGTCGAGGGGAAAGCCGATCAGGGCGTACAGCCCGCACAGCGCCATCAGCACACCGCCCACCGGGGCGTACCAGGTGCGGGTGATGCGGATGGCAGCCGGGCCGGGCTTGTCGTAGGGCAGCACGATCGCCATCGAGCCGGCGATGAAAAGCAGGAACAGCCCGATCAGGATGAAGTAGTGCGCCGGGTTGGCCAGCGGTCCGGCGTCGCGCCCCTTGCCGATGTGCAGGCTGACGTCCCAGATGAAACCGAAGAGCGCGCAGATGATGGTCGCGGTGAACAGGAATACCTGCAACGCCACCCATGGTGGCCGATGGAATTTGCGGCCCAGCCATTCGGCGAAGTTGTTCAGCCAGGTGATGCGCCGGTTGCGGTGCAGATAACCGATCCACAGGAGTGCGACCGTGACCACCAGGGCGACGACCGACATGCCGATCACCTGATCGAGTGCGGCACCACCGCCTTCGGTTCCGGCAGCCGCGGTGAGTGTGACATCGGATGAGCCCATCATGACCTCCGGTCAACTGACTGTGGTGTCGCTGTCTGATGTTGCCAGAAGCAGACGCCTCCAAACAGACCTTCCGTCAGCTCCACGGCGTCACGGGACGATCCATGCGCTCCCCGTCGACGAATACGTCGACCCGCTCGTCGAAGAAGCAGATGTGGTCACGCACCCGCACCGCGTCGATCAAGGGCTCGTGGTACGACCAGGCCAGGTCGGCGGGCCCACCGGCCAGCGAATAGTAGGTGGCCCGGCCCTTGTACGCGCAGTACGTGACGGTGTTGCTGACGACGAACTCGGCAGTCACGTCTTCGCGGGGAAGGTAGTGGCGGGTGGGCAGCCCGGTCTCGAATAACAGCATGGGACTGCAGGATTCGGCCAGCACCCGGCCGTCGAGTTCGATGCGGATACGCCGCCGGCTGCGCAGGATGTCGATCCGGTGGAACGGATCATGCGGATGCGCGACGATCGGCTCGTCCTCCTCGCGCCATTCGAAGGTCGCGAAGTCCAGGATCAGATAGTCGGCCAGCTCCGCATCGTCGGGCTGAAACGCCGCGGCGGCACCGGTCTCATCACCGGCGATGACGTCGAACGCGGTGCCCGGACAGGTGTGCGCGGTGAACGGCACCGACGGGTCGAGAAATCCGGGGATCTCGTCGTCGCCCACATCCCCGCCCGCCGGAACGAGTTGTGCCGTCAGCGCCGAGCGCGGCACCGCGTATGTCGGAACCACCCGGCGCGGCTCCCAGATCAGAACCGCCGCACCGGTATCGGCCACCGGCTCACCGCCCAGGCAGACCCGAATTCGTTTGGCAGTGGGCTGATATCGCAGGGCGCCCAGGTTGCTGCCCAGCAGATCAGCCATTTTCACCGCCATCAGGTCATTATCGACTCCGACGCGGTGGCTGTCTGCTACTTGACGTCGACGTAGACCGTGCGCGTGGTGACGGCACTGAGCGTGTCGGTGCGGCTGAAGTTCGGCCCGGGCCGTACCGCGACGACCGAAGCCTGCTCCAGAGGTGATGAGCCGAGGCGGTTGACGATCACCGTATAGCCCTGGGACTGAAGCTGTCTGATGGTCTGCTCGGCGTTGCTGGGCCCGTTGGGTGCGGCCGAGGCCACCCCCGCCGAACCGACGATGGCCGCCACCGCAACGCCCAGCGCCGCGGAGACGATCCGAGAGTTTCCGATGGTGTTTCGCACTGGAGTGTCCTTACTTCCGATAGTCGCTTACGCTGCCATGTACCGGTAAGAACCGGCAGCTCAGAAGCTTTAGTTCCGATGGCAGAAATTGATCGATGCAATGACCGGATCTGTGTGAAGCCAGCGAAACTGGCGGCCCTACGGCTACGGCAGCGCGACGGGATCACCTGTGGTCCGACGGTCGCCGTGGTGGCCGGCGCGATCCTGGATCACACGTATCGCGCGGAGTTGCTGACCGCCGACGGCGAGACCTGGTTCGCCGCGGAACAAGGCCGAATTCACGCTGCCGTCAACCGGATTTGGCCGCGCCAACTCGGAACCACACCCGCCGGGATGGCCCGCGCGCTGACCGAACACAGCGCCAAACGCGGGGTGACGTACCGGTGGCGACGTTTCCGCGGCGCCCGTGATTCGCTGACGGAGGTGCGCGGCGCCGTCGCCGCGGGCTGGCCGGTGGCGATGTTGATCGGCGAGCGCGGTATCCCGCGGCACTGGGTGCTGCTGATCGGCGCAGACCAAGATGTCGTGGAGTGCTACGAACCGTCGTCGGGCAAGGTGCTGCCCGTCGAGATCGAGGCAGTGCGCGGCGCGCGGCTGACCGGCCTGGGTTTCCCACGGCCCTTCGCCTTTGTCCTACCGTCGAACCATGGCCCGAAAGTATGCGACCGCTGACACCGTAGGGATCGACGAACTTCTGGACTTCGTGCGCCCCCGGCACCACATGGTGCTGACCACGTTCCGTGCCGACGGCTCGCTGCAGGCCTCGCCGGTGACCGGTGGGGTGGACCAGCACGGCCGCATCGTGATCGCGAGCTATCCGCAGCGCGCCAAGGCGGCCAACCTGCGCCGCACTCCCCGGGCCAGCGTGACGGTGTTGTCCGAGGAATTCGACGGGCCCTACGTACAGGTCGACGGGGACGCCGAGGTGATCGGCCTGCCCGACGCGGTGGAACCGCTCGTCGATTACTTCCGCGCGGTCGCCGGTGAACACCCGGACTGGGATGAATACCGGCAGGCGATGGTGGACCAGGGCAAGTGCCTGATCCGGATCACGCCGACCCGATGGGGTCCGGTAGCCACCGGGGGCTTTCCTCCGGCGTAGACGCCGGCCGACGCGTTGCGTTGACTAGCAGGTCAAACTATAGTCTGGACACATGTCCAGAGGGTTCGGAGTCGACGCGTGAGCGTGTATTCCCAGCTCAGCATGCTTCCGGCCGTCGGGTGATCTGATTATGCGTATCGCGTTGCTGTCCTATCGGAGCAAGACTCATTGCGGTGGCCAGGGCGTCTACGTGCGCTATCTGAGCCGCGGGCTCGCCGAACTCGGCCATGACGTCGAGGTGTTCTCCGGCCAGCCCTACCCCGAGGGCCTTGACCCCCGGGTGAAGCTGACCAAGGTCCCGAGCCTGGACCTTTACCGTGAGCCGGACCCGTTCCGCGTGCCCAGGCCCAGCGAGATCCGCGACCGCATCGATGCGCTCGAGCTGGCCACCATGTGGAGCGCAGGGTTCCCCGAGCCCAGGACGTTCACCATGCGTGTGGCCCGGATCCTGGCCGACCGCCGCGACGAGTTCGACGTGGTTCACGACAACCAGAGCCTGGGCTCGGCGCTGCTGAAGATCGCCGAGAGCGGCCTGCCGGTCGTGGCCACCGTGCACCACCCGATCACCCGCGACCGGGTCGTCGAGATCGCCGCCGCCAAGTGGTGGCGCAAGCCGCTGGTCCGGCGCTGGTACGGGTTCGCCGAGATGCAGAAGAAGGTGGCCCGCAAGATCCCCGAGCTGCTCACCGTGTCGTCGTCCTCGGCCGCCGACATCGCCGAGGACTTCGGCGTGACGCCGGGGCAGCTGCACATCGTGCCGCTGGGCGTGGACACCGAACTGTTCAAGCCGAGCGATCACCGGGTGAGCGGACGCATCATCGCGATCGCCAGTGCCGATGTCCCGCTCAAAGGCGTCAGCAATCTGCTGCATGCGGTGGCGCGGTTGCGGGTCGCACGCGACCTCGACGTGCAGCTGGTGTCGAAGCTCGAACCGAACGGTCCGACCGAGAAACTCATTGCCGAGCTCGGCATTTCCGACATCGTGCACAGCTCCAGCGGGTTGAGCGATGAGGAGCTCGCCGCGCTGCTGGCCTCCGCCGAGGTGGCCTGCATCCCGTCCCTGTACGAAGGCTTCTCGCTGCCCGCCGTGGAGGCCATGGCCAGTGGCACCCCGATCGTGGCCAGCCGTGCGGGCGCCCTGCCCGAGGTGGTCGGAGACGACGGTTCCTGCGCCCGGTTGGTGCGCCCGGCCGACGTCGACGAGCTGACCGCGGTACTGGGCGAACTGCTCGACTCGCCGTCGGAACGACGCAAGCTCGGCGCCGCCGGACGCCAGCGCGCCCTCGATGTCTTCAGTTGGGAATCGGTTGCCGCGCAAACGGTATCGGTGTACGAGATGGCCCGCGAGCGGGCCGGGAAGGTGACGTCATGCTGACCGTCGATTTCGACCGCCTCGGTGTCGGCCCGGGCACCACGGTGATCGACGTCGGCTGTGGCGCGGGCCGGCACACCTTCGAGGCCTACCGGCGCGGGGCGGATGTGATCGGCTTCGACCAGAGCGTGTCCGACCTCAACGATGTCGACACCATGCTGCAGGCCATGCGGGAAGAGGGCGAGGTTCCGCTGTCGGCCAAGGGCGAGGCCGTCAAGGGCGATGCGCTCGACCTGCCGTATGCCGACGGCAGCTTCGACTGCGTGATTGCCTCGGAGATCCTGGAGCACGTCCCGCAGGACGAGCGGGCCATCGCCGAACTGGTGCGCGTCCTCAAACCCGGTGGCTCGCTGGCCATCACCGTCCCGCGCTGGCTCCCCGAGAAGGTGTGCTGGCTGCTGTCGGACTCCTACCACGCCAACGAGGGCGGACACATCCGCATCTACAAGGCCGACGAACTGCGCGACAAGGTGCTTGCGCACGGTCTCACTCTCACCCACACGCACCACGAGCACGCGCTGCACTCGCCGTACTGGTGGCTCAAATGTCTTGTCGGCACCGAGAAGAACGACCACTTCGCAGTCAAGGCATATCACCAGTTGCTGGTGTGGGACATGATGGGCCGGCCCTGGCTGACCCGCACGGCCGAGTCGCTGCTGAACCCGGTGATCGGCAAGAGCGTCGCCCTCTACTTTCACAAGCCAGAATCCAACGGGTAGGCCGCAGCTGTGCTTGTGCCTGAGATCCCCGGTGTGCCCGGAGTTTTGACACCAGACGACTGCCTGCAGACGGCGCGTTCGATCGCCGCGACCCAGGAATCCTCCGGCGCCCTGCCGTGGTTCGACGGCGGCCACACCGACCCGTGGGATCACGTCGAGAACGCCATGGCCCTGACCGTGGCCGGACTGATCGAGCCCGCCCGCGCGGCATTCGACTGGTGCCGCACCGTGCAGCGCCCCGACGGCTCCTGGCCCATCCAGCTGCGCAACGGTGTCATCGAGGACGCCAACAGCGACAGCAACTTCTGCGCCTACGTCGCCACCGGCGTCTGGCACCACGTGCTGATCACCGGAGACCGGGCCTTCGCCGAATCGATGTGGCCCGTGGTGACCCGTGCTCTCGACTTTGTGCTGGGCCTGCAGGCCTCCGGCGGTGAGATCTACTGGGCCGCAAGCCCGGCGGGCCCGGTCGAGGAAGCGCTGCTGACCGGCTGCGCCAGCGTGTACCACAGCATCCGGTGTGGCTTGGCGCTCGCCGACTACCTCGACGATCCCCAGCCGGAATGGGAGGTCGCCGTCGGGCGGCTCGGCCACGCCATCGCCGCGCATCCAGAGGCGTTCTCCGCCAAGGACACCCACGCGATGGAGTGGTACTACCCGGTGCTCGGCGGTGCCCTGCGCGGAACCGCGGCCCGGGCGCGGATCGACGACCGGTGGGACGACTTCGTGGTGCCCGGACTGGGCATCCGGTGCGTCGACCACCGGCCCTGGGTCACCGGCGCGGAGACCTGCGAGCTGGTGATGGCCCTGGACGCGATCGGTGATTCCCGGCGGGCCCACGAGCAGTTCACCGCCATGCAGCACCTGCGCGAGGACGACGGATCCTATTGGACCGGGCTGGTTTTCGCCGACGGCAAGCGCTGGCCCGAGGAACGCACCACCTGGACCGGCGCGGCCATGGTCTTGGCTGCCGACGCCCTGTCGCAGACCACCGCGGCCAGCGGCATCTTCCGGGGTGTCGGACTGCCGCGCGGCCTGGAGGGTGAGTACGACTGTGAGTGCGTCGGTGGGAAGGCCGGGGACCGCTAGTCCAGCTGCCCCGGTTCGCCCGAGGTCCGCTCCAGCACCCGCATCGAACCCATCACGGCGACTTCGGCGAAGGCGCCCGTCGCCAGCGCACGCTGGTAGATGTGGAACGGGGCCTGGCCGCCGTCGTTGGGGTCGGGGAACACGTCGTGGATGACCAGCGCGCCGCCCACCTCGACCCAGCGCGCCCACCCGTCGAAGTCCCGCTGTGCGGCCTCCTCGGTGTGCCCCCCGTCGATGAACAACAGCCGCAACGGCATTCGCCATCCCCGGGCCACCACGGGTGAACGGCCGACCACGGCCACCACATGCTCGTCCAGGCCGGCGGCATCGAGGGTGTGCCGCATCGTGGGCAGCGTGTCGAACAGCCCGGTCACCGGATCGACCATCGTGGTGTCGTGGTACTCCCAGCCGGCCTGATGTTCCTCTGAACCGTGGTGATGGTCGACGGTGTACAGCACCGAGTCCGTCTCCTGCGCGGCCGCGCCCAGCATCACCGTCGACTTGCCGCAGTAGGTGCCGATCTCGACCCCGACCCCGCCGCCCAGGTAGCGCACCCCGGCGTCGTAGAGGGCCCGGCCCTCGTCGGCCGGCATGAAGCCGGTGACCTGCTCGGCAAGGGCGAACAGGCGCTCGGCGCGGGGCGGCAGGGCGGTGTCAGCGGTGCTCATGAATGCACAACCTACCGTTGCTGGCCACCCGCTGTTGTAGTAGCGTCCGGACACGTGTCTGATGCGGCCCTGGAGTCGACGCGCCGCCGCCTGAGTGCCCGGCAGGCCGACACCGTGGAACGACTGGGCAATGCCGCATTGCAGCTGATCAGCCGAGACGGATTCGCCGGACTGACCGTGCGCCGGGTGGCCGCCGAGGCCGGCGTCGGGGCCGCGACGGCCTACACCTATTTCTCGTCGAAAGAACACCTCGTGGCCGAGGTGTTCTGGCGCCGACTTTCCGCCGCGCCGCCGGCCGCGCACGAATCCGCCGACCCGGCCACCCGGGTGGTCGAGGTCTTGCAGCACATCGCGTCACTGCTGGCGGGCGAACCGGAGTTCGCCGGGGCGGTGACCAACGCGCTGCTCGGTAAAGACCCCGATGTGGACGCGCTGCGACAGCGCATCGGCGCCGACATCCGCGGCCGTCTGGTGGCGGCGCTCGGGCCCGATGTGGACCTCGATGTGATCGAGGCGCTGGAATTGCTCTACACCGGCACCCTGGTGTGGGCGGGCATGGGATACGAGAACTATGCCGGCATCTCGAGCCGGCTGGAGAAGTCAGCGCGGTTGTTGTTCAACTGAATTCGCGGTCATGATCGCCGTCGACGCGGCCACCGCGGGTCCGTAGATCTCGTGGATGTCACGGCCGTCCTCGACGATCAACGCGGTCAGTTCTCGGAGTCCGCCGAGCAAGATGATCGCCATCGGCTCGGAGAGCCGGGGCAGGGCCGCGCGTTGAAAGCCCGCGCTGCCACTGAGTTCGATCAACAGGTCGGTCAGATCCCGCAGGGCTGCACGCTGCAGCGGGCGGGCCCGGCTGCCCAGCGCGGGCAGTTCACGGATCCAGCTCAACGTGATGGCCGGGGCGGACGCGATGTGATCGACGTAGGCGCCCACGGCTTGTCCGATCTGGTCGCGCCAGGGCGCCTCCGGGTCGACGGCGGCCTGGATGCCGTCGACGAGGGCGGCATTGTTGGCGCGCAGCAGTTCGAGGAAACCGTCCTCTTTGGTGCCGAACTGGTCGTAGAAGGTCCGCTTGGACGTACGGGCGTGCCGGACGATGTCGGCAACCGTTGTCTCGCGATAGCCCTTGTCGGCGATGGCCGCGGCGAGGCCGTCGAGCAGGCGTAGCCGGTAGGTGTCGGTGGGGGAATCGGCAGCGCTCAGCGTAGTCATCCGTCCCACCCCCTTGCGCTACCTGGTACCTCAGAGTACCGTACCTCACAACCGTTGGTACCGTGCGGTACCAGGACCTGGCTGGAGATGGTATGACCGAGCTGGCAGCAGCTGAGAAGGCCACCGACACCGTTGAAGACGTCGCACCGGGCCGTACCCCGCCACCGGCGCGGGTTCCGAAGCCGTTGCAGGCCCTCGGCTTCGCCCTGGCCAGGCGCTGGGTGGTCAAACAGATCTCCCGCCGCCAGGGGGACGTCTTCAGCCTCAGACTTCCGATCTTCGGCCCCACCGTGATCGTCGCCGATGCGCAGCTGGCCAAGCAGCTCTTCGCTGCCAACACCGACGACGTGGGCAACATCCAGCCCAACCTGAGCCGCATCCTCGGGTCCGGCTCGGTGTTCGCCCTCGACGGCACCGACCACCGACGCCGTCGCAAACTGCTCACCCCGCCGTTCCACGGCAAGAGCATCAGGAACTACGAGCGGATCTTCGAAGAGGAGACCCTGCGGGAAATGGCGAACTGGCCGCAGGGCCAAGAGTTCGAGACCCTCGAGCCGATGATGCGGATCACGCTCAACGTGATTCTGCGCGCGGTGTTCGGCGCCGACGGTGAACAACTCGACGAGCTGCGCCGCATCATCCCGCCCTGGGTCACCCTGGGCTCCCGGCTCGTGGTGGTGCCCACCCCGAGCCGAACCTACGGCCGGTTCAGTCCGTGGGGCCGGTTGGCCCGGTACCGCGAGCAGTACGACGCCGTGATCAACCGCCTCATCGACAAGGTCGAAGCCGACCCTGAACTCGATCAGCGCGACGACATCCTGGCGCTGCTGTTGCGCAGCACCTACGAGGACGGATCGGCCATGTCCCGCAAGGACATCGGCGATGAGCTGCTCACCCTGCTGGCCGCCGGGCACGAGACGACGGCGTCGACCCTGGGGTGGGCATTCGAGCGGATCAGCCGTCATCCGCGGGTGCTGGCCGAACTGGAGGCCGAGGCCGCCACGGACGCCAACGAATACCGTCAGGCCACGATCCTGGAGGTGCAGCGAAACCGCACCGTGATCGACTTCGCCGGCCGCCACGTGTATGCACCGTCAATCCGGTTGGGGGAGTGGGAGATTCCGCGCGGGCACTCGGTCATCGTGGCGATCTCGCAGATCCAGGAGGCGCAGAAGGAATTCGCCGATCCGGGTCGGTTCGATCCGCAGCGTTTTGTCGGCAGCAGGCCCGGTCTGGGCTGGTTGCCGTACGGCGGTGGCACCCGGCGCTGTGTCGGAGCGGTGTTCGCCAACGTGGAGATGGACGTGGTGCTGCGAACCGTGTTGCGGCACTTCGTGATCCAGACCACCACCGCGCCGGGGGAGAAGGTGCACTCCCGCGGCGTGGCCTACACCCCCGCGGCGGGCGGGCGCATCGTCGTACACCGCCGCGCCACGCCGCTGGGGGCCTGAGCCGCTACTGGTTGGCGGTCTGCCGCTTGGGCAGCTTCCAGCCCGGCCGCGGGAAATGGCAGGTGTAGCCGTTCGGGTAATGCACCAGATAGTCCTGGTGCTCAGGCTCGGCCTCCCAGAAATCGGTCGCCGGCGTCACCTCCGTCACGACCTTGCCCGGCCACAGCCCCGACGCGTCCACATCGGCGATGGTGTCCAGGGCGACGCGCTTCTGCTCGTCATCGAGATAGAAGATCGCCGACCGGTAGCTGGTGCCGACGTCGTTGCCTTGCCGGTCCTTGGTGGACGGATCGTGGATCTGGAAGAAGAACTCCAGCAGCGCGCGGAAGTCGGTCTGTGCCGGGTCGTAGACGATCTCGACGGCCTCCGCGTGGCCCGGATGGTTCCGGTATGTCGGATGATCGTTGCGACCGCCGGTGTAACCGACCCGGGTCGAGATCACGCCGGGTTGCTTACGGATGAGGTCCTGCATGCCCCAGAAGCAGCCGCCCGCCAGGATCGCTGTCGAATAGTTACCCATGTGCCCCATTGTGCTCCGTGATTACCGTGGTGGTCATGCGTGTAGTTGCAACTGCGGCGCTTGCCGGTTTACTCCTGCTCACCGGTTGCCCTACCGCGGCCGCCGAACCGAGTCCGGTCGCGGTGCCTGAGGCACCGGCAGATCCCGGCCGGACGCTGTTCACCGACAATCCGGCGATCGTCGACCCGCACCTGACCGAGATCGAATCCTTCAGCCGCGTCGGTGCGGGACTGCGGGTCAACTTCACCGCGGGTACCCCGGATTGCTTCGGCGTCCACCCGATCACCGAGGAAACCGCTGACGCGGTCACGATCGAGCTTCGCGGGGGAACGCCACCGGAGTCCGTCGGCCGCATGTGTATCGCGCTGGCGGTGCCCGGCGAGGTCGAGGTGCCCCTGCGGTCGCCGCTGGGGTCGCGGCGGGTGCTGGCCGTGCAGTGACGGGTCTCGACAAAGACCGGTAGAACGTGTTCTAGTTTTGGGGTGACGAGCAGGTCTTTCAGCCGCGATGAACTCGCCGCTGCCTTCGAAACATTCGAGCAGACCGTCGACCGGGCCGCGCAGACCAAGAACTGGGATGTGTGGGCCGACCACTACACCGTCGACGTCGACTACATCGAGCACGCCGTGGGCACCATGAAAGGTCGCGAGCAGGTACGGCCCTGGATCTGGAAGACCATGACCACCTTCCCCGGCAGCTACATGACGTCGTTTCCGTCGCTGTGGTCGGTGATCGACGAGCCGACCGGCCGCATCATCTGCGAACTGGACAACCCGATGCGAGACCCCGGTGACGGCACGATCATCAGCGCCACCAACATCTCGATCCTGACCTACGCCGGCGACGGTCTGTGGTCACGTCAGGAAGACGTCTACAACCCACTGCGGTTCGCGTCCGCGGCCCGCAAGTGGTGCCGCAAGGCCGCCGAACTCGGCACGCTGACCGAGGAGGCCGAGGCATGGCTGCAAAAGTTCGGGGGCGGCAAGTGAGCGCCAAACTGGTCATCGGCGCCAACGGATTCCTGGGCTCCCATGTGTTGCGGCAGCTGGTGGCCGCCGACGACGGGTCCGAGATCCGGGCCATGGTGCGGACGAATGCCAACACCATCGGGATCGATGACCTCGACGTCAAGCGGGTCCACGGCGACGTCTTCGACACCGCGGCCCTGCGCGAGGCGATGACCGGCTGCGACGTCGTCTACCACTGCGTCGTCGACCCCCGCGGCTGGCTACGCGACCCGGCCCCGCTGTTCCGCACCAACGTCGAAGGCACCCGCAACGTGCTCGAGGTGGCCGCCGGTGTCGCGGGACTGCGCAAGTTCGTCTACACCAGCAGCTACGTCACCGTCGGCCGGCACCGCGGCAAGCGGTCCACCGAAGCCGACGTCGTCGACGTGTCCAAAGTGACGCCGTACGTGCGCTCCCGGGTGCAGGCCGAAGACCTGGTGCTGCAGTACGCGCGGGAGCGCGGCCTGCCGGCCGTCGCGATGTGCGTGTCCACCACCTACGGCAGCGGGGACTGGGGCCGGACCCCGCACGGCGCGATCATCGCCGGCGCGGCATTCGGCAAGCTGCCGTTCGTGATGAGCGGGATCGACCTGGAAGCAGTCGGCATCGACGACGCCGCCAAGGCCATGCTCCTGGCCGCCGAGCGGGGCACCCCCGGCGAGCGCTACCTGATCTCGGACAAGATGATCAGCAATGCCGAGGTGGCCCGGCTGGCCGCCGAGGCCGCCGGTGTCGCACCGCCGCAGCGGTCGATTCCGCTTCCGGTGTCCTACCTGCTGGCCGCGGCGGGCACCCTCAAGGGCAAGCTGCGCGGCACCGACGAGCGGCTGTCACTGGAATCCCTGCGGCTCATGCGGGCCGAGGCCGAACTCGACCACTCCAAGGCCGTACGTGAACTCGGTTGGCAGCCAAGGCCTGTCGAGGAATCGATCGCCGAGGCCGCGAAGTTCTGGGTCGGCCTGCGTGCGGCCAAACGCGCACAGAAGGGCAGCTGAACACCACGCCGTGAAGTGTTAAGCCACTGGGCGGCAAGCGGATTGCGGCCTAACCTGGCGGATATGACCGACAAGCTGAAAGTCGACCTGTCCGGGGCTCCGCAGACCATGTTGGCGACGTTCTATGCCAAAGCGCTCGACGCCGGGCTGCCCAACCCGATCCTCGGCGATCAGATGGCCAAAGAGATAGCCGAACGCATCGACTACGACTGGAGCCGTACCTCGATCACCGAGGCCACCTCACCGTCGGTGACCACCCGCAGCGCGCACTTCGACCGGTGGACCCGCCAGTTCCTGGAAGTGCACCCCGAGGCCGTGGTGCTGCATCTGGGGTGTGGACTGGACGGCCGGTTCTTCCGGCTGAGGCCCGGGCCCGGTGTCGAGTGGTACGACATCGACTACCCCGACGTGGCGCACCTGCGCGAGCAGCTCTACCCCGCCGCCGAGCACTATCACGTGGTGGCCGCGTCGGTGACCGACCCGGCGTGGCTGCGGGACATCCCCGCCGACCGCCCCACCCTGATGATCGGTGAGGGGCTGACGATGTACCTCACCGAACATGACGGCGTGGCACTGCTGCGTCGCATCGTCGACGGATTCCCTTCCGGAGAACTGCAATTCGACGCGTTCAACAAACTCGGGATCAAGGGGCAGTGGGTCAACACCGTGGTGCGCCGATCCGGGGCCAAACTGCATTGGGCCATCAACAAACCAGAAGACATCCTGCGCGCCGTCCCCGGCACCCGGCTGCTTGCCTGGGCATCGCCCTTCGACGACAAGGTGTTCAACACGCTGCCCTGGCACTACCGCATGATGCTGGCCGTCATGAAGCCGGTCCCGGTGCTGCGGTACATGGCGCAGTATCACCGCTACGCCTTCTGAGTTCGCGAACAGCGAAGAGGGGCAGCCCATTCCGGGCTGCCCCTCATCGCCTGTCGGCGTCAGCGGTTTCCGCTGTGACGAACGGTGGTGTCCACCTTGGGGACCATCGGCTTGGGGTGCAGCTGGTCGAGCCAGTCCAGGCGGTCGACACCTGTGGAGAAGGTGACGGAGCTGGGTGCTGCGACGTGAGCGGGCTCGGCGGCCAGGGCCGGGGCGGCCAGGCCGAGAACGGCTGCGCTCAGTCCGCTTGCGGCGACGATGGCGAATCCGAACTTCTTCATTTTCTGCTTCTTCCTTCCGGTTATGACTGTGTAAACCGAGAGGTCAGAGCAACAATTTCCGATGGCAGAAATTGATCGCCTCATGGCAGTAACAAGTATGTTCAGGCGCTTTCGGGGGATGCCCGCAAGCCCAGAACAGGTTGGCGAGGCCCGCCCCGGTTGAACTCGGAACACCACGGTGAGTGACCGTGACGGTCGTACCAGACCACCTGCAGCGCGCGGATATCGCGACCGCACAACTCCACTGCGAAACCGAGATGCGCAGTGGGCTCGCTGACTTCGATGAACTCGGCGAACCAGTCATCGGGCAACGTGATCGTGTCGCCAGGAGAAGGTTTGGACTCGTCCACCATGTATTCCGCCACCGTGTTGAGCAGCTTGCTCGTCATCAGCGGTGGCAGTCCGGTGATCAGCAATTCGGGCAGCCCGGCCTCGCTGAGTCCGATCGTGTAGCCGAACGGTCTGCGGGCGTGCTCGACGTAGTGCACCGCCCAGCCTCGCTTGAAAGTCTTCTCCCGCAAGAGATCGAGATAGTCCTGCCTGGTTGCCTCGGGGTGGTCGCAGATCCAGCACATCGGGTCCCCTTTCATTGGTGCTTGGCCGCCACATTCCTCTCGGGGTACGACATGCTTCGGCAAGGCCCAGGGTTTGTCGGTGGGCGGTGGCATGCTCGAACGTATGTTCGATGTGGTGTCTGATGTGGTCCTGATCGACCAGGTCGGTGCTGCTTCGCGGGCCGAGTCGGTGGCGATCGCGGCCCGGTTCGCCGCGATCGGGGCGTTGGACACCCTGCGTGAACAGGAACTGATCGACAGCATTTTGTGGCGCACCGACCCCTACGAGGAGGTGTGCGCCGAGGTGTCGGCGGCGATGCGGATCAGCCGGGGCCGGGCCCGCACCCAGGTGCATCACGCCCGGGTGTTGCGCGACAAGCTGCCCCAGGTGGCGGCCCGCTTCGCCGTCGGCGATATCGATTATCGGGTGGTTCGGATGATCATCACCCGCACCGAGACCGCGGCGCGAAGATGCCCAAACGCTCACGCACCCGCGAACAAGACCGCCAAGACCGCATCGCCGAAGAACGACGCCTGCGCGCCGAACTCAACAACGACCTCGCATACGAACGCCACTACCAAGCCTGGCTCGCCGAAGAATACGGACCACCACCACCATTCTGACCCGCTGGTCGTATCAACCCTCGGCGCGTTCCTTTAGCCGTTGCAGGGTGAGTTGGATGTGTTCGGCGTTGGCGCTGTCGCGGTCGGGGACCCCGGTGGCCAGCCCGGCGATCTTCTTGAACCAGCCCGCGCGGCGGTCCCAGGTGGACTCGGTGACCGTGCAGCCACCGTCGGTGGCCGCGATGTCATAGCGCCAGTGCGCGACCGGGAACACCAGGGACTTCACGTCGAAGGCGAACGTCTTGCCCGGCTCGGCATCGGTGACGGTGCAGACGGTGCTCCAGGCCTTGGAGCCATTGCGGTTGTGGCCCTTGAAAACCGAACCGGGGGCGGCGGATGTGCCCTTCTGCCACTCCATTGCATGCGCCTCCTCGGCGAGCGAGGCCAATGTGGGGAGATCGGTGATCAGTGCGTACACCGCGGCGGCGTCGGCGGCGATGGACACGGTGGCTTTCACAGGCTCGGTCATGGGCCGATCGTAGCGGCGGGCTACCGGTCGATCATCCGCATCTGAGCTTCGGTGTGATGATCACCGGCAGCGGGGGCGAGGTTGTCCAGGCTGGCCAACTGGTCGTCGCTCAGTGTCACGGCATCAGCGGCCACGTTCTCCTCCAACCGTTCGACACGTTTGGTGCCGGGGATCGGCACGATGCCGGGCCCGCGGGAGAGCAGCCAGGCGAGCGCAACCTGTCCCGGCGTCACACCCGAGGAGTTGGCGATCGCCCGCACCTCGTCGGCCAGACGCAGATTCGCCGTGAAGTTCTCCCCGGTGAACCGGGGGTTTTCCCGGCGGGTGTCGTCATCGGCCAGATCATCGACCGAGCGGATCTGCCCGGTGAGGAAACCGCGTCCCAACGGTGAATAAGCCACGAAGCCGATGCCGTTCTCGCGCAGCACATCCAGAATCCCGTCCTCGGGATCACGAGTGAACAACGAATACTCCGACTGCAGTGCGGTGATGGGGTGGACCGCGTGTGCCCGCCGGATGGTCTCGACCCCGACCTCGGACAAACCGATGTGACCGACCTTGCCCTCGGTGATGAGCTCGGAGAGAACACCGATGGTGTCCTCGATCGGTGTCGAGCGGTCCAACCGGTGTTGGTAGTAGAGGTCGATGTGGTCGGTGCCCAGCCGCCGCAACGACCCCTCCACCGCGGTACGGATGTTGGCCGGGCTGCTGTCCACCCCGTCGCGACCGGTATGCGAGATCATCCCGAACTTGGTGGCGAGCACGACCTTGTCCCGTCGGCCCCGCAGTGCCCGGCCGACCAGCTCCTCGTTGACATACGGGCCGTACACCTCAGCGGTGTCGATGAGGGTGACGCCGAGGTCGATGGCCCGGTGGATTGTCCGGACCGACTCCGCGTCGTCGCGGCCCGCGCTGCCGTACGCGAACGACATACCCATCGTGCCCAGACCGATCCGCCCCACCTCGAGCTGGCCCAGCCGCGCCTTGTGCAAATCTGCCATCGCCCCAGTCTGCCCGGGAATCCATGGCGATGCCTGAGACGTTGTGATCCATATGACAGAGCGCCAGGTGCTGCAGCCCAGCGCCGCCCACCCCATCACCATCACCCCGACCGGGCGTCGGGTCACCGTCACGGTCGGCGGCGCGATCATCGCGCAGACCGATGCCGCGCTGACGTTGCAGGAGTCGACGTACCCCGCGGTGCAGTACATCCCCCGAGCCGACGTGGTATTCGAGACGCTGACCCGCAGCGACGCCACCACCTATTGTCCGTTCAAGGGTGAGGCGAACTACTACCACGTCGGCGGGATCGAGGACGCGGTCTGGACCTATGAGCAGCCGTATCCGGCTGTCGCTGAGATCGCCGGCCACCTGGCGTTCTACCCGGACAAGGCTGAGATCGTCCTGGCCTAATCTGGTGCGGTGCCCTCCACCAGCGTCGTCTTCAAGGGTCCGGCCAGCCCGGGCCTGACGCTGGCCCCATGGCGGCGCGGCGGCGCTGACCCGTCGAACCGGATCGGTGCTGACGGCGCGATCTGGCGTGTCAGTGCCATGACGACGGGTCCGGTCACCGCAAGGATCACCAAATCGGCCCCCGACACCGTGGACTGCGAGGCGTGGGGCGCCGGCAGTTCGGAGTTCCTGGACGGATTCGCGGCGCTGGTCGGCGCCGACGACGACGCCAACGGCTTCGACCCGGTCGAACCCACGATCGCCGAGGCCCACCGGCGGGTGCCCCATCTGCGTCTCGGCCGAAGCGGCCGGGTGCTGGAAGCTCTTGTCCCCGCGATCATCGAGCAGCGGGTCTCGGGCATGGATGCCTGGCGAGCCTGGCGGCGGCTGGTGACCAAGTACGGCGCCCCGGCGCCCGGACCGGCGCCGGCAGGGATGCGGGTGCCGCCCACCGCGGAGGTATGGCGGCGTATCCCGTCGTGGGAATTCCACCGGGCCAACGTGGACCCGGGCCGGGCCCGCACGATCGTCGGGTGCGCGCAGCGCGGCGATGCCCTCGAGCGACTCACCGCCAAACGGGCGGTTGCGGGTCTGCGGTCCCTGCCCGGGGTCGGCGAGTGGACGGCGGCCGAGACCGTGCAGCGCGCGTTCGGCGACGCCGACGCCCTGTCGGTGGGGGACTATCACCTGGCGACGATGGTGGGCCGCACCCTGCTCGGCCGGCCGATCGACGACGCGGCGATGGTGGAACTGCTCGAACCATTGCGCCCGCACCGGCAGCGGGCCGTTCGATTACTGGAAGCCAGTGGGCTGGCGCAGAATCCGCGCTTCGGAGCGCGTCAGGCGATCCCGAACCTACGCACGCTGTAGCCGGCGTGATTGCCCGGCACGGTTGCTGGGTACCCGGGTTGGGACCGATCGTGAACACGAAAGGAACCGCAATGACCGCGTTCACCATTCCCGGACTGACCGACAAGCAGGGCAGCGATGTGGCCCAGCTGCTGCAGAAGCAGCTCAGCACGTACAACGACCTACATCTGACCCTCAAGCACATCCACTGGAACGTCGTCGGCCCGAACTTCATCGGGGTCCACGAGATGATCGATCCGCAGGTCGAGCTGGTGCGGGGGTATGCCGACGAGGTCGCTGAACGGATTGCCGCACTGGGCAAATCGCCGAAGGGCACCCCGGGCGCCATCATCGCCGACCGCAGCTGGGACGACTACTCCGTCGGCCGGGACAACGTGCAGGCCCACCTCGCCGCGCTCGACCTCGTCTACAACGGGGTCATCGAAGACACTCGTAAGGCGATCGACAAGCTGGAGAAGCTCGACCTGGTGTCCCAGGACGTCCTCATCGATCACGCCGCCGAGCTGGAGAAGTTCCAGTGGTTCGTCCGCGCGCATCTGGAGAGCGCCGGGGGCAAGCTGGCCCACGAAGGTGCGCCCACCGAGCGGGGAGCAGCCGGCAAGGCGCGACGCAAGAGCGCATAGCTCGCCGGGTTGACCTCAACATTTGTTGAGGTGTCAGCCTGGAGGCATGCCAACCTGGATATGCACCGGATGCGGTGTGGAACACCCGGATTCAGCGACGGAACCAGCGAGCAGCTGCGTGCTGACCTCAGAGGTCGTGTCGATCGAGGAACGGGGTGACCTGCCGCCGCACGGCACCTGGACCACACTGGATGCGCTGGCGGCCCAGCCGCACCACACCGAACATGTCGACCACGGCCGCGGTGTGCACAGCCTGCGCAGGGCGCCAAGGTTCGCGATCGGGCACCGGTCGTTCCTGGTGCAGACCGCGGCCGGAAATCTGTTGTGGGATGCGCCGAGTTACCTGGACGACGAGATCATCGGCCTCGTGCACGGCCTCGGCGGTGTCGCCGCCGTCGCGGCCAGCCATCCTCACATGTTCGGTGCGCAACTCAGTTGGGGCAGGGCATTCGGTGCGGTGCCGGTGTGGGTGAATTCCCTTGATGCCGACTGGCTTCCATCCCCGGATCCGTTGATCCGGCTGTGGAATGAGCAGTCCGAACCACTTCCCGGGCTCCGGCTGATACATGTCGGCGGCCACATGCGCGGGAGCTCGGTGGCGTTGACCGCCGACGGCACCCTGCTGGTCGGCGACACCATCTCCGGAGGCCTGGCCCGCAACTGGGTGTCGTTCCAGCGGAACTTCCCCAAGCACGTGCCACTGTCGGCCGCGGTGGTCCGGCGGATCGTGGACCGGCTCGACGAATTCGAATACGACCGGCTCTACACCCTTGGCGGCGATGAGATCGACAGCGCCGCCAAGGGTGTGGTGCACCGGTCAGCGGAGACCCATATCCGCTGGGTCAGTGGTGAATTCGACCACCTGACCTGATGCGGGCTACTGGTCGAGCGCCTCCTCGCGTACCGGGCGCTCGGCGAGTTGCTCGGCGACACCGAACAGCCACGGGTAGGCAAGGCCGGCGACGGCCGCACCGACCAGCGGGGCGAGCCAGAAGGCCCACAGCTGCGCGGGCGCGCCGTCCCCGTTGAAGAACGCGACGGCCGTCGAGCGGGCCGGGTTCACCGAGGTGTTGGAGATCGGGATCGAGATCAGGTGGATCAGCGTCAGGGTGAGCCCGATCGACAGACCGGCAAAGCCCTTCGGTGCCCGGTCATCGGTGGAACCAAGGATGACCAGCAGGAACACCGCGGTCAGGATCACCTCGGCGAGCAGCACCGCGGCCAGTGAATACCCGCCGGGGGAGTGGTCGCCGTAACCGTTGGCGGCCATGTTCCCCGTGGCGGTCCAACCCTCCTTGCCTCCTGCGATCACATAGATCACCAGACCCGCCAACAGGCCACCGATGACCTGTGCGATCCAGTACGGCACGAGGGCCGCCCACTCGACGCGGCGGGCCAGCGCGGCGCCCAGTGTGACGGCCGGGTTGAAGTGCCCGCCGGAGATCGTGCCGAAGGCGTACACGCCGGTCAGCACCGTCAGGCCGAACGCAAGGGCCACCCCGAGGAAGCCGATCCCCACGGAGTAGCCGTCGGAGAGAAACTTCGCAGCGAAAACCGCGCTACCGCAACCGCCCAGGACCAGCCAGAACGTCCCGATGAACTCGGCTGCCAATCTATGTGACATTGTCGGTGTACTCATGGCGAACTCCCTCACGTAGGTGTGGTTCACCGGGAGCGTGTCACGCCAGTGGCTGATGGCAGAGTCGTTGTTGCGAAATCGATTGCACAATGAAATTTACGTTGCAGCAACGCAATCAGCGGTATGCGGTCAGCCGGGCCACCAGGGCGACGGTGCCGTCGGCCCCGACGGCCTGGGCGTCGGCCACCCCGGAACTTCGCCCGGTACGCAATACCCTTGCCTCATAACGAGATTCGTCACCACCGCGGAACTGACGCAGATAGTTGACCCGCAGCGAAGCCGTTTTCCACGGGGCGCCGGTGCCGTCGCTCAGTGCGGCGGAGCCCACGAGTTCGAGGGCGGCCGCGGACACCCCGCCGTGCACGATGCCGATGCTGTTGTTGACGACGGGATCGGGCAGCTGCCGTAGCACCGCCGTGCGGCCCCCGGTCTCGGCGACCTCGACCGACATGCGGTCTTTCAGGGCGGCAGGCGGTGTGCCCTCGGTCGAGTCGGACGGCCATACGACGACGTGACCCGGTGTGTGGATGTGGAAGGACCGCACCGTCGCCGTACCTACCGGATGGCCGCCATGGGTCAGCTCGGACAGGCTCAACGATCCCGTGCCCTTCGGGCCGAACGGCCGGGCGGTCGCCACCACCTGTTCCTCGGGCGCTGCCGTGACGAGCTCCAGCGCGTGCGGGGTGAGCTCGATGGCCAGCTCGCTGGACACCGTCCACTCGTCCTCGCCGCGGCGGTAATGGTTGGCCAGACCGCCGACGTGGTCGACCAGCATCGCCAGCGGGGCCAGCGTCGGTGCCTGCGTCAACGGATTGATCAGACCGCCCACGGGTATGGACGCCACGCAGCGGTCCGGGCCCTCCTCGAGGGTTTGGACGCCCATGCGGCCCAGCGGGGTGTTCAGCGGATAGTGCATCGCCGTCAACAGTTACGCCCATCACGGTGGCCATATACCCCCTAGGGGTATACAGTGGCGACATGACCACGACCGAACATGCGATGCACGAACACGAAGACATGGGTCACGCGGGACATGCCGGCCACGGCGACCATGTCGCCCAGTTCCGGAGGTTGTTCTGGGTCATGACGGCGCTGGCCCTGCCGACGGTGGCGCTGTCCCCGATGTTCGCGATGCTCCTCGGCTACGACGTTCCGGGCTTCCCCGGGGCGCGCTGGATCTCCCCGGTGCTCGGCACTGTGATGTACGTGTGGGGCGGCCGCCCGTTCCTCACCGGTGCGATCAGCGAAATACGTTCGCGCGCACCGGGAATGATGCTGCTGATCGGTTTGGCGATCACCGTCGCCTTCATCTCGTCGTGGGGCGCGAGCCTGGGCGTGCTGCACCACCAACTGGACTTCTGGTGGGAGCTGGCCTTGCTGATCGTGATCATGCTGCTGGGCCACTGGATCGAGATGCGCTCGCTGGCCCAGACCACCTCCGCGCTCGACTCGCTGGCCGCGCTGCTGCCCGACGAGGCCGAACGCGTCGACGGTGACGGCGACGCCGAGCAAGTGGTGACGGTGCCGCCGTCGGACCTGCGGGTCGGTGACCTGGTGATCGTCCGCCCCGGAGGCAGTGTGCCTGTCGACGGCCGCATCGTCGACGGCGCCGCCGACATGGACGAATCGATGGTCACCGGGGAATCGCGGACGGTGCGCCGAGGTGCGGGTGACGACGTCGTCGCGGGCACCGTCGCCACCGACTCCGGGCTGCGGATCCGGGTGACCGCGGTCGGCGACGACACCGCACTGGCCGGCATCCAGCGGTTGGTCGGCGAGGCGATGAACTCCTCGTCGCGGGCGCAGCGCCTGGCGGACCGGGCCGCGGGTTGGCTGTTCTGGTTCGCTCTGGGCGCGGCCGTGCTGACCGCGCTGGCGTGGACGCTGCTGGGCGAACCCGATCAGGCGGTGGTCCGCACCATCACCGTGCTGGTCATCGCGTGCCCGCACGCCCTCGGTCTGGCCATTCCGCTTGTGGTGTCCATCGCGACCGAGCGGGCCGCGAGGGGCGGGGTGCTGATCAAGGACCGGCTGGCGCTGGAAACCATGCGCACCGTGGGGGCGGTGCTGTTCGACAAGACCGGCACGCTCACCAAAGGCGAGCCGACGGTGACCGCGGTGGCCCCGACGAACCGCACCGAGAACGACCTGCTGGCGCTGGCCGCGGCCGCCGAGGCGGATTCGGAGCACCCGCTGGCCCGCGCCATCGTTGCCGCGGCCCAGCGGCGCGGCCTCGACATCCCGGCGGCGAGCGACTTCAGTTCGTCACCCGCGGTCGGGGTCAGCGCCCAGGTCGGTGGGCAGCGGGTGCAGGTCGGCGGGCCGGCCCTGCTCGATCAGGCTGGGCGCACCGCCCTGCCGGACACCGCGCAGTGGGATGGCGCCACCGTGCTGCACGTCCTGGTCGACGGCGACGTGGCCGGGGCGCTGGCGCTGGCCGACGAGATCCGCCCGGAATCCCGGGAGGCCGTCGATGCGCTGCACGCTCTGGGCGTCGAAGTGGTGATGATCACTGGCGACGCGCCGCCGGTGGCCTCGGCAGTGGCCTCTGAGCTGGGCATTGACCGGGTATTCGCAGGTGTGCGGCCTGAGGACAAGGCCGCCAAGGTCGCCGAGCTGCAGAGTGAGGGGTTGACCGTCGCGATGGTCGGCGACGGTGTCAACGATGCGCCGGCGCTGGCTGCCGCCGACGTCGGTATCGCGATCGGCGCGGGTACCGATGTCGCCATCGCCTCGGCAGGTGTGATCCTGGCGAGTTCCGATCCGCGATCGGTGCTCTCGGTGATCGAACTGTCCCGGCAGTCCTACCGGAAGATGAAGCAGAACCTTTGGTGGGCAGCGGGTTACAACCTGATCTCGGTTCCGCTGGCCGCTGGTGTGGCCGCTCCGCTGGGATTTGTAATGCCGATGTCGGTCGGGGCGATATTGATGTCAGCGTCGACGGTTGTCGTGGCACTCAATGCGCAGTCGCTGCGCCGCCTCGACCTGCGACCCGAGGCCGGCGTGCGCAGCGTGATGCGGGCCTCGGGACGTTGACGATGCAAATCTAAGAATCTGACTAAGCTTTCCCGCAAACTTCATTCACGGGTATAACGGCACTATAACGGCCAGAATAAATATTATGAGCAAACGAACTTGCCAGTTCGGGTGCCGGTTGGCTCAGATGGGGGGTGGGTAGCCCACTGTTGGGAAAGTGTGAAAACGCAATGGTTGCAACGTGATTCGCTGTTCTCGCGGCAGGTCCGCGCGTGCAGCCAAAAGCCGACGGCGGAGTATCGTTAGGCTTAGCTAAGTTGGCATCTGCCACGGTAGGTGCCTTATCGTTTTCTCCACTTATGGCGTGTGGGACATAGCCGTCGTCCAGTGCTGCACGGAGGCCACCCACGCCGAGCCGGCTTCTTCGTAGAAGCGTGTTGAAGGGCAAGGTGGGAATGGCGCCCAGCAAGGTCGGGCTGTACAACCCCGCATACGAACATGATGCGTGCGGTGTGGCAATGGTGGCAGACATTCACGGTCGCCGCAGCCGGGACATCGTGGACAAGGCCATCACGGCACTGGTGAACCTGGAGCACCGCGGTGCACAGGGCGCCGAGCCGAACACCGGCGACGGCGCCGGCATCCTGCTGCAGGTCCCCGACTCGTTCCTGCGTGAAGTGGTCGACTTCCAGCTCCCGGAGCCCGGCAGCTACGCCACCGGTATGGCATTCCTGCCGCAGTCGTCTCGCGACGCCGCCGCGGCAGCCGAAGCCGTCGAGAAGATCGTCGAGGCCGAGGGCCTGCAGGTGCTCGGCTGGCGCGAGGTGCCCACCGACGACTCCTCCCTGGGCGCGCTCGCACGTGACGCCATGCCGACCTTCCGCCAGCTGTTCATCGCCGGCGCCACCGGCATGGACCTGGAGCGCAAGGCCTACGTGGTGCGCAAGCGCGCCGAGCACGAGCTCGGCACCAAGGGCCCGGGCCAGGACGGCCCCGGCCGCGAGACGGTGTACTTCCCGAGCCTGTCCGGTCAGACCTTCGTCTACAAGGGCATGCTGACCACCCCGCAGCTCAAGGCGTTCTACCTGGACCTGCAGGACGAGCGCATGACCAGCGCGCTGGGCATCGTGCACTCCCGCTTCTCCACCAACACGTTCCCGTCCTGGCCGCTGGCCCACCCGTTCCGGCGGATCGCCCACAACGGCGAGATCAACACCGTCACCGGCAACGAGAACTGGATGCGCGCCCGCGAGGCGCTGATCCGCACCGACCTGTTCGGTGCCGACGGGCTCGACAAGATCGTTCCCGTCTGTACCCCCGGCGCGTCGGACACCGCTCGGTTCGACGAGGTGCTCGAACTGCTGCACCTCGGCGGCCGCAGCCTGCCGCACGCCGTGCTGATGATGATCCCCGAGGCGTGGGAACGCCACGAGTCGATGGATCCCGCCCGTCGTGCCTTTTACGAGTTCCACGACTCGCTGATGGAGCCCTGGGACGGCCCCGCCTCGGTGTGCTTCACCGACGGCACCGTCATCGGCGCCGTGCTGGACCGCAACGGGCTGCGCCCCTCCCGCATCTGGGTGACCGACGACGGCCTCGTCGTGATGGCGTCGGAAGCCGGCGTGCTGCCGCTCGACCCCGCCACCGTCGTCAAGAAGCTGCGGCTGCAGCCCGGCCGGATGTTCCTGGTGGACACCGCCCAGGGCCGCATCGTCTCCGACGAGGAGATCAAGTCTCAGCTCGCCAGCGAGCAGCCCTACCAGGAATGGATCGAGGCGGGCCTGTTCCCCCTCGACGAGCTGCCGCCGGGTGACTACGTCCGGATGCCGCACCACCGCGTGGTGCTGCGCCAGCAGATCTTCGGCTACACCTACGAGGAGCTGAACCTGCTGGTGGCGCCCATGGCGCGCACCGGCGCCGAGGCGCTGGGTTCGATGGGCACCGACACCCCGGTCGCCATCCTCTCGGCTCGGCCGCGAATGCTGTTCGACTACTTCCAGCAGCTGTTCGCCCAGGTCACCAACCCGCCGCTGGACGCCATCCGCGAAGAGGTGGTCACCAGCCTGCAGGGCGTGATCGGGCCCGAGGGCGACCTGCTCAACCCGGGGCCCGAATCGTGCCGGCAGATCGTGCTCCCGCAGCCGATCCTGCGCAACGCCGACCTGTCCAAGCTGATCTGCGTCGACCCCGACCACGAGGTCCGGGGCCACAAGCACGGCATGCGCGCCGCGGTGATCCGCTGTCTGTACCCCGTCAACCGTGGCGGCCAGGGTCTCAAGGAAGCACTGGACAACGTCCGCGCCAAGGTGTCGGAGGCGATCCGCGAGGGCGCCCGCATCATCGTGCTGTCCGACCGCGAGTCCAACGAGACCATGGCGCCGATCCCGTCGCTGCTGTCCGTGGCCGCCGTGCACCACCACCTGGTCCGCGAGCGCACCCGCACCAAGGTCGGCCTGGTGGTCGAGGCCGGTGACGCCCGCGAGGTGCACCACATGGCCATGCTGTGCGGCTTCGGTGCCGCCGCGATCAACCCGTACATGGCCTTCGAGTCCATCGAGGACATGGTCGACCGCGGCGTCATCGCCGGGATCACCAGTGACCAGGCCAAGGCCAACTACGTCAAGGCCGCAGGCAAGGGCGTGCTCAAGGTGATGTCCAAGATGGGCATCTCCACCCTGGCCTCCTACACCGGTGCCCAGCTGTTCCAGGCCATCGGCATCTCCCAGGAAGTGCTTGACCAGTACTTCACCGGGCTGAGCTGCCCGGTGGGCGGCATCGACCTCGACGACATCGCCGCCGACGTCGCCGCCCGCCACTCGCTGGCCTACCTGGACCGCCCCGACGAGCGCGCCCACCGCGAGCTAGAGGTCGGCGGCGAATACCAGTGGCGCCGTGAGGGCGAGTACCACCTGTTCAACCCGGACACGGTGTTCAAGCTCCAGCATTCGACTCGCACCGGCCAGTACTCGATCTTCAAGGAGTACACCGCGCTGGTCGACGACCAGAGTGAGCGGATGGCCTCGCTGCGCGGTCTGCTGAAGTTCAAGGACGCCGACGACACCGGGCGGAAGGCGATCTCGATCGACGAGGTCGAGCCGGCGTCCGAGATCGTCAAGCGCTTCTCGACCGGCGCGATGAGCTACGGCTCGATCTCGGCCGAGGCGCACGAGACCTTGGCCATCGCGATGAACCGCCTCGGCGCCCGGTCCAACTCGGGCGAGGGCGGCGAGAGCGTCAACCGCTTCGAACCCGAGGCCAACGGCGACTGGCGCCGCAGCGCCATCAAGCAGGTGGCCTCCGGCCGGTTCGGCGTGACCAGCCACTACCTGACCAACTGCTCTGACATCCAGATCAAGATGGCCCAGGGTGCGAAACCTGGTGAGGGCGGCCAGCTTCCGGGGCACAAGGTGTACCCGTGGGTGGCCGAGGTGCGGCACTCGACCCCGGGTGTCGGCCTGATCTCGCCGCCGCCGCACCACGACATCTACTCCATCGAGGATCTGGCACAGCTGATCCACGACCTGAAGAACGCCAACCCGGCGGCCCGCGTGCACGTGAAGCTGGTGTCGGAGAACGGTGTGGGAACGGTCGCCGCGGGCGTCTCCAAGGCGCACGCCGACGTGGTGCTGATCTCCGGCCACGACGGCGGTACCGGTGCCACCCCGCTCACCTCGATGAAGCATGCCGGCGCCCCGTGGGAGCTGGGCCTGGCCGAGACGCAGCAGACCCTGCTGCTCAACGGCCTGCGTGACCGGATCGTGGTCCAGGTCGACGGTCAGCTCAAGACCGGCCGCGACGTGGTGATCGCCGCACTGCTCGGCGCCGAGGAATTCGGTTTCGCCACGGCGCCGCTGGTGGTCTCGGGCTGCATCATGATGCGTGTCTGCCACCTCGACACCTGCCCGGTGGGTGTGGCCACCCAGAACCCGGTGCTGCGTGAGCGGTTCAACGGCAAGCCCGAGTTCGTCGAGAACTTCTTCATGTTCATCGCCGAAGAAGTCCGGGAACTCATGGCGCAGTTGGGCTTCCGCACGATCAACGAGATGGTCGGCCAGGTCGGCGCACTGGACACCACCCAGGCCGCCAAGCACTGGAAGGCCCACAAGCTGGACCTGACGCCGGTGCTCTACGAGCCCGAGTCGGCGTTCATGAACCAGGACCTGTACTGCAGCTCGCGTCAGGACCACGGCCTGGACAAGGCGCTGGATCAGCAGCTGATCACCCAGAGCCGCGACGCCCTCGACAAGGGCACCCCGGTGCGATTCGCCGCCAAGATCACCAACGTCAACCGCACGGTGGGCACCATGCTCGGCCACGAGGTCACCAAGGCCTATGGCGGACAGGGCCTTCCAGACGGCACGATCGACATCACCTTCGACGGGTCGGCCGGTAACAGCTTCGGTGCGTTCGTGCCCAAGGGCATCACGCTGCGGGTCTACGGCGACGCCAACGACTACGTCGGCAAGGGCCTGTCCGGTGGCCGGATCGTGGTCCGTCCGGCCGACGAGGCGCCGGCCGGCTTCGCCGCCGAGGACAACATCATCGCCGGCAACGTGGTGCTGTTCGGCGCCACCAGCGGCGAGGCGTTCCTGCGCGGCCAGGTCGGCGAGCGGTTCGCGGTGCGTAACTCCGGCGCCCACGCGGTCGTCGAGGGTGTCGGCGACCACGGCTGCGAGTACATGACCGGCGGCAAGGTCGTCATCCTCGGACCCACCGGCCGCAACTTCGCGGCAGGCATGTCCGGCGGTGTCGCCTACGTCTACGACCCGGCCGGCGCGCTGGGCGAGAACCTGAACACCGAGATGGTGGAGCTGGAAGCTTTGGGGCCGGCCGATGCAGAAGACACGGTGTGGTTGCACGACTTCATTGCTGCCCACGTCGACGCGACCGATTCGGCTGTGGGACAACGGGTCCTATCTGATTGGGATGACGAGTTGAAGCACTTTGTGAAGGTCATGCCGCGCGACTACAAGCGCGTGCTGGCCGCCATCGCCGAAGCTGAGCGTGCCGGCGAGAACGTCAACGAGGCGATCATGGCGGCCGCCAATGGCTGATCCGCGCGGTTTCCTCAAGCACACGTCCAAGGAGCTCCCGGTCCGCAGGCCGGTTCCGCTGCGCCTCAAGGACTGGAAAGAGGTCTACGAGGACTTCTCCCACGAGAAGCTGCAGAACCAGGCATCGCGATGCATGGACTGCGGTATTCCGTTCTGCCACAACGGCTGCCCGCTGGGGAACCTGATCCCCGAGTGGAACGACCTGGTCTACAAGGACCGGTGGCGCGACGCGATCGAGCGGCTGCACGCCACCAACAACTTCCCGGAGTTCACCGGGCGGCTGTGCCCCGCTCCCTGTGAGGCCTCCTGCGTCCTGGGTATCAACCAGGATCCGGTGACCATCAAGCAGGTCGAGGTCGAGATCATCGACAACGCCTTCGACCAGGGCTGGGTCGTTCCGAAGATGCCCGACGTGCAGACCGGCAAGAAGGTCGCCGTCGTCGGGTCCGGGCCGGCCGGACTGGCCGCCGCCCAGCAGCTCACCCGGGCCGGCCACACCGTGACCGTGTTCGAGCGCGCCGACCGCATCGGCGGCCTGCTGCGCTACGGCATCCCCGAGTTCAAGATGGAAAAGCGCCACATCGACCGGCGTCTGGAACAGATGGCGGCCGAGGGAACGCAGTTCCGTCCCGGCGTCAACGTCGGCGTCGACATCACCGTCGCGCAGCTGCGGCTGAACTACGACGCGGTTGTGCTGGCCGGAGGTGCCACCGCTTGGCGTGACCTGCCGATCCCGGGCCGCGAGCTCGACGGCATCCACCAGGCCATGGAGTTCCTGCCCTGGGCCAACCGCGTCCAGCTCGGCGACGACGTCCTCGACGAGAACGGCCAGCCGCCGATCACCGCCAAGGACAAGCACGTCATCATCATCGGCGGTGGCGACACCGGCGCGGACTGCCTGGGCACCTCGCACCGTCAGGGCGCGGCCAGCATCCACCAGTTCGAGATCATGCCGCGCCCGCCGGAGACCCGCGCCGATTCGACCCCGTGGCCGACCTACCCGCTGATGTTCCGGGTGTCCTCGGCCCACGAAGAGGGCGGCGAGCGCGTGTTCTCGGTCAACACCGAGGAATTCATCGGCGAGAACGGCCGCGTGACCGGCTTGCGCGCGCACGAGGTCAAGATGAACGCCGGCAAGTTCGAGAAGGTCGAAGGGACCGACTTCGAGCTCAAGGCCGACCTGGTGCTGCTCGCCATGGGCTTCGTCGGCCCCGAGAAGGAAGGTCTGCTGACCAAGCTCGGTGTCGAGCTGACCGACCGCGGCAACGTCTCCCGTGACGACAACTTCCAGACCACGGTGCCTGGCGTCTTCGTCGCCGGCGACATGGGTCGTGGGCAGTCGCTGATCGTGTGGGCGATCGCCGAGGGCCGGGCCGCCGCCGCGGGCGTGGACCGCTACCTGATGGGCAAGACCGCCCTGCCGGTGGTGATCAAGCCGACGGCTGCGCCGCAGCGCTAGTCACGCACGAGCCGGGTGACCAATTCGGTTCGTGAATGCACGCCTGATTTTCGATAGACGTGCTGCAAATGGCTCTTCACCGTCGGAATGCTGATGAACAGGGCGCGCGAGATGTCGCTGTTGCTCGCGCCCTGGGCGAGTAGGTCGACCACGTCGCGTTCCCGAGCGGATAGTTTCCAATGTTCGGGAACGGCAGAGGAATTCGGTGCGCTCGGCAATTGGCCGAGCATGCGGTACGACTGCTCGACAAACCCGTGGGACTTCTGCAGGAACTGAATTTCGTCCCTTGTGAAGTCGCCGTCCTTGGCGCTTTTCAACAGGGAGACGCCGGCCACGATGCGACCGGCGTGGCGCAGGTACAGCTCTGCCTCGTACCGGTAACCCATCGGACGGAAAAAGCCCGCGTAATAGTCGGTCCGATCCAACCGCTGCCCGAGGTCGTTCGACGTCGCCAGGTCGGCGCCCGACCCGGCGAACCTGCGGGGATGAAACGGGTCCAACTCGTGGAAGTAGCCGGTGTACGGGCCGTTCTCCTCGGGACGGATCCGGTCGAACACGTGCTCGCCGGCATTCATGCCGCGGTCCACCGAGTAGAAGACCATGCCCGAGACGCGGACGAACCGGGACAGGAACGCCATCGTGTTGCGCTTGAACTCCGTGTTGCGGTCCATGTCATCCTTTCGGACGATTCTCCCCAGGTCAGGCCGCTCATAGAGTGCCCACGTGAGCAGAACAATCATCCGGTCTTCGAAGATCCTGACCTTCGACGATACGAGACCGGCCGCCGAAGCCATCCTGACCGAGGACGGCGTGATCCTCGAGGTCGGCAGCTTCGCCGACCTGGCCGAGTCGGCGGGTCCGGATATTCAGGTCATGGATGCCGGCAGCGCGGTGGTCATGCCGGGGCTGATCGACACCCACCCCCATGTCATGCACTTCGGCGCATTGCGCGGCGGCCTGGTCGAATTGAGCGATGCCCTCGATCACTCCGACATCGTCCAGCGGATCCGCGACCGCGCAGCCGAGACCCCTCCGGGCGAGTGGATCATCTGCACGCCTGTCGGCGAGGCCCACTACTTCATCCGGAGATCGTGGCGCGACCTCGCCGAACGCCGCCTGCCGGATCGTCATGTGCTCGACCGTGCGACCGCCGAGCACCCGGTGCTGATCCAGGCTTGGGCGCCACGGACCCCCAATGTCGTGGCGTTCAACAGTGCGGGCCTGCGCGCCGTCGGGCTGTCGGACTTCATCCCCGATCAGGTGTGCGACGTGGAGATCGACAAAGACGAGTCCGGGCGGCTGACCGGCATCCTGCGGGGGCCGGTCAACAACTACTACACATACGACCCGTTCTGGGGCCAGATCCTGCTCAAGCTGCCACCGCTGAATCCCGACCACGCCGTGCCCGGTGTACTCGACGAGATGGCGAGGTTCTCCGCTCGGGGCGTGACCACCCTGTACGAGGGCCATGCCATGGAGCCGGTCCACCTGCAGATGTATCAGCACCTCCGCAGCGCCGGGCTGCTCACCATGCGCGTTCAAGCGACGTTCGACGTGGAGTCGGTGATCTTCTATCCCTTCGAACCGCTGTCGTTGTCCGAGTTCGACGAACGGTTGAAATCGCTTGCGCCCCAGGCATCCGATACCACCGACGAGCTGTTCCGAATCGCCGGTATGACAATCAGCCCCGGCGGGCCGTGTTTCGCAGGCCATTTCGCGATGCACGAAACGTACGCGGATCCGTTCGGCAGGCCCACGAAGGGAAATCGGTTCGTCTCGCTGAAGAAGGAAGAGTCGTTCGTCCGGTTCTGCGCGAAGAACGGGATCAGGGCGAACATCTGCATCGGGTCCTACCGGGAGCACGATGACTTCCTCGAGATCGCCGAACGTGTCGTCACCGAGCACGACTTCCGCGACCAGGCCTGGATTCTGCAGCACGCCATCACCATCAGCCCCGATCATGTGCGCCGGTACAAGGCCCTCGGTTTTCAGATCACCACCTCCGTCGGATTCGCCTGGGGCAAGGGCGCGATGTACGACGAGCGCATCGGCCGCCACGTCTGGCGAGACATGGTGCCGCTGCGGCGCCTGCTGGACGCGGGTCTCGACGTCTCCGGCGGATCGGATTGGGGCCCCAAGAGCCCGTGGGAGCAGATTGCTCTGGCACAGACGCACGAGATCGCCGGAACCGACCTCCGCAACGACGGGCCTGATCAGGTCATCACGCGCATGGAGTCGCTTGCCATGTGGACCACGAGCGCCGCGAAGATCTTGGGCTGGAACGAGATCGGCTCCATCCGGCCGGGCAACCAGGCAGATCTGATCTTCGTCGACCGGGACCCGGCGACGTGTGGTGTCGAGGAGCTGAAACAGACGCGCGTCCACCGGACCGTGCTCGCGGGCAAGGTCGTCCACGACGACGGTGTGCTCTGATGAAACCAGACGAATACGCGCGCCACGACGCGACCGGCCTCGCTGAACTGATCCGCGACGAGCAGGTCTCGATCGGCGAAGTCCATGATGCGGCCCGCAGCGCGATCGAGGCGGTCAACCCGGTGCTCAACGCCGTGGTGGCCGGGCCGTGGGAGGCCGCGCTCGACTGCGACGGCCAGGGGATGTTCGGCGGGGTTCCGTTCGCGCTCAAGGATTTCGCGATCCACGCCGCCGGAGTGCCGACGCGCTTCGGCACCCGGCTGGCCGGGCCTGGCGTGGCGTTTCCGCACGACACGGAACTGATGACGCGATTCCGCGCGGCCGGGCTGGGCACTCTGGCGCTGACCACCACGCCGGAGTTCGCGTTCAACGGGAACACCGAGCCCGTCGCACACGGGTCTACCCGCAACCCGTGGGATCCAACGCGCAGTGCCGGCGGTTCCAGTGGTGGCTCGGCAGTGCTTGTGGCGGCCCGCGCCCTTCCGATGGCACACGCCACCGATGGCGGCGGATCGATCCGAATTCCGGCTTCCGCCAACGGATTGGTCGGGTTGAAGCCGAGCCGTGGCCGGGTACCTGCCGGGCCGGACACGAGCGAGCCGCTGTCGGGGTTGGGTGCCGAATTCGGATTGACGCGGTCGGTGCGCGACTGTGCGGCGCTACTGGATGCGGTCTGTGGGCCGGCTCCCGGGGACAAGTACATCATCCGCGACCCGCAGCGACCCTACGTCGAGGAGCTCGGCCGGGACCCCGGGCGATTGCGCATCGCGATTCACACCGAGTCCTGGTCCGGCGGGCCGGTCGACGAGGAGGTATCCGAAGCGGTGGCGGCGGCCGGGAACGTGCTGGAAGGGCTGGGCCACCACGTCCGCCCGGATTCACCGGTCTTCGACTGGGATCGGTTCGTCGACGCCAACCTCCCGGTGTGGAGCGTGTCTTTGGCCGAAGGCATCGACGCGCTTGCCGCTGCGCTGGGAACCCCACCCGGCCCCGACAACCTCGAGGCGACGACCCTGGCCTGTGCGGAGTACGGCCGACGCGTCCCGGCCACCGAGCTGGGTGCAGCCCTTGCCGTCCTCAACCAGGTTTCGCGGGCGGTCGGAACGTTTTTCACCGACTACGATCTGCTGCTGACCCCCACGCTGAGCCAGCCGCCTCAACCGCTGGGGGAGCTCGACGCCGACGACGCGTCGCTCTCACCTCGTCAATGGATGCAGAAGCTGCTCGGCGTCTGTTCTTTCACCCCGCTGTTCAATGCCACCGGTGGACCGGCGATCAGCCTGCCGCTGGGGTGGACCCGGTCCGGGCTGCCGATCGGCGTCCAACTTGCCGCGCCCATGTGTGACGAGGGCACCCTGATCGCCGTTGCGGCCCAACTGGAAACGGCGATGCCATGGACCCATCGAGTACCGAAAGTGAACGCCTGTGGACACTGACAACGCCGGGACACCCATAGCCCCGTATCTGGCCGTGGGACTTTCGACCGTGGTCCGCAATATCGAACGGCGGTCGCAGATCCAGGCGAACCTCGACGTCATCGAGGACACCGTCCACGCCGCGGTATCCACGGTTTCGATCAACATGCCGGTCAAGCTGGTAGCCCTCGCCGAGGGCGCGTTGACGGGGTTCGGAGATGAGGCATTCGACATTCCTCACGTGCAGGCCGCGCGGGAGATGTTCATCGACATCCCGGGCCCCGAGACCGAGCGCCTGGGGTCCCTGGCCAGACAGCACGGGATCTACCTCATCGCGCAATGCAAGGCGCGGTGGCCCGAGGTGATGCCGGACCGCTACTTCAACTCGATGATCGTGATCTCCCCGGCCGGTGAAGTCGTCCATCGCGCGACCAAGAATCACGTCTGGTGCCGCGAACGGTCCTGCACGCCGCACGACGTGTACGACCGATGGGTCGAACTGTTCGGCGACGGGCTCGATGCGTTTTATCCCGTGCTGCGCACCCCGGACATCGGTGTCATCGGCACGATCTGCTGCAGCGACGGCGAGTATCCGGAAGCGGTGCGGGCGTTGGCATTCCAAGGTGCCGAGGTGGTGTACCGGCCCAGCGAGGCCGTCCCCATGACGCAGGCCGGCCCCGACGCGGGCGGGACCTGGCTGCTGCAGAACCGCGCCCATGCGCATTTCAACAGCCTCTACATGCTCTGCCCGAACACCGGTCCGGTCTATCCGACGCAGGCCGCCGCGCAGCCCTTCGACATCGCCGGCGGCAATTCGCACATCGTGGACTACAACGGTGCGGTGCTCGGCCACACCGTCTCCGGATACAACTCCGTGGTGGCCGGCGTGATCGACATCGAGGCGCTACGCCAGTTCCGGGTGATGAATCTGAACTCCAACTGGCTCAAAGACCTTCGCACCGAGATCTTTCGCGGAATGTACGACGAGCCGATCCACCCGATGAATCTGTGGCTCGACCGCGAGCCGGTGCCGCACGCCGAGGCCGACGAGATCTACCGGGCGAACATCGCACGCCTGGTCGCCCGCGGGGCGTACGCCGAGCCGGCGCACCGTTTCCCCGGTGCCGGCATTCGGATTCCCTGAACCTCTGGAAAAGTTGCCACGGTGCATACCGGGGGTGCAGGGATGAGGCTGCGACGCCGCGTCGTCGCGGCCACGGTGATCGTGGCGGCGCTGGCACTGCTGGCGCACAACCAGCTGGTGCCGTTCGGCGCGCATTTTTTCGGCTTGACCGGGAACAACTTCGACCTGGACACCTATCGGGCGGCGGTACACGCGTCCTGGGACGGTAGGAGCCTGTACGCCGAACCGGCGCTGCGCGGGGCCTGGTTCGTCTACCCACCGTTCGCGACCTTCGTCCTCGCGCCGCTGGCCTGGCTCGGCTTCGATGTCGCCAAGTACCTTCTGCTGGCCTTGTCGATCGGCCTGCTGGCGCTCATCGCGTGGCGCATCATGCGGTTGGCCGGAGTGCGTACGGGCCTGGGGCTCGTCGTGATGAGCGCCGCGCTCGCGGTGACCGTCATCGACGTCGAACCGGTGCAGGCGACCCTGTGGTGGGGCCAGATCAACGTCCTGTTGATGGCGGTGGTGCTGCTGGATCTGTTGCGGCCCACCCATGCCCGGTGGCGGGGGATCGGCCTGGGGATCGCCGCGGGTATCAAGCTCACCCCGCTCGTGTTCTTGCCGTATCTGTTGCTCACCCGGCAATGGCGGGCTTCGGCCATCGCGGCAGTGACTTTCGTTGCAACCGCGGTGTCCACCTGGCTGTTCCTGCCGCGAGACAGTGCGTGGTTCTGGAGTCACCTCGGCGACACCGCCCACATCAGCTCCATCGATCACCTGGCCAACCAGTCGATCAACGGATTCCTCGCCCGGTTCTTCGCGCCCGACCCGCGGCCGGAGTGGTTGTGGATCGGGCTGAGCCTGCTGGTGGCCGCCGCCGGTTTCGTCGTCGCGGTATGGGCGCACCGACGAGGGGAACGGGCGCTGGCGGTGGTGCTGGTCGGGCTGACGGGTTGCGCGGTATCGCCGTTCAGCTGGGCGGCGCACTGGGTGTGGTTCGCCCCGGCGGTCTTCTGGCTGATCGCGAAAGCGTGCACGACGCAAGGCGTGTGGGCCCGAGGCTGGATGTACCGGGCAGCCGGCCTGTACGCAATGGTGTTCATGTGGACGCTGCATCGTCCGGGGCGCGACCACAGCGCCATGTACTTCAGTGGCGTGTACTGGAACTTCCTGGACCTGCGGCGCTCTTGGGTCGGCCAACTGGCGAGCGGCTGGTATCCGCTGACATTCCTGTGCTTCATGGCCGTGGCGGCGGGCTGGTTGCGGCTGAGCACGATCGCGATGACGCCGGACGACCTCGGCGACTATCCGCCAGAGTTTCTCGATGAGGAGCTGGCGCAGTTTGAGAGATCTCTTAATTAACTGTTGTGTGGTGCATCACAGCGGGGGTACGCGCTACCCGGGCGGTAAAAGTGATCCACATCTCTTTTCGGACCCATTTCACCGCCACATTTGTCCCAGGAGTCCCACTAGAAACATCGGATTATTTTTCGGCGTGGCTCACACTGTTTGCCGAATGTCGGGTATCTAATGACGTGGTGAGAGTGCTGCGGTAACGTGGAACTACGGGTACAGCTACCAGTAAGTCGCAGGAGTGATCACCGTGTACATCAATCCGATCAGTCGGTCACGGATGACTCGTATTGCCTGGTCATTGTTCCGTCATCCGATGAAGAGCCGTGAGTTCCCGGCCAAGAACGAACGCTTGGTCACGGCTGACGAGCTACTTCGTTTCGGGGTCTGACGAGTATCCGTCGAATGCGCAACGCCCTCGAACCAGCGTGACTGCGCTGATCCGAGGGCGTAGCTGTATGTGTCAGTGGGTCAGCTGACCCGACTCCCTGATCGCCTCCGCCAGCGGCTCCAGCACGGCGGGGTCGTAGGGCGGCGGCAGGTAGATGATCGCCAGGTCCAGCCCCTCGGCGCCCAGCGCGGCGGCCTCGTCGACCACCTTCGTGAAGTCGTGATCCGCACCGAGCCGCACGTGCGCCGACAAGGTGATCTCTTTGGGGTCGCGGCCGATGTCGGCGCAGTGCGCGGCCAGCACGTCGCGCTTGCGGGCGAATTCCTCGGGCGGGCCGCCCACGAAGTTCCAGTGGTCGGCGTATTGCGCGGTGATGCGCAGGGTCCGCTTCTCGCCGCTTCCGCCGATACAGAACGGCGGATGTGGCTGCTGCGGGCCTTTCGGCTCGTTGCGAGCGTCTTTGAGTTGGTAGAACTTTCCGTCGAACGTCGTCGTCTCCTGCGTCAGCAGCCCCTTGAGAACCTGGCAGGCTTCCTCGAATCGGTCGAAGCGCTCTTTGATCGAACCCAGTTCGATGCCGTAGGCGCCGGACTCCTCCTCGTTCCAGCCGGCTCCGATGCCCAGTTCCAGGCGTCCGTTGGAGACGATGTCGAGTGCGGAGGCCATGTTCGCCAGCACGGCGGGATGGCGGTAGTGGATGCCGGTGACGAGCACGCCGACGCGCAACCGCTCAGTGGCCTGCGCCAGCGCGGTCAGCGTCGTCCAGCCCTCGAGGCAGGGGCCCGAGGAGTCGGAGAAGATCGGATAGAAGTGGTCGAACGTCCAGCCGGATTCGAAGACGTCGATCGTGTCGGCAGCTTTCCAGATGGCAAGCATGTCGGCCCAGGTCGTGTTCTGCGGGGAAGTCTTGAAGGCGAATCGCACAACACTCCAAACTAGCCACGTAAGCCGATTAATTCCTGCGCGGCGACAGGTCTTCACTTTCATGGTCGAGTTGATGAAAGCCTGTGAGCGCACTGCGAAACTGCTGGATAACGTGCGGGATGAGGATTTCGGCGGGCGTACACCGTGCGAGAAATTGTCGGTCGCCGAATTGGTGGCGCACATCGGCGGGCTGGCGCCAGCCTTCGCCGCGGCGGCCCGCAAGGAATTCGGCCCACTGACCGATACGCCCCCCGATGACAGCGCCTACCGGCTCGATGACGATTGGCGCACCCGATACCCCGATGAGCTTGCCCGCCTCGCCGCGGCCTGGCAGGCACCGGACGCGTGGGACGGGATGACCCGCATCGCCGGTTTCGACCTGCCGGGAGAAGTGGCCGGGACGATCGCGCTGACCGAGGTGGTGATTCACGGCTGGGACCTCGCCCGCGCCACCGGCCAGCCCTATGACGTCGACGATGACGACGTGCAAGCCGTGCTGTCCCATGTCACCGCGGTCGCCGCCGAGGGTCCGGCCGAGGGATTGTTCGGTCCCGCGGTGCCGGTGGCCGGTGACGCATCCCCGTTCGAACGCGCGTTGGCGCTCAGCGGCCGGGACCCACGCGGCTCCTGAACCCCGGAAGCTGCTGATTCCGTATCTTTAGTGCCATTTTGTCGCTGCAATCGGTAGTCTCGGGCAGGGAAATGTACGGAATCCCCCGATTCGACCCGTCTGGGAGTGAACATGAGTGAATACGCAGTCACCGATCCGGCGACCGCCGAGGTGGTCGCCACCTACCCGACCTCGACCGACGCCGAGATCCAGGCTGCGATCGCAGCTGCGGCCAAGACGGGGCGCAGCTGGGCCCGCACCACCACGGTGGCCGAGCGGGCCGCGCTCATCGGTAAGGTCGCCGCCCTCCACGAACAGCGCCGCGAACAGCTCGCCGATGTCATCGTCCGCGAGATGGGCAAGCCGCGCGACCAGGCCCTGGGCGAGGTCGACTTCAGCGCCGCCATCTACCAGTACTACGCGGACAACGCCGAGAAGTTCCTCGCCGACGAGGAGATCACCCTGCTCGAGGGTGAAGGCAACGCGGTGGTCAAGCGAGGCCCGGTCGGGGTGCTGCTCGGCATCATGCCGTGGAACTACCCCTACTACCAGGTCGCCCGGTTCGCCGGACCAAACCTGATCGTGGGCAACACAATTCTGCTCAAGCACGCTCCGCAGTGCCCGGAATCCGCCGAGCTGCTGCAGCTGATCTTCCTCGAAGCCGGACTGCCGCAGGGTGCCTACGTCGACATCCGCGCCACCAATGACCAGGTCGCCGAGATCATCGCCGACCCGCGCGTGGCCGCGGTATCACTGACCGGGTCCGAGCGCGCGGGCGCCGCGGTGGCCGAGATCGCCGGGCGCAACCTCAAGAAGTGCGTGCTGGAACTCGGTGGCTCCGACCCGTTCATCGTGCTGTCGACCGATGACCTCGACGCGACTGTGCAGGCCGCCGTCGACGGCCGGATGGAGAACACCGGGCAGGCCTGTAATGCCGCCAAGCGGTTCATCGTCGCCGAGAACCTCTACGACGACTTCCTGGCCAAGTTCACCGAGAAGCTGCTGGCCGCCGCCGACGGAATCGCCCCGCTGTCTTCGGAATTGGCGGCCGAGCGGCTCGAACAGCAGGTCAAGGCCGCCGTCGACCAGGGCGCCAAGCTGACGTCCGCGGGTGAGCGTCGCGGTGCCTTCTACCCGCCGGCGGTTCTGACCGGCGTCACCGAGGACAACGACGCCTACCGGCAGGAGCTGTTCGGCCCCGTTGCCGTGGTGTACAAGGCCGGCTCGGAGGACGAGGCCGTCGAGATCGCCAACGACACCCCGTTCGGGCTGGGTTCCTACGTCTTCACCACCGACGCCGATCAGGCCGCACGCGTGGCCGATCGCATCGATGCCGGCATGGTGTTCGTCAACGCGGTCGGAGCCGAAGGCGCCGAATTGCCGTTCGGCGGCATCAAGCGGTCCGGATTCGGGCGGGAGCTCGGCAGGTTCGGTATGGACGAGTTCGTGAACAAGAAGCTGATCCGCACCGTCAACTGACGTGCGTGCGCGCATGCTCGATCGCGTCGTCCAGTGAATCGAGCAGGTGGTTCTCGTGTCGCAATGACTCGAACACGCCGACGTTGGAGAGCAACTCGGCGTGTTCGGGTCGAACACCCTTGATGATCACCGTGATGCCGCGGGACTCCAGCTCGGTCGCGATCTCGGCGAGGGTGTGCGCGCCGGTGGCGTCGAGCATGCCCAGTTGCGACATCCGGATGATGACGACGGATGTGTGCGGATGCTCGGCATCCACAATCGCACTCGAAATGCGTTCGGCCGCACCGAAGAACATCGCGCCGTCCAGACGCAGCAGCATGATCTGATCGTCGCCGGGTTGCGGTGGCCCGGGAAGTTCCTCGCGAGTGACGCTGCTGCGCCGTGCCACCGAACGCAACGCGAAGAACGCGGCGACGACAACGCCGATCTCGACTGCCTCGATCAGGTCGAAGCACACGGTGACCGCAGCCGTCAGTGCGAACGTCAACGCGTCGGATCGGGTGGAGCGCAGGATCTTCCACATCGTGGCCGCCGAGATCATCCGGAACGACGTCACCATCAGCACACCGGCCAGCGCGGCCAGGGGAATGGCCGACACCGGGCCGGTGGCCAGGTACACCACACCGAGCAGCACCAGCGAGTGCACGATCGCCGCGACGCGCGTCCTGGCGCCGGACCGGACGTTGACCGCGGTGCGGGCGATCGCACCGGTCGCGGGCATACCGCCGAACATGCCGGAGGCGACCGAGGCCAGGCCCTGACCCACCAGCTCGCGGTCGGGGTCGTACGGTCCGGTCGGTGACATGGTCGCCGCGACGCGCGCCGACAACAGCGATTCGATGGCGGCCAGCGCGGCGATGGCCAGTGCGGCCCCGAGCAGGGTGCGCAAAGCGCCGACGTCGGCCTGCGGCAGCACCGGGGTGGGCAGGTGCGAGGGCAGCTCGCCGATGGCGGCGACGGGGATGTGCAGCAGGACGACCAAGACCGTCACGACGATCACCGCGGTCAGCGACTCGGGAATGGCCCGATGCAGCCGGGGGAGTGCGATCATCAGGATCGCGACAACGGCAACTACCCCAAGGGTTTTCACCGCGGCCGCCCAGTCGGCGTGGGCGATGACGGCGAACGCCGCAGGCAGCGTGCGCGCACCGGCCGGAGCCTGTTGCGCGAAGGCAGCGGGCACCTGCTGCAGGAAGATGATCGCCGCGATGCCCAGGGTGAACCCCTCGATCACCGGCCATGGAATGAACGTCACCGCCCGGCCGAGACCCGTGGCGCCGGCGGCCAGCACCAGCACACCCGCCGCCACCGTCACCAGCGCGATACTGCCGAGCCCGTGCTGGGCGACGATCGGCGCGAGGACCACCGCCATCGCCCCGGTCGGGCCGGACACCTGCACGTGTGATCCGCCGAATACTGCCGCAACCAGGCCGGCCACCACCGCCGTGACCAGTCCCGCGGCGGCCCCGACGCCGGAGGAGATCCCGAACGCCAACGCCAACGGCAGTGCCACCACGCCGACCGTGACCCCCGCGAGGACATCACGGCGCCACGAGCGCGGCAATTCGGAGTAGTCGTCGCGATGGGGCAGCAGCCGGCCGAAAGTGCCGGCGGCGGTTCTGATCACGGATGTTGCCTGACGGATTTATGGATTGAACGATTTCGCAAGTCACTGTACGCCATCGCAAATGCTGGGCACACTGAAGGTATGAGCGGCGTCCTGTACTTCGACGGCAACTGCGGTATGTGCACCCGCAGCGTCAACGCGCTGATGCGACGGCAACGGACCGGAGACCTGCACATCGAGCCGTTTCAGCGGCCCGGCACCGCCGCGTTGCTCGGTGTGACCGGCGATCAACTCACCGAAGCGGCGTGGTGGCGGGACTCGTCGGGTGAGGTGTACCGCGGTGCCGAGGCGATCAACGCTGCTGTGTCCGCCGGGATGGGCAGCCGGATTCCATTGGGGGTGTACCGGATGCCGGGCGTGAAACAGCTGCAGAACGCCGCCTACCGCTGGGTGGCGAGCCATCGGTACCGGTTCCCGGGCACCACGCCGTACTGTGCGGCGCGGCCGGGAGACTGCTGAGCAGTGCCGATGGATCCGGTGACCGCACTGCGCCAGATCGCGTACTACAAGGATCGGGCCCGGGAAGAACCGCGACGGGTGATGGCCTACCGCAATGCCGCCGACGTCGTTGAAGCGCTGACCGATGCCCAGCGGGAACGGCTGGGCGCGACGAACAGCTGGCAGTCATTGCCGGGCGTCGGACCCAAGACCGCAAAGGTGATCGCCCAGGCCTGGGCCGGTCGCGAACCCGATACCCTTGTCGAACTACGTTCGGCCGCCAAGGATCTCGGTGGCGGCGACCTGCGTGCCGCCTTGCGCGGTGACCTGCATGTGCACTCCAACTGGTCGGACGGATCGGCCCCGATCGAAGAGATGATGCTGGCCGCGCGCGATCTGGGCCACGAGTACTGTGCGCTGACCGACCATTCGCCGCGGCTCAAGATCGCCAACGGGCTGTCGCCCGAGCGCCTGCGTGAACAGCTCGACGTGATCGAAGAAGTGCGCGAACTCGTCGCACCGATGCGCATCCTCACCGGCATTGAGGTCGACATCCTCGAAGACGGATCCCTGGACCAGGAACCCGAACTGCTGGAACGTCTCGACGTGGTGGTGGCCAGCGTTCACTCGAAACTGGCCATGGACTCGGCATCCATGACCCGGCGCATGGTCGCAGCGGTGTCGAACCCACACACCGATGTTCTCGGCCATTGCACCGGACGCCTGGTGACCGGCGGGCGCGGCATGCGACCGGAGTCGAAATTCGATGCCGAGAAGGTGTTCACCGCCTGCCTGGATCACGGCACCGCCGTCGAGATCAACTCCCGGCCCGAGCGGCGAGACCCGCCCACCCGGCTGCTGAACCTCGCCCTGGAGATCGGCTGCGTTTTCAGTATCGACACAGATGCTCACGCACCCGGCCAGCTGGACTTCCTCGGCTACGGAGCGCAGCGGGCCCTGGACGCCGAGGTGCCGGTCGAACGGATCGTCAACACCTGGCCGGCCGAGCAGCTACTCGACTGGACCTCCCGCTGACAGCACGGTCTAAGCTCACGCGATGCACGCGGATCTCGGCATCGATACCGTCATCACCCTGCTGGCCGCCGGCCTGATCTTCCTGCTGGCGCTGGTGCTCGGAGTGTGGAAATACCGGCAGATGGCCACCAGTGAGAACCACCTGGCCCACCCGTACGTCGACATCGCCCACCGGGCCGCCCTGCTGTACTCCTTCGCCACGCTGCTGGTCGCGGTGTTCGTCGAACTCAGCGCCTGGCCCACCTGGGTGAACCTCACCGCCGCGATGGTGCTCGTGCTGTTCTTCGTCGTCGCCATCGGCAGCTACATCGAGCACGGCGCCAAGCGCGACACCACCAACCAGTTCGAGCGGCCCACCGGTGCCCTGCACGCCGGGATGGTCGCCCTCATCGTCGGTGAGATCGGCGGATTCGCCGTGCTGCTAGCCGGATTCGTTGCCGCGCAGTTCTTCTAGTAGGGCAGGGTCGGCATCTCCAAGCCGGGATCGCGCCCGACCAGCACGCCGCGGGTCAACATCGCGTTGCCGAACCGCTGCCGCACCTCGTCGATGGCGCCGTCGATGGCCACCGGATCGGGCTCGGATTCGAACGGCAATTCCAGCTGCTGGCTGCCCTCGTGGTCGATGTTGGACACCGCGAACCCGATGAGGGTCAGCCCGCGTTCGGCGATCACCGGAGCGGCGGCCGTCACCAGCGCCCGGGCGGCGGCCAGGATCGCGTCGGTCGAAGCGGTGGCGCGGGGGAGGGTGTGTGACCGCGTCGCCCGGCCGAAATCATCGAAGCGCAAGCGCAATACGACGGTGCGCCCGGTCCGCCCGGCGCCACGCATGCGGCGCGTGATGCGGTCGACGAGGTTGATCACCACGACATCGACCTCCGCAGCCGACATCGTGTTGCCGCGCCGCCCGAGCGCGCGTTGGGCTCCGATCGAACTGCGCCGCACCCCCGTGGTCACCCGGCGCCGATCGATGTTGCGCGACAACGCATACAGCTGACGTGCCATCGCGCCGCCAACCATGGGGCGCAGGGCCGACTCGGGGAGTTCGGCCACATCCGCAACAGTCTCGATCCCATGGGCATGGAGCTTCTCGGCCGTCTTGGCGCCCACTCCCCACAGCCGGCGCACCGGCAGCGGATGCAGGAACGCCAACTCACGATCGGGCGGGACCAGCAGCAGACCGTCCGGTTTGGCGACCTGGCTGGCGACCTTGGCCAGGAACTTCGTGCGCGCGATGCCGACGGTGATGGGCAGGCCCACCTGCTCGCTCACCTGCTCGCGCAGGCGTCGGGCGATCTCCACCGGGGTGCCCGAAACCCGGCCCAGCCCCGACACGTCGAGAAACGCCTCATCCACCGACAGCGGCTCCACCACAGGTGTCGTGTCATGGAAAACCTCGAACACGTGCCGGCTGGCCTCCGAATAGGCCGACATGCGCGGCGGCACCACCAGTGCCTGTGGGCACAGCGCGCGGGCCTGACCGCCGCTCATCGCTGTGCGTACCCCGAATGCCTTGGCCTCGTAACTGGCCGCCAGCACCACACCACCGCCGACGATCACCGGGCGGCCGCGCAGGGCAGGATCGTCACGCTGCTCGACCGATGCGTAGAACGAGTCGAGATCAGCATGCAGGATGGCCGCCTGCACAGCAGCGGTTTGTGCGCCCGACACGAACATATGTTCGCATAGCGGTCAGACGGGCTACAGGGCCTCGCCGTAGATGCTGGTCAGCCAGATGTGGGCGAGGGTGTCGACCACCTTGCCGTACTCGACGGCGGGTTGTTCGGCACTCAGGGCGGCCATCATGGTGCGCTCGTTCATCAGGTTGAGCGAGGTCGCCAGGTCCATGGCGGGAATCGTCTCCGGGGCTGCGCCGCGTTGGCGTTCGGCGGTGATCAGCGCGGCAGTCAGGGCGATCCACTTCTGCATGAGCCCGGACCAGAGTGCGCGGAACTCCGGACTGCTGTTGAGGGCCTCGGTGCCGGCACGCGCCGTCGCCGGATCCGACCCGAACGAGCTGAAGAAGATCTCGATGCCGCGGCGGATTGCCCGCCTGGGTTCGGCCGGCATGTCCTCCAGTGCGCTGTCGAAACCGGTGTCCGCCTGCTTGATCAGCGGATCGAGCAACGACAGCACCACCGCTTCCTTCGAGGGGAAGTAGAAGTAGAACGTCGGCCGGGAGATCCCGGCGCCTTTGGCCAGGTCATCGACCGATATGTCGGCGAATTTCTTCGTCTCCAGCAGCTGCCTGGCGGTCGCGAGGATCGCCGCTTCGCGGTCGTCGCCCGAGGGGCGAGCGGCGCGGCGACCGCGCGGGGCGCGGGTCGTGCTGGAGGTGGCCACAGTGAGTGAGCCTAACACCGAGTTGAATTTTTCAACACACTGTTGACCCATTCAACACCATGTTGATACCGTCGGTCCCATGACCGAACATTTCGATGTTGTGATCGTCGGTGCCGGCATTTCCGGCATCAGCACGGCCTGGCACCTGCAGGACCGCTGCCCGACCAAGAGCTACGTCATCCTCGAGCGCCGGGAGAACATCGGCGGCACCTGGGACCTGTTCAAGTACCCGGGCATCCGCTCCGACTCGGACATGTTCACCCTCGGATTCCGGTTCAAGCCGTGGGAGTCGGCCCGCTCCATCGCCGACGGCAAGTCGATCTGGAACTACATCAACGAGGCCGCCGACGAGAACGGCATCCGCAACCACATCCGCACCGGCCACCGCGTGCTGTCGGTCGACTGGTCGGACGCCGACAACCGCTGGACCGTCGACGTCGAGACGGGTGGGGAAACCAAGCAGATCACCGCGTCATTCCTCTCGGTGTGCAGCGGCTACTACAACTACGACCAGGGCTACTCGCCGGAGTTCCCGGGCGCGGCGGACTTCAAGGGCCAGATCATCCACCCGCAGCACTGGCCGGAGGATCTCGACTACACCGGCAAGAAGGTCGTGGTGATCGGTTCCGGCGCAACGGCCGTCACGCTGATCCCGTCGCTGGTCAGCAGCGGCGTCGGACACGTCACGATGCTGCAGCGTTCACCCACCTACATCGGATCCCTGCCGCTGGTCGACCCGGTGGCCGTGAAGACCAACAAGTACCTGCCCAAGAACCTGGCGCACTTCGTCAACCGGTGGAAGCAGATCGGGTACAGCACCGGTCAGTACCAGGTCGCGCGCCGCTTCCCGTCGGTCTTCAAGCAGTTCCTGCGCAAGATGGGGACCCGCCGTCTGCCCGAGGGCTTCGACTACGACAAGCACTTCAGCCCCAGCTACGCCCCGTGGGACGAGCGAGTCTGCCTGGCGCCCAACGGTGATCTGTTCAAGGCCATCCGCTCGGGCAAGGCCGACGTCGTCACCGACACCATCGAGACCTTCACCGAGACCGGTATCAAGCTCACCTCCGGTGAGGAGCTGTCGGCCGACATCATCGTCACCGCCACCGGGCTGAACATGCAGTTGTTCGGTGGTGCGACCGCCAACCGCAACGGTGAGCCCATCGACCTGACCAAGTGCATGACCTACAAGGGCCTCATGCTCTCGGGTGTGCCCAACATGGCCATCACCTTCGGCTACACCAACGCCTCGTGGACCCTCAAGGCCGACCTGGTGTCCGAGTTCATCTGCCGCCTGCTGAACTACATGGACGCCAACGGTTTCGACCGCGTCGAGGCGCAGCATCCCGGCGACGCCGTCGACGAGCTGCCGTTCATGGACTTCACCCCCGGCTACTTCCGGCGGGCCATGGACAGCCTGCCCAAGTCGGGTTCGGAAGCGCCGTGGAAGCTCAAGCAGAACTACTTCTTCGACATGCGGACGATCCGCTACGGCAAGGTCGACGAAGAGGCCCTGATGTTCACCAAACACCGTGCCGCAGTAACGGTTTAAGCCCGGTCAGAACGAAAAAGCCCCCACCTCGCGGTGGGGGCTTTTTCGCGTCGGCCTCACGGGGCGACGACGACGATGCCGTCCTCGTCGGCATAGGCGATCTCGCCCGGGACGAAGGTCACCCCGCCGAAGCTGACCTCGACGTCACGCTCACCCTCGCCAGTCTTGGTGCCCTTGCGCGGGTTGGTGCCCAGTGCCTTGATCCCGACGTCGATGGTGCGCAGCGCAGCCGCGTCGCGCACCGCGCCGTGCACGATCACCCCGGACCAGCCGTTGTCGGCCGCCAGGCCGGCGATGATGTCGCCGACCAGGGCGGTGTGCAGCGACCCGTTGCCGTCGACCACCAGCACCCCGCCGTTGCCCGGCGTGGACAGGATGGACTTGAGCAGCGCATTGTCCTGAAAGCAGCGCACCGTCGTGATCGGCCCGGCGAACATGACCTTGCCGCCGTAGTTCTGCAACTGCAGATCGCAGCTACGGACGTCGGGGTAGATCTCGTCGACCAGGTCAGCGGTGGCGCGCGGTTGGATACTCACCCGGCGATTATCGCAGCCCGTCAGTCGGCGACGCTTTGCACGATGATGTCGTGCACGAACTGGGCCAGGCCCGGCTCGACATCGTCGTAGTAGCGGGTGAAGCGCTCATCGGCCAGGTACATCTGGGCCAGGCACACGTGCATGTCATCGCTGCAGTCGTAGAACCGTTCGATCCCGGCTCGATGGCGGGCCGCGAGCCGGCCGGCAGGCACCGACCCCGGCTCCACACCCGACCGCTTGGCCGCGGCCAGATCGGCCAGCAGCCGATCACCTTCGGACTTGATCTCGAGCCAGGCCTGTTTGGTCAGCCTGGCCGCGCGTTCCTGCGACTGCCGCCACTCGTCGGTGTCACCCCAGCGTTCCCGGACCTCGTCGGCATGCTCGTCATACACGGCACTGCCGAAGATCTCGGCCTGCTCCTCGGCGGTGAGCTGAATACCCCTGTTGTGGGCGCTCATCAATTCCTCCACTGCCTTGATGGTCTGCTGCAGCTGCTCAGCCTGGTCGCACAGCAGGCTGTGCTGGCGTTGCAGATGGGCGAGCACGTCGGCATCCTCGTCGTCGAGCAGGGACCGGATCTCGTCCAGGGCCAGCCCGACCGAGCGGTACACCAGCACCAGGTGCAGGCGCTCGACATCGGCGTCGGTATAGCCGCGGTAACCCGCCGCGGTACGGACGCTGGGCACCACCAGGCCGATGTGGTCGTAGTGATGCAACGTGCGCACCGAGACACCCGTCAGTGCGGCGACCGCACCAACGGACTCCTGCGATGAATTCGCGTGCATCAGGCCACTATCGACCCTGACGTCGCGTCAGGGTCAAGCCCGGATCAGCTGTTTTCGGAATGACGGCGGCTGAGCAACACCAACAGCACCGCCAGAACGCCCACGGCCACCGCCGCGGCCAGCGGCAACTTGGACGACGAGGTGTCGCTGACCGGAACGGGCACCGGGCCCGATACCGGGTTGGCAGCCGAGGTGACGGTCGACTTTGCTTGTGCAGCAGTCTCTTTGGCGGCCTTGGCGACATCGGGCAACGGAGTGACGGTGGCCGGTGCGGGTTCGGCCGGGGGCGCAGCGGCCGGGGGCGGCGGGGCGGGCTGGGCCTTCTTGGCCGGAGCCTTCTTCGCCGGAGCTTTCTTGGCGGCCTTGGCCGGAGCCTTCTTCGCGGCGGCCTTCTTGGCGGCGGCCTTCTTCGCCGGAGCTTTCTTGGCCGGTGTTGGACCGGGCTTGGGCACCGGGGCCGGAGCGGGCGGAGCAGGATCCGCGCCGGCCGCCGACGCATCGGCCGCAGCCGACTCCGCTGCGGGCTCGGGCTTCTCGGCGGGTTGATCCTGCTGCTCTGGCATCTGGCTGCTCCTTCGCAGTGTCCGGTTTTCCGCGCCAGCGCGGTGGGTGGGGGCCGGCAGTGTTTCCATCATGCCAGGCGCCGCAGCGGTCAACCCGTGACGGCCAGAACCGCGGCGAGGGTGACCGCAACTGCCATGATGCCCAATTCCACCAGGGAGCGGGTCTGCGACAACGCGGCGCTGCTGCGGTGCGCCCGCGCCGCGGGCAGCCATTGCGACCGGTTTCGCCAGGCCAGCACCAGCAGCGCCACGGTCACCGCGATCTTGGCCATCAGCACCCGGCCGTAGCCGGTGGCCCACAATTCGGCGGGCGAGCTCAACTTGATCACCGCCCCGGCCACCCCGGCGAGCAGCAGCACGCCCACACACGACAGCGACAACTGCGAGAACCGGGGCAGCACCCTGGCCCACTGGCCGCGGTGCGACACCGTCAGCACCAGCGCCGCCAGGACACCGCACCACACCGCGGCGGCCAGGGCGTGCACCGCGACAGCCATCCCGCCGACCGGGCTCTCCGAGAGGTGCCCGGACAGGGTCCGGGCCGCAACGCCGACGGCCGCTAATCCGATGGTCGCGGCGGTGGCCGTGGCGGATCGAGGGGCCAGGACCGCCACCACGCCGACGATCAGCGCCGCCGCGATGCCGACCAGACCTGAACGGCCCGCAGCGGTGTACAGACCGAAATCGGCCAGGGTGTGCACCCCGATCTGCCAGAACCCGACGCCCGCGGTCTGCGCGGCCTCCACGGTCAGCCGAACGACCTCGGCGAGCAGCCAGATCGCCGCCGCCAGGGCGAGTGGCCCGGCCGCCTTCCGGCTCAACTCGGCGCGGTAGCGGTCGGATTCCAGCAGGGGCACCGCGGCCAGGCCGAGGGTGACGATGGCGGCGCAGTCGGCAAGCGCCCGGATCAGTGCTCCGGTCACCGTCGGCGCCGGACCGCCCACCAGGCTCCGCCGCCGATGAGCACGACGGCAACCAGCACGAACGGCCACACCACGATTCCGCCGTCGGACGGTGCCTGCGCCGATGCGGCCGACCCCGGCGTGCCCGTGCCCGCGACGGTCAGCTCGAACGACCACGAACCCGAAACCACGTGCCCGTCGGCCGAGGTCACCCGGTAATTCACGGTGTAGGTACCGGCCGGGCCCAGCGGGCGGACCCCGACGCTGAGCACCGCACCGGCGACCTTCGGCTCTCCCTCGGACCACAGGTTGTTGTCCGGCCCGACGACCGTCATGTTGGCGAATGCCGGCTGCAGTGCCTCGTTGAAGGTGGCGCTCACCCGGGGCGGCGAGGCGCTCAGCGCCGCGTGCTCGGCCGGCTCGGCGGCAACCCGGGCCGCGTGCGCCGATGCGGCCGGGGCCCCGACCAGTGCCGAGGCGGCCAGGATCAGCCCTGTGCGCGGGCGGCGGCCAGCGCCAGTTGCGGTGCGGGGTGCTCGGGCTCGCTGCCGTCGGGCAGCGGGGCTTCATCCCACCGGACCACGGAGCCGTCGGAGTAGGTCTGGGTGACGGGGAAGCTCGCCGTCTCCGCATCGGGCAGCTTGACCGACAACCGGAACAACGCGAACTGCTCGGATGAGATACCGACCCCGGGCGCCGCGGTCCAGGTGACCGTCCGGACCGTGCCGGCGGAGGCATCACGGTCGAGCTTGGCCGTCCAACCCGGCATCACCTCTGTGCGGGCCGAGGCCACGTCGGGCAGATCGACGGTCAATTGTGTTGTCAGCGCGCCGGAATCGGACTCGCCGGGGACCCGGAAAGTCAGTACCGAAGTGGTTCCGGGCGTCGGATTGTCGGCGTCGACGTGGACGTGCGCCCATGCCGGTGCCGCGGTGAGCAGGCCGATGACCGCCACCGCCGCGGTCGTGAGCAGGGCGCGCGACGGCGCCCCGGTGAGGGGTTGCATTTCTGGGTGTCTTTCTGGAGTCGATCGGATCGGACGGTCAGGCGATGACGCCGGCCGGCGGACCCCGATGAGACACCGAAGCGGCCAGGAACAGGGCCGAGTGCAACGGCTGATCGGCGCCGCGGGCCATGACGCACACCGCCGGTGCCGGGACGGTCCGGACTTCCTGCACCGCCACGCGCGCCACGCGCGATACCGCTGCGCACAACCTGGCACCGCAGGCGATCAGACCGGCGCCGAGCGATACCGCGGCCAGATGCGCCACGAGCATCACCACGCCGGGCCGGGCCTCGTGGGAGTGACCCGCCGTCGCCAACAGCGCGTGAGACAGCAGCTGCCCGGTCCCGAGCAGGCCCCACAGCACCGCGGCGCGGTTCGCGCCCGCCACGGTCGCGGCGACGGTGCCCAGGGTCACCGCCAGCACCGTGAGCTGGGCGGCCACCGCCCCGGCCGGCAGGGCTCCGCCGGCGACGCCGTGGGCTGCGATGGCCAGTGCGGCCGTGAGGGAACCGACGGCCGTACCGCGCAGCAGGGCTGCGGAATCGATACGGGCGCCGGTCATCGAATCGGGGTCAGACCAGTCCCAGCCGCGCCATCAGGTCGGCATCGATGCCGTCGAGCTGGGCGGCGATCGCCGCGTGTGCGCCGCGGCGACGTGCGGTCGGCATGTTCTCGGCGGCGGTCACCGCGGCGGCCAGATCGGTCAGGCGGTCATTGACCGCCGCGACGAACTGCTTGGTCTCGGCGTCCTTCGGCTTCTTCTCGGCGACTTGCCGCAGAGTCTGCTCGGCCCCGGAAATGCGCGCCGACAGCTCCGCGCCGTGTCCGGAGAACTGTCCGAGCTGGGCCAGCGGCACGCCGAGACGATCGGCGCGACGTTCATCCAGGGCGCCGCGGGCGGCCGTGGCGGCACGGTAGATCAACGGCACGAGGACCGGCGCCAGCAAACGCGTGACCGTCAGCAGCCGACGAATCCGGGCGGGGGCCAGCAGACGTCCCTCCCGCGCCGCCTTCAGCTCGGCCTCGGCCACCTTGAGGGCATTGCGGTCGCTGTCTCGCTGTGCCTTGACCTGAGCTTTGAGGGCCCGCTGGGCAGCTTTTTGGTCGGACTTGATGCGACGAGCCTCATTCTTTGCGGTGAGCCGGGCTTCCAGCTTGGCCTTGGCCTTGATGGCGCGGGCTTCGGCGCGGCGGGTGGCGCGGCTTTTTCGTCGCGTGAACAGGCCCATTCCGGTTGCCTCCCGGTCAATTCGTCGTGTGTTCATGGTCACCGCAGAACTGCTGCAGACCCACAGTATCGTCCGGTGGATTTGCTCCGCCGCGCGTCCCCGCGATCACGGCGGGCAATCGTCTCAGCTAGCAAATTTGGGCTGCCCGTTTGTGCAAGAATCGAATTCATCAACGGAGCTTGCGGGCGGTGCGCGAAAGGGTGGTGACAACGTGCGTTCGCGGTTGCGCGTCGCCGCCTCGACCGGTCTGGTGCTTACGGGCCTGATCATCGCCGGTCTCGGGGGAGCTTTGGCGTTTGCCGATCCGGATCGGGGCCGGCCCGACAGCGGTCAGGGCTCGTCGAACAATGGCGGAAACGGCCACGACGGGCACGAGGGCAAGGATCACGGAGAAGGTCACGATCAGGATGGCGACTCCCAGGGCGACGACGACGACGAGGACGGCCCGTCGGGCACGCGCACGTCCCACAAACCCACCAAGACGAGCGGCAAGCCGACGAAGACAAGCGGCAAACCGACCAAGACAGACGAACCAACCGGCACCGCGCATCCGTCCGGCACACACACGCCCCCGCAAACCGAAACCGGAACCGAAACCAAGACCGAGACCGAGACGCCACCGAGCACACAGCCGTCCGAATCGGAGACACCGACGACATCGGCCAGCGAGACCGTGACGACCACTCATTCGACGACGGCGGTCACCACGACGGCCGTCACGACGACCGAGACCACCTCGCCGACGACCTCGCGCACCACCGAGACGACCAAGTCGACTTCCGAGACCACATCGGAAACCACCGAGACGACTTCGGAGACCACCGAGACCACATCGGAAACCACCGAGACCACCACGACCCTCATCGGTGGCGCCGCGGGCGGGGGAGGCGGCGGCGGTGGCGGTGTGCCCGCGCCGTTCAACTATCCGCGCCCGCCCGACATGCAGTTGCCGTCACCTCAGGCGCAGGCACCTGACGTGGCCGTGCCGCCGCCGCCCGGCCTGGCCGCAGCGGCCGGGTTGCCGCCGATCGTGGCGCCGGTCGTCGTCCTTCCTGTCATCGTGCCGCCGCTGGCAGTGCCGTTGCAGGCTCCCGGCTCCGACCAGGGGCCGCAGTCCGGTCCGCGGTCGGGACCCGACGTGCAACCGTCCACGAAGATGCGGACCGAGACGCGGCCGCCGGCCGCCGTCGGATTGGAGGCCGGGCTCGCGCCGGTGTCCTTCCGGGCGGGCTATGCGGACTACCTGCGGACCGCGAACACGATGGAACTCGCGGCAGTGGCACTGCCCGGCGTGGGCGGAATGATGGCACTGACCGGGCTGGGCGGGCTCGTAGGTTACCGGCAGGCCAAAGCGGGCCGTACCGTCCGAGTCGATGCCAGCCGGTTCATGAGGTAGGAACGACCTGGGAGAATCCAGGTAAGAGGACTTGTCCAGGCGTACTACGAAAGGGTGGAAAGGGGGGAACATGTCCGCCAGTCGAAGCGTCACGCGCGCTGTCAACGAGGTTCTCGACCTCGCCCCTCGACAGGGCGAAGTCACATTGACCCGGCTGGTCGACGCGGTGAGCGCCGACCGCGGTAGGCCGATCGAGCTGACCATGGCCGAACTACCCCCCGGCGTGTGCGGGCAATGGCGTCAATACGCCGACCGTGACGTGTTCCTGATCCAGCAGGGCCTGCCGGCCTGGGATCGCACCCTGGCGCATGAACTCGGCCACCTGGTCCTCGGCCACGAAGGCATCTCGATTGTCGACGCGGCCGCAGCCACCGCCGAGGTCGCGACGTCGGATCTGATTTCCTACATGCTCAACCAGCGGACCGGCTGCATGGGACCCAACGGCGAGGACATCGAGCAGGAGGCCGAGGACTTCGCCGCGCTACTGCTCTACCGCCTGGGCCGGCTGCCCTCCGATCGCTCATCGATCGTGCAGGTCCGCCTCGGAGAGGCATTTGGTTGATCGTCTGGGTGATCGCCGGCCTTCTCGGCCTGGCTACCGGCCTGCGCATCGGCTGGGCACTGGTCAACAAGCAGTCCTTGGTGAGCTCCGCGATGATCCTGTCGTTGGGCAGCCTCGGCGTCGTGGCCGCGCTCAACTGGCAGCCGCTGGCCCTGCTGATCGACACGGTGGTGCACTGGCCCAACATCGCGGTCGGACTGAGCCAGGTCGCGCTGATCGCCTGCGCGGCCGGCAGTTGCGTGATGATCACGACCGCGTCGTCGGGTCATTCGGCCACCCTCACCCGTCGCATCGCATTGATCCAGTACGGCGTCGCGGGCATCGTGGCCGTCGTCAGCCTGGTGATCTTCTTCCGGGCCGGTAGGCAACCGGAGATGTCTCCGTCGGAGTATCTGAAGCGGGACCTCGGATCGAGCGGCACCTCGTGGCTGCTGCCGCTGCTCTACGTGTTCCTGGCGCTGACCCTGGTGGCCTGGGCCGGGCTGCGCTACTCGAACCGCAGCCGGCGCGGCCGCGCGCTGTTCCTGTTCACCGTCGGCATGGTGCTGATCGTCGCCGCCAGCGGCTTCGTCCTGCTGCGGGCCGCGGGGCGGACCGAGCCGGTCGGTGTCGGCGCCGCGGCGACCATGCTCGGCTGTGCGATGGTCATCGTCGCCGCCGGATCCCTGCTGCCGAGCGTCGAAGACTGGTTCGGTGCCCGGCAGGAATTGCGCACCATCAAGCCGCTGCTGGGCGAGCTGGCCCGGCGGCAGCCCGACGTCGGGATCGGGGTGCGTCCGCGCGGACCGCTGGTGTTCCGCGTCGCCGAACGGATGTCACTGATCTCCGACGCGCTGTACCTGGAGGCGACCGCCGCCGACGCGCGTCAGCACGAGAACGCCGGACCGCGCGGGTCGAGCGGATCAAGTGGCACAACACATTTGGGGGATGCCGAGCGACCCCAGGTGTCCCCGCGCGATCAGGCGCGGGCCATCGCCCAGTGGATCTACGACACCCGCGAGGCGAACGAAGGTTCGGCGTTCCCGGGGCTGGCCTGGCTCAGCCAGCCCGAATCGTATTCGGACCGGGAATGGATTCTGGCGATCGCCGAGCAGTACCGGGAACTGGACCGCACAGCAGCGCGCAGTTGAAACCCACGTGCGCGGGTTTCAACTGCGCGGCAAGGTGTCAGACGAATCCGACGAGTCAGTCGTCGAGGTTTTCCCGGCGACGCAGCTCATCGACCTTCTGGACCAGGTCCTGCTGGGCTTCGGAGGACAGCCCCACGGTGCGGGCGGCGATCCGGCGGATCCCTTCGTCACGCATGCTGGCCAGCCAGGTCAGCTCCTTGTCGAGCTTCTCGTAGTACTCGTCGTCGGTGAAGTAAGCCGGCTTGATCCGGAAGAAGTTGGCAAGTGCGGCCATGGTTGCCGCCGACGGGTTGGTCCGGTTGCCCGAACGGAGCTGCGACAGGTACGGGGCCGACATGGTGACGCCCTCAGACTTCAGTGCGGCGATCACCTCGGCAGACGTGTGGGGTCCGCGCCCAGGCGGATAAACCGTATCGAACAGGCGGTTTAGGCGGGCGGCGAACGTCTTGCTCATCGATTTGACCTCCACATGCTTCACGAGCGGTACGAATAGGCGGCGTATTTGCTGACTATGGTAGCGAGTGTTGTGACCACAACCAAGTGCAAACGCCACAAAAGTTAAACTGGCTTTGCGTTTTGACCCCCTCTGCCACGGAAACCGGGGTCTTCGCCGTGAGGGTGCGGCGGGATTGCGCCGTCTGGCAATGCAAAAGGTGACGGTCGCGTTGTATTGAGCGCGGTGAGCTGCGCTCACAGGTGCGCTCGATCATGATCAACTTCTGAGCCGGCAACTGGCGCGCCGCTGTGACTAGGGGAAACGGATATTTGCTGTAGCACGGGCCCCAGGCCGCGTCGGATAGCGCGCAACGCCGTTGTCGAACGACGTGGAACACGTTACAGGTGGGGCGATGGAATGCGCATCAGCCCCCTTGCGTGCGATAGCCAGATGGTCACAGAAGGATTCTGGCGCCGATTCCCGGCGTGGTTGCGGGGCCGAAACCGGAGGAGGTTTGCCTCTCCGCTGGACAAACATCGGTACAAATGCGGTTGCGGCGCGAGGTCGCGGCTACCTGAGGGATGGTGCGGGTCACCCAGGCCGGCGCCCCTGCCGGTGACGCTGACGCGGACCCCTGCGGACATGGCGACCTTTCGACACACCGCCGACACGTGCCGCTGACGCGGCGCACTTACATACGGTCGAAGGTCTCACCCAACGCATCGCGGTTTGTCGGCCGGGCCTGACGCCAGCGTGTCGACGCGACGATTGCGGGCTGCTGCCCTTCGCTGATCTAGAGGGACCCTAGCCGTTGTCGGCTTGCAGCGCTACGTTTCCTACCGTTTTCGGGTAGCTGGATTCTCCAGTTTGGAGAAGGAGCAACGGCAGGCGGTGTCATGCCGCCAGAAGCATCGCCAGGATCGCGGTGTCCGGGTGGCTGATCGGATCGACGCCGACGCGGCTGACCACCGAGGTCACCGTGCCATCGGATTCGGCTTCGACCCAGGCCGCCCGGTGTTCCAGCCCGAGATGCGGAAGCCCGGGTAACAATACGCAACCCGAAGCGGCGCCGGTGCATTCCGGAAGGGAAGGCGTTGTCTCCGAAGGCGGATGCAGCATCAGCAGTGCCGGTGGCTGATGCTCGGCGAAATACCCGGGTGGAACCGCGGATTCGCCGACCACCGGCCCCTCGGCGATCACCAAGCCTACGGTGCCGGGATGCGGCTGCTCGGGCAACTCCTCGCGGACCCCGAAAATGGTTGTGGTCGAGAGCAATCCGGGCAGTGACGCGATGCGGACGGTGACCATCAGAAGCTGCGCCCACTCTTTCGTGGAGTCGGGCCATCGCCCCAGGACCACAAAGCCTTTGAGCGCACCGCCGGAATGAAAGGGGGCGATCTCAATCGCCCGGCCGGACCCCGTCGTATCCATATCGCCTCCGGGACATCGGTGTTGGCTCGCCGGCTGGCCGGTGTTCCGACACGTCTGTGGGTCGATCAGATCAGAATGCGGCAGTATCGGCGGCGGTGCAAGGCGACACGGCCCGGAAACGAGGGCGGGGCGCCACGCTGTGTGCGCGACGCCCCTTGGTGAGAGATCGGAAAACCGATCCAGCCCTCGATCGGACCGAAACGGGACTAGCCGAAGATCAGGCCGTTGGTCTTGGAGGTTGCTGCCGCGTAGCGGTTCTGCACGTCCTCCCAGTTCACGACATTCCAGAACGCCTTGACGTAATCGGCCTTGACGTTCTTGTACTGCAGGTAGAAAGCGTGCTCCCACATGTCGACCTGCAGCAGCGGGATGATGCCGAGCGGCACGTTGGCCTGCTGGTCGTAGAGCTGGAAGGTCAGCAGCCGGTCACCGAGGCTGTCGTAACCGAGCACGGCCCAGCCCGAACCCTGCAGGCCGTTGGCGGCGGCGGTGAACTGCGCCTGGAACTTGTCGAACGAGCCGAACTGATCGTCGATCGCCGCGGCGAGGTCGCCGGTCGGCTTGTCACCACCGTTGGGGGACAGGTTCTTCCACCAGATCGAGTGGTTCACGTGGCCGCCGAGGTGGAAGGCGAGGTTCTTCTCGTTGAGGAAGATCGCCGCGTGGTCACCGTTGGCGCGCGCCTCGTCGAGCTTGGCGACGGCGTCGTTGACGCCCTTGACGTAGGCCGCGTGGTGCTTGCTGTGGTGCAGTTCGTTGATCTGCCCGGAGATGTGAGGCTCAAGCGCTCCGTAGTCGTAATCCAGGTCCGGCAAAGTGTATTCAGCCACGAGATTCCTTCCTCATTATCGATCGATGGAGCGAGGCGTCGTCATCGATCTCAAAGTTCGACACTCAAGATCACTGCCAACATTGCTCCATCGCAGGGCGCACCGCAAGGACGCGCGTGCCGACCACACGTATACCCGATGGGGCGAGGGTCAGAACAAGACGATCACGGCGAGCACGCCGAGCAGCAGCAGGGCGATCACGCCGGCCCGAAGGAAGGCCATCAACTGATTACGGGTGTGCAGATGCCCGGCGGAATGCCACTCGGGCTGCGGAAAGGCCGATCCCGATCCGATTGGATGCAACGCCATCAAACACTCCTGACCTGCACGATCAATGCTTGCCCCCCAGTGAGTTCTGTCACAACAGCTGGTGTGACGCCGATCATAGCCCCCTCGGCGTGTCCGGGGGAAATCGGCGCCCGCGTCGATGAAATCGGTTCGGCCGGGCGAGATCGTTACTGAAATCAGGCTGATCCCAATCGATCCGGTACGGGGGCGGGGCCTCGTTTAGCCGAATGCTTAATTTCGCTCCGCACCGGTGACGGTTGTTGATCGCTGCCGTGGACACCCCAGGTTTATCCACAGTGATGGACAGCTACCGCACAGTAATCCCCATATCGCGGGCTTTTCCGCTGGTGCCGGGCTGTGGATGAACCTGTGGAAACTGTGGATAGCTTCCCGTTGCTAACGCGGCAGCGAGGCACGGGGGCGGCTGCGCTCGGCGCCGTCGGCGTGCGAGCATTGGGGGCATGGACGATGTGGAAGTCGGGCAGGCAGATATCGCGGCGGTGCCCACCACGTTCGAAGGTTCGGTGGTGCTGCTCGACGTCCGTGAGGACGACGAATGGCAGCGCGGCCATGCCGCCGGCGCACAGCACATCCCGATGGGCGACGTCCCGACCCGGATCGCCGAGATCGACCCGGACGCCGAGCTGTACGTGATCTGCCATGCCGGCGGGCGCTCCCTGCGTGTGGCGAACTACCTGGCCCGCAACGGCTACACCCCGATCAACGTCGAGGGTGGAATGCTGGCCTGGGCCGGCGCCGGACGCCCGGTCGTCACCGACGCCGGCGGCCCCGGCAGCGTCTGACCGCAAGACCTTCGGGGGATCGTGGCTAGGCTGGTCGGATGATCCAGGTGTGTTCGCAGTGCGGGACGCGCTGGAACGTGCGTGACCGGCAGCGGTCGTGGTGCCCCAGGTGCGGCGGCTCGTTGTTGGCGCCGTCCGCGCCGTCGCCGCAGTCCCAGTGGGGACCTGCCGCACAGTCTCCCGCGTCTTTGGCCCCGGCGGCGTCGCCGACGGCTCAACGCACGCCGCAACTCGCGCCCGGCTATCGCTGGGTCGCCCTGCGCCCGGGCTCCCCACCGCACCAGCGGCGCTCGCGTCGCCCGCTCGGCCCGACACCGCGCTACCGCATGATCCCGAGCTGGGGTCTGCATCAGTATTTCGATGTCGACGAGCAGCCCGAGAAGACGGCTGACGAGTCCGGCGTCGGCACGGTGCGGCTGATGCTCGTCGCCGCCATGGTGGTGCTGGGCGTCGCGGCCTTCGCGCACGTGATCAGGTATGTGCTGCTGCTGATCAACCGCAGCGTGCTGCTGCACCCGCTCATCGCGATCGCCGGGGTGGTGATCGGCCTGCTGGCCAGCGTGCTGGCGATGCTCGTCGTGGTCATCACGGTGGTGTCCCTGGTGCGCTGGCTGATCACCCGCCGGGCCGCCGGGTACGCCGAGCACGGCGAGGTTGATCCGCGCAGCACCAGGACACTGTGGCTCGGCTGCCTGGTGCCCGGGGTGAACCTGGTGATGGCGCCGGTGTTCGTCTGGGAACTGGCGGCTCTGGAAGCACGCCTCTCACACCTGCGACGACCGATCGTGGTGTGGTGGATCGCCTGGGTCTTCAGCGCGGTGGTCGCCGGTTGGTCGATGGTCAGCACCGTGTACGTCACCTTCTTCAACAACACACCGCAGAACATCGCCGACAACACCGTGATGACGATCGTCGGGTACCTGTTGGCGCTGGCGACCTTCTTGCTGACCGCCAAGGTGTTCACCGGATTCGAGGGCAGCGGTACGACGGCTGAGCGCAGCGTCCGGCGCTGGGTGGTGGTCCCGCCCGACACCTCCGGTCCGGAGCCCGCTCCGGCCGATCCCGAAGCGGCTGCCCCTTCGCAGAATGGTGAGGATTCGGCCGAATCCGCCGTTCCGGTTGAGTCCCAAGGGCAGAACCCGGCAGCATAGGCCGTATGGAAACGGGCGACGGCGGAGCCGCTGCGCAGGCGACCCCGGGGCCTGGGCATCCGTTCGTGGTGGCCCACCGCGGCGCATCCGCCGACAAGCCCGAACACACGCTCGCCGCGTACGACCTCGCCTTGCGTGAGGGCGCCGACGGCGTGGAATGCGATGTCCGGCTGACCCGCGACGGGCATTTGGTGTGTGTGCACGACCGCCGGGTGGACCGCACCTCCACCGGCACCGGGCTGGTCAGTGAGATGACGCTGGCCGAGTTGCGCCGGCTGGACTACGGGTCGTGGCATGCCGGTGGACGTTCGGAGAACGACAGCGACGGCACGCTCGGGGACACCGGGCTACTGACCCTCGACGACCTTGTTTCGCTGGTGCTGGACTGGAATCGGCCGGTCAAGCTCTTCATCGAGACCAAACATCCCGTGCGCTACGGCGCACTGGTGGAGAACAAGGTGCTGGCGCTGTTGCACCGGTACGGTATCGCCGCGCCCGCCTCGGCGGACCTGTCGCGCGCGGTGGTGATGTCCTTCTCGGCGGCCGCGGTGTGGCGCATTCGGCGAGCCGCCCCGATGCTGCCCACGGTGTTGCTCGGTGAGACGTCGCGGTACCTGGGTGGCAGCGCGGCCACCACGGTCGGGGCCACTGCGGTCGGCCCGTCCATCGCTACCCTGCGCGAGCATCCGGAACTGGTCGACCGCGCCGCCGCCCAGGGCCGCGCGTTGTACTGCTGGACTGTCGACCACTACGAGGACGTCCAGTTCTGCCGCGACATCGGCGTGGGTTGGGTGGCCACGAACCACCCCGGCCGCACCAAGACCTGGCTGCAGAACGGCCTGACCGGTGCGGGCCGGGACTGAGCGTCAGAGGTTGCCGCCGGCGGCCTTCGGGGCCCCCGGGTCGGCGCCGGCGCCACCGGCGAGTTCGCGGGCCACGAAGTCCTCGATGTGGAACAGGTTGGCGCCCGCGCGGTCGGCGATACGCACCAGCGTCGCCATCGACGACACCTCTTCGATCTGTTCCTTGAGGAACCACTGCATGAACTGCTCGCCGAGGTAGTCACCCTCCTCGCGGGCGACGCTCGCGAGCCGGCTGATCTGCTCGGTGACCGTGCGCTCCTGGCTCAGTGCCAGGGCGAGCGCGTCCCGGGGCGTTTCGAAGCGGTTGCACACCGCGTCGACACCGGGGATCTCGGGGTCGATATCCCGGTCGAGCAGATACTGGACCAGCATCATGGCGTGGTTGCGCTCCTCGACCGCCTGCGCATAGAAGTGCTTGGCGAGCTGCGGAAGGTCGGCGCCGTCGAAATAAACCGCAATTGCGATGTATTGCTGTGACGCGGTGAACTCGCTGCGAATCTGGTCGGAGATAAGTGCGTGGAATTTCGTGTCGAGTTCGGTCGGCGTCGTCATGATCGCGAGGATATAGCAGGTCAGGGCACATTGTCATCGAAGGTAGACCTCATTGAGGTCAGCTTTACCTTAGTCGTGTGGCGTGGATTACATGCGACCTCACGAATTTGCTATTGCCTAATTTAGCTTTGCCTAAGCTCAGGGTTGGGGCTTTTCGATGACGTCGTCGGGGACCGCCGTGTCGTTGGCCAGCGCGGTGAAAAGGCGCCCGGCCGCGTCGCTGTCCCACACCACTACCGAGCCCGAGTCGCCGCCGGTGAACTCACCGATCGGCACCGTGGTGGTCACCATGTCGTCCCCGTGCATCGCCCAGGCCAGCCGGCCGAGGTCCCAGACGTGGGCGTCCTCGTCGACGGCGACCGAGTCGGTGGCGGCCCGTGCCATCGGCTGCCACCGCAACGGGTTCAACAACACCTCTGGGCTGGTGGCCCGGTGCAGCAGCGCCGACATGAACGCCCGCTGGTTGATCATGCGGTCCAGGTCGGCGCGCGGCGTCGCCCGGGTGCGGACGTAGCCGAGCGCGCTGCGCCCGTCGAGCTCCTGGCAGCCGGCCGGCAGGTCGATCCCGGCCAGCGGGTCGCTGATCGGTTCGGCGGGGCACATCCTCACCCCGCCGACCGCGTCGACGAGTGCGGCGAATCCGTCGAACCCGATCTCGGCGTAGTGGTCCAGGTGCAGACCGGTCGCGAGCTCGACGGTCTGGGCCAGCAGCGGCGCACCGCCCAGGGAGAACGCCGCGTTGACCTTGTCCTCGCCGTAGCCGGGGATCGGCAGGTACGAATCCCGGGGGATCGACACCATGGTGGCCGGGGTGCCCGAACCGATGCCGGGAATGTGCACCAGCAGGATCGTGTCGGTGCGGCCGTTGCCGATATCCCCGCCGGTGGCCAGGTCGGCCTGCTGCTCGGGGCTGAGGTGCTGACGGCTGTCCGACCCGACCAGCAGCCACGTGGTGCCGTGGGCTGGACCGGGACGCTCGGGGTAATCGGCCAGGGCCGGGATGCGGTGCAGCGACGAGTCGATCCAGAACCCGCCGCCGATCACGCCCAGCACGGCGACCAGCAGCACGGCCAGCAGGATGCGGCCCCAGTGGCGGCGCCGGCGGGGCTTGCGCACCGGTGCGGGTCGCGGCGGATCACCTGGGACGGCTCGGCGTCACGGCGGCGCGGTCCCGGACGCCGCGAGCGCGGGTCGGGATGTCCCCCTGAGGCGGTGAAGTCGTCCACAGCAGAAATGTACGTGCCGAAGTCGTTATCGCAGCCAGCTCAGATGATCAGCCACCAGCGCGTACCCGACGAAGGCCACGGCATCGATCAACGTATGGGCGATGATCAGCGGCCACAGCCGCCCCGTGCGCTGCCACGCGTAGCCGAACACCAAGCCCATCACCACGTTGCCCAGTCCCGCGCTGTAGCCCTGATACAGGTGATATGCGCCGCGCAGCAGGCTGGAGATCACCAGCGCCCGCCCGGGGCTCACATCGAGCTGGCGCAGCCGGGTCAGCAGGAACCCGACCACGATGATCTCTTCGGCCCAGCCGTTGGCGAATGCCACACCGAGCAGCATCGGGATCCGCCACCACGTGTCGTACAGTTCGGCCGGCTCGACGTCGGCACTCAGTCCCAGCATGCGGGCCAGTACGTAGAAGCCCAGTCCGGGCAGGCCGATGAGCGCGGCCAGGCCCAGCCCGCCCAGCCCGTCGGCGCGCCACTGCGGGCGCGACAACCCGATCGCTGCCGGTCCGAAACCGCTGCGCCACAACAGGTACAGGGCCAGCGCGCCCCAGGCCAGGAGCTGCAGGACCACGGCCAGGTGCAGGCCGAGGTCGATCAGGTCGAACGGGGAGCGCTTCGGGTTGAGTGCGACGGTCTTCCCCGACAGGCCCAGCAGGACCGCTTCGATGAGCCGCAGGATCGCGGTATAGGCGCTGAGCCCGAACGTCACCGCGAGTACGACGGCGATCTCGATCTTGAGCGTGCGGCGCTGCGGCTCGAGTTGGTCGTGGGGCCCGGTCACCGGAGCTACGGTAGCGGCGCCCGGGCGACGGGGCGGCTCGTGCGGGTCAGATCCGACGGGCGCGCAGGCCGTTGAGGAACGGGCAGCCCATCAACACCCGGATGGCCTGGCTCAGGCCGCTGACGTCGTCGACGGGTTTGGGGAAGGGCAGCCGCACGTCGTGGTCGCCGTGCTCGTTCTCCACCCGCAACTGCACGCCGTAACGGTCCAGGCCCAGCGGGCGGACCCGGCCCTGGCGCAGGGCCATCGGCAGCCGGGTGGCCAGGCGCTCCACCACGTCGCGGTGGGAGGACTCCATGTGCTGCAGCCACCCGGATTCCATCGCGCAGAACGGATCGGGGCGGGCCTTGAGCAGTGCCCCGAGGCCGACCGACTCGGCACCGGTGGAATCGGCCACCACCACCGACTCGATTTCCAGCCGCATCAAGGTGTAGCTGTCGTCGTCCGGTCCGGCATCCGACTGACCGCGTGAGTTCACTTGCAGCAGGGCCGGATTCGGGTTCTCGGCAGCGACGATGTCGAGCAGGGCCGTCACCTCGGCACCGGGTACATGCTGCAGGCGGCCGCGGATCCACACCAGGGAGCGCACCGGTTCGCGCAGCGGCAGCGGGGCGTAGTCCGTCATCTCCAGCACGGCCTGGATCCCGGCCGAGCCGGACGACATCGCCATGCCGGCCAGCGGACTGGCCTCGGGGACCGTGATCGCGAAAGACCCGTCGTCGAGCAGGTGGTGAACGGGTGAGGCGACCGGCTCGATGCCCTCGACCGCGAGCATGGCACCGCCGCCTCGTGCGCACGCGCTGCGGATCCGCTCGGCTGTCGTCGGTGTCGCTATGGCCATCTCGCCGCCTTCGAAACTAGGTGAGGTGATTAGGTGAGGTAAGCCTAACTTAACTGCGCGCGGCGACGCGGGCAAGGCTTTCGTGAAACACCGGCGGCGGGCTCATCAACCGATCGCGCAGTCGTTCACCCGATAGGGTTGGGACGTGCCGCGCATCGCCTACCTCGGACCGGAGGGGACCTTTACCGAGTTGGCGTTACTGCAGATGGTGGCGCACGAGATGGTGCCCGGACTGCAGTCGGCACCCGGTGACGGCAAAGACCGATTCACGCCCGTGCTCACCGACAGCACCCCCGGCGCACTGGCCGCGGTCCGCGACGGCCGCGCCGACTACGCCTGCGTGCCGATCGAGAACTCGATCGAGGGATCGGTGCTGCCGACGCTGGACAGCCTGGCGGTCGGGCAACCGCTGCAGATCTATGCCGAGCTGACGCTCGACGTCGCCTTCACGATCGTCATCCGGCCCGGGCACAGCGGGCCGGTGCGGACCGTGGCCGCCTTCCCGGTGGCGCTGGCACAGGTGCGCCGATGGCTGGCCGCCAACCTGCCCGATGCCGCGATCGTGCCGGCCACGTCCAATGCCGCGGCCGCCCATGAGGTCGCAGAAGGCAACGCCGAGCCAACGCCCGAACCCGCTTCGTCCTGGTCGGCCCTCCCGGCGTACCGCCCCCGGCCACCGGCGCCGACCGCACCTCGGTGGTGCTGCGACTGGACAACACCCCGGGCGCCCTGGTCACGGCGATGACGGAATTCTCGATCCGCGACATCGACCTCACCCGCATCGAATCCCGGCCCACCAGAACCGAGCTGGGCACGTACATGTTCTTCCTGGACTGCGTGGGACACATCGACGACGATTCGGTGGCCGAGGCACTCAAAGCGCTCCACCGACGTTGTACCGATGTGCGATATCTGGGTTCCTGGCCGACCGGAGCGAGCGCGGGTGCGCCCCCGCCTCCTCTGGACGAGGCCACACGGTGGTTGGAAGGTTTGCGTGACGGGACGGGCGGCTCATGAGCGGACGGTTGATCCTCGTCCGCCACGGACAGTCCCACGGCAACGTCGCCCGGCGTCTGGACACCCGGCCGCCCGGTGCCGAGCTGACCGACGTCGGCCACGACCAGGCCCGGCGCTTCGCCGGAACGCTGAGTCAGCCCCCGTCGATCCTGGCGCACTCGGTGGCTCGGCGCGCCGCGCAGACCGCGGCCGGTATCGGTTACGAAACCGGCCTGGTCCCATTCGAATTCGAAGGGGTCCACGAAGTTCAGGTCGGTGAGCTTGAGGATCGCAGCGACGACGACGCCGTCGCCGAGTTCAACCGAATCTACGAACGCTGGCACCGCGGCGAGCTGGACGTGCCGATGCCCGGCGGCGAGAGCGCCGATGCGGTCCTGGCCCGGTACGTGCCGGTGCTGACCGAACTCCGGTTGCGCTACCTCGACGACCACGACTTCAACAGCGACATCGTGCTGGTGAGCCACGGTGCGGCGATCAGGTTGGTGGCCGCCGTCCTGGCCGGTGTCGACGGCAGCTTCGCCCTCGACCATCACCTGGCCAACACCGAATCGATTGTGCTGGCACCGATCACCGACGGGCGCTGGAGCTGTGTGCAGTGGGCGGCGAAGACCCCGCCGTTCTATCCGGAGCCCGCAGCCACACCGGTTCTGGACGCGGTGACGTCCGAAACCGACCCGATGGGCTAGGCGTACCGACGGATCGAGAGCACGCCCTCATCGGCACATGTGCACCCGACCGCCTCGCAGTCGATGCTGAAGGTGTGCGCTGCTTCCGGGGTGGTGCAGCCGGCGTCCGTGCACTCCACGCGGTACCGGACATGGTGGATCACGGTGCCGTGGCAATGCTCCAGACCGGCTGCGCACTCCCGGCACTGGATGGTGGTCATAGCCCGTTGATAGCACTGCGGGCCGACAAAACGCGGTTGCCGCGCCTAGCCCCAGCCCAGTTCGTGGAGCCGCTCGTCATCGATCCCGAAATGGTGTGCGATCTCGTGGATCACCGTGATCGCCACCTCGTCGACCACGTCGGCCTCGCTCTCGCAGAAATCCAGCAGGGCCTCGCGATAGATCGTGATGGTGTCCGGCAGTGATCCGGCGTACCAGGAATCCCGCTCGGTCAATGCCACACCCCGGTACAGGCCCAGGATCTCGGGCTCGTCGGGATCGCGATCCTCGACCAGGATCACGACGTTGTCGATCGCGGCGGCCAACTGCGGCGGGATCAGGTCGAGTGCGTCGGATACCAGCTCGTCGAATCGCTGCGAGCTCATCCGCACCGGCACGGGCTAGGGCCCCGGTGGTACGGGGACCGGCTCACCCGGCGGCGGTCCCGCGGGCGGTGCCCCGGCGTCGGGGGCGGGTGCCGGTGCCGGTGCCTGCTCGGGCGGCGGCGGGTTGAAGGTGTTGCCCTGCGGGGGAGCCGGCGCCGCCGTGGTGGTGGCCTGCGGCATGTGCTGGCCGCCCGATGACGAGCCCGACGAGCTCGACGAACCCGAGGAGCCGGACGAACCCGACGAGCTCGACGACGAACCCGAGCTCGAGGAACCCGAACCCGACGAGCCGGATGAGGACGAGGACCCCGAGGAACTCGACGACGACGACGAGTCGTCGACATCGGGCATCGGGATGGGCTCCATGTTGAGCCGCTCCTCCGGAATGTCGGGCGGTGCGACCGGCGGCTGCCCGTTGATCATCAGCGGTCCCTTGGCGCTGTTGACCAGGGTCGACCACCCGCCGTTGCCCAGGGTGGCGCCGATGCTGCAGGACACCTGGTGGCTGCCGGCCGACCAGCTGGGCAGCGAGATCGTGCTGTAGCTCAGGGCCAGTGTGGTGGTGCGCAATTGGACCGGGGCCAGGTAGGCGTCGGTCTGCGCGGTGCAGGCGTCCTTGATGAAGTTGTCCTGGTCGCCCTCCGAGGGCAGCCCGCCGGGGAACTTCTCGGCGAGGTTGACCGCGCCGGTGACCTCCATGGCGTGCGGTGCCGCGCAGTCGACCGGGACATCGGTGGGCTGGTTGGTGGCGGCGTCGATGCCGAGGCACGTGCCTGCGGGCCACACCTTCGATTGATCGACTTCGGAGACCTTGCCCGCCGATTCCAGCTGACTGTCGCCGGGGCCGAGCAGCTGAAGGCCGCACAGCATGCGCCGCTCACCGGACTGCTTCCAGGCTTTTTCACCCGACCACAGCAGGCCGATCGTGTACTTGCCGTTCGGGTCGTACTTGGGACCCAGATATCCGCGCACCGACGGGGTGCACTGCTCCTGGCTGATCTGCTTGATCCGGTCCACCGACGGAGGCGGGGCGCCCGGGCCGTACTCGCTGCCGGGGAACGTGCGCATGTCGACTGCCTGGGCGACCTCGAAGCGGTGGTTGTCCTTGCAGTCGACGATGTGCGCGGCGTCAGGGTTGCGGCCGGGCCAGTTCAGGCAGTCGCCACGCTTGACGTGATTGAAGGTGTCGTTGCCGCGCGGGCCGAGGGCGATCGCGCCCGGTCCGGAGTTGGATCCCTCGCTGCGGGGCAAGGCGGTGATCAGGCCGGCGATGAGCAGGGCGCCGAGTGCGGTCAACAGCAGCGCACGTCGCGTCGACGCGGCTGCCAGACTCTGCCACCAGGGTTCCCTCGCGGGTCGTTCGTCCGGCTGAGGTTCGGTGAGCAGGCCCCCGCTCTCGGGGTGTTCGGGGTGCTCGGGTGCTTCCAACATTGCCTCCCATTGTGACAGGCGTGTCAGCCTCTGTGACAAGTGATGCGGTTGTAATGTTGCGAGGTTGTGCCCGGCGGCCGTCACCCTCGACCGGTGCCGCGGCAACGACCACCTCAGATGTACGTCGCCGCACTTCAAAAAGTAGGGTTGCGCCCGTGATCGACCTCAAGCTGCTGCGCGACAATCCCGACACCGTCCGTGCATCGCAACGGGCTCGCGGGGAGGACCCGGCGCGTGTCGACGCGCTGTTGCAGGCCGATACGGCGCGGCGGGCCGCGATTTCCACGGCCGACAACCTGCGCGCCGAACAGAAGGCCGCCAGCAAGCTGGTGGGCAAGGCGACGCCTGAGGAGCGTCCGGCCCTGCTCCAGCAGGCGAAGGACCTCGCCGAACAGGTCAAGGCCGCCGAGGCGGCCCAGGCCGAGGCCGAGAACGCCTTCACCGCCGCGCACATGGCGATCGGCAACGTGATCATCGACGGCGTGCCGGCCGGCGGCGAGGACGACTTCGTGCTGCTCGACACCGTCGGCGAGCCCCGGGCGATCGAGAACCCCAAGGATCATCTCGAACTGGGTGAGACGCTCGGGCTGATCGACATGGAACGCGGCGCCAAGGTGTCGGGTTCGCGGTTCTACTTCCTCACCGGGCACGGTGCGCTGCTGCAACTGGGCCTGCTGCAGCTGGCCACCCAGGTGGCCGTGAAGAACGGCTTCACGCTGATGATCCCGCCGGTGCTGGTGCGCCCAGAAGTCATGGCGGGCACCGGATTCCTCGGCGCGCACGCCGACGAGATCTACCGGCTGGAAGCCGACGACATGTATTTGGTCGGCACCTCGGAGGTGCCGCTCGCCGGCTACCACTCAGGCGAGATCCTGGATCTGTCCGGCGGACCGCTTCGGTATGCCGGGTGGTCGTCGTGCTTCCGGCGCGAGGCCGGCAGCTACGGCAAGGACACCAGGGGCATCATCCGGGTGCACCAGTTCGACAAGGTCGAGGGCTTCATCTACTGCAAGCCCGAAGACGCCGAGGCCGAGCACCAGAAGCTGCTCGGCTGGCAGCGTGAGATGCTGGCCGCCATCGAGGTGCCCTACCGGGTGATCGACGTCGCCGCAGGCGATCTCGGCTCGTCGGCGGCGCGCAAGTACGACTGCGAGGCGTGGGTCCCGACCCAGCAGACCTACCGCGAGCTCACCTCCACCTCGAACTGCACGACGTTCCAGGCCCGGCGGTTGGCCACCCGCTACCGCGACGAGAACGGAAAGCCGCAGATCGCCGCGACCCTCAACGGGACGCTGGCCACCACCCGCTGGCTGGTGGCGATCCTGGAGAACCATCAGCAACCCGATGGCAGTGTGAGGGTCCCCGACGCGCTGGTGCCCTTCGTCGGCACTCCGGTGCTGGAACCCCGGTAAACCTCCACACCGCGGCCCAGTAGTACTGCGGACATGACGGGGGACAGCCCGGTACGGGTGAGGGTGCTCGGCCCGGTACAGGCCTGGGTCGGCGAGGATCCGGTGGATCTGGGGGCACGTTTGCAGCGCGCGCTGCTGGCGCGGTTGGTGGCCGCACACGGCCACACGGTGTCCGTCGACCGGTTGATCGACGACCTGTGGGAGGGCGAACCGCCGCCCAAGGCGTTGTCGGCGCTGCAGGTCTATGTCTCGCATCTACGGCGCGCGCTCGAGCCGGGGCGGCAGCGTCGGGCCCCGGCCCGCGTCCTGGTCAGTGCCGCGCCCGGCTACTGCCTGCGGTTGCCGGTCGACGCCGTCGACTCCTGGCAGTTCGAAGCCAAAGTCACTGCGGCATACGAAGAATCAGACCCACAGCAGCGGGTGCGCCGACTGGAACAGGCGCTGGCCGGTTGGTCGGGAGATCCGTTCGCCGGGGCCGGCGACGCGCTGTGGGCCGCACCGGAAGTGGCCCGGCTGACCGAACTTCGGCTGACCGCGGTCGAGGCCCAGGCCGCCGCGCAGGTCGAACTCGGCCGGTACGGCACCGCCGTCGCCGCACTGGAACGGCATGTCCGCGAACGGCCCGGCCGGGAAGGCGCCGCGGCCGTGCTGGCCACGGCGCTGTACCGGACCGGACGTCAGACCGACGCGCTGGAGGTGTTGCGGCGCACCAGGGACCACCTGCTGGATCAGCTGGGGCTGGAACCCGGCCGGGCGCTGCGCGACCTTGAACGCGACATCCTGCGCCAGGCCGACCATCTGGAGCCGTCCCGCCCGCTGCCGCAGCCGTCGATCCCCGAGATCGCATCAACTGACCGGGTGGAGGCGACCGCCTACGGTCGCGCCGAGGAGCTCGCGGAGATCGACAATGCCGCCCGCGCGGTCACCGCGGGCGGCAGCACGGTGCTGTGGATCGCGGGAGAGGCCGGCTCGGGCAAGACCACCCTGGCCGCCACCGCGACGAGCCGGTTGCGCGCGGCGGGTTGGCGGACCGTGCACGGCCGTTGCCCGGAAGTGCACGGCGCGCCGGCCGGCTGGGCGTGGACGGAGGTGCTGCGGGACCTGCTCGACCCGGCGGATCCGCCGGGCAGCAGACAGGCGCTGGCGCCACTGCTGCACGACGTCCCCGCGGTCGAACCCGGCACGTTCTGGCTGGGCCACGCCGTCGCCGACGTGCTGAGCGGGGTCGCCGAGCACCAGCCGCTGGCCGTCGTACTCGACGACCTGCACCGGACCGACGGGCTGACGTTGGAGCTGCTGCGCCTGGTGGCCGACCGGATCAAAGACCTTCCGGTACTCGTCATCGGCACCTACCGCCCCTCGGAGGACCGCGGCGAGCTGGAGGTGGCCCGGGCGGCGCTGACCGTGCACACCGCGGCCCACCTGATGCTCGGTGGGCTGGACGCGGCCGCGCCGCCACCGGCGAGGCCCTCCGGTTGCTGCGCGAGCGGACCGGCGGCAATCCGCTGTTCGTCCGGGAACTGGCCCGGCTGATGGCGGCCGAAGGGTCCGACGCGGTCTGGGCCTCGGTGCCGGTTGGCGTCCGAGATGTGTTGCGCCGCAGGCTGGCCCGGCTTCCCGGCCAGACCGTGACCGCGCTGCGCCATGCCGCCGTGCTGGGCCGCGACATCGACGTCGACCTGCTGGCCGAACTGGGTCGCAGCGATCCCGATGACCTGCTCGACGCGCTGGAGCCCGCCGTTTTGCTGGGTCTGCTCGACGAGCCCGAGCCGGGACGGTTGCGGTTCGCCCATGCGTTGGTCCGCGACACCCTGTACGAGGACACCTCGAAGCTGCGCCGCTCCCGGTTGCACGGCGCGGCGCTGGAACTGCTCCGTGCGCCCGGGCGGACGGTCGACGCCGCCGCCCTGGCGCACCACGCTGTCGCCGCCGCTACCGCCGAAACATCTTTGGCCGCTGCGGTTTTCGCGACCGAAGCGGCGCGGGAGGCCGATTCGGTCGGTGCCCATGCCGAAGCCGCCAGGCAGTGGCGGGCCGCCGTTCAGATGCTCGAACTTGCGGCCGGCCGACGGCTGGTGCCCCGCGCCGACGCACTGGACGACGAGATCGCCGCCCGGTGCGGGCTGATCTCGGCGCTGGCCCAGTCCGGGGATGCCGTCGCGGCGCGCATCGAGATGAAGGCCGCGCTGCAACTGCTGACCGGTACGTCGCGGGACGACCTGACGGTTCGCGTGCTCACCGCATGGGACACCCCGCTGGTGTGGCGGGACCGGGAATACGACGAGTCCGACGCCCAGATGATCGGGCTGCTGCGCCGGGTACTGGCCGGGAATGGAGGCGGACAGCCCGCCGGACTCACTGTGGCCGACCGGATCCGGCTGCTCAAGGCGCTGTACGTGGAGCTGGAGGGCACAGATCCGGAGGGGGCGCTGGCCGCCAGCACGGAACTGCTCGAGTTGGCGCGGCAGGCTTACGCAGAGGATCCCGGATCGTCGGGCCGGCTGTTGTGCACGGCGCTGAACGTGCGGGCCTACTGCGCGCTGGGGCCCGATCTCGACGCCGAGCGTGACGCGACCGCCGCCGAACTGCTGCGGACCGCGGAGGCCACTGAGCAGGCCGACTATCAAGCGGTGGCGCACTGGCTGCTGTCGCTGGCGGCCGGTCACCGGTCCGATCTGGCCACGGCCAAACGGCACGTCGACATCGCGGTGGCCCGGGCCGGCACCGGCCAGCTCGTCCACCTCCTCGGAGTGCTTGGCCTGTTCCGCGCCCGGATGTACCTGCTGGCCGGGAAGTTGGACGAGGCGGTGAGCGCCTACACCGATCTGGCGGCGCGCATGGTGGAGAACGGTGCTGCCAACGGGGCCAAGCTGGCGATGGTGGGCCGGGTGACGGGCGAGTTCTGCCTCGGGGACCTCGGTCTGCTGGCCGACGAGCTGGTGTTCTTCTACCGCGAGGTGTCGGTGGCCGCGCTGGACGCCGCGGTCCTGGCGCTGATCGCACAGGGGCGTGAGGCCGAGGCAAGGGAGCTGTGGCGAGACCGCCAACCGATCGAGCGGGCGTACTTCTGGCTGCCGTTCACCGTGCTGCGCGTCAATGCGGCGGTGGCGCTGGCCGACCTCGAGGAGGCCGAGGCCCGCGCGGCCGACCTCGACTCATACACCGGGCGGATCGCCGGGCTCGGTGTCGACGGGCTGATGGTGGGCCCGGTCGACGAGGCACTGGCCGCCGCCGCCGACGCGCTGGGCCGGCCGGATCAGGCACGTGGCTATCGTGAGGCCGCCGCTCTGCTGCGGGACCGGCTGGCGGCTGAGGCCCGGTGCTTCATCGACTGACGCCGAAGACCGCCCGCTCCCGCCGCCGGTGCACCAGCCGTAACGCAACCAGCATGAGGCGCAGGGCGATCCCCGTCTGCTGTGCCATCGCTGCGTGCTCGTCGTCGGTCATCACCGCCAGCGACCGCGGGCCGTCGAACGACATGCGGCTGCCATCGCGGGCGGCGCTCTCCACCGACTCCCAGTCGGCCACCGAGACGTGCTCGGTGATCAGCGGGAACACCTCCAACTCCTCGTCGTTGATGTGATCGGTCAGCAGCGCCGACAGCTCGGCCAGCTCGATGGCCATGAGACCGGCGATCTGGCGGTCACCCATCGACAGCCGGAACGCCGCGGCGCGGGCCCGCAGCTGGTCCAGCCGCGGGTCGAGGGCGGCGTGGTCGTCGGTCAGCTCACTGAGGTCCACGTGATCGCCCACGCTGGCCTGGATCACCGGCCACAGCACGGTGTCCTCGGTGGTGTGGTGATGGTGGATGGAATCGCACAACCACTCGATGTACCGCGAGATGGCTCGGGCGCGGCCCGGGGTGCAGATCACATCCCGGTCGCGCACCGCCGTCGCCAGGTCGGTCAGGCGGAGCAGATCGGCCAGCATGGCGCGGTGCGCCAGGGTGATACCCAGCAGGTCGGGTGCGGGATCGCCTTCGCTGCGGGGTGCGACGGTGACGGTGGTCGGCACGGCGGGCTCCTCGGGTCAAGCCGATCCCGGTGGCGGATCGGAAGTCTTGGAGCACAGCTTGCTGGGGCCGACTTAAGAGCGACTTGTATCCGGCTTGTCGCGGCCACAGTAGGGTTGCAGCCATGATCGATATCGACCTCGGCGAAGTGCGTAACTGGTTCGGCTTCGGCGTCGCCGGTAACTTCGCCGGTCACCTCGAACAAGCAGGGGAGGCCGGGGATTTCGTCAAGGTGGTGACCGAAGGGTATGCACCCAAAGGTATCTTCCCGTGGTATGCGCCCGGGCGCGAGGACTTTCTGGGCGAGTTCCCGCTGTCCACCGATGCCATCCTGTTGCCCGAGCCCGGTGAGGTGGACGGTCCACTGAACCTGCAGATCGAACCCGAGGTCGGGGTGGCCTGCCACGTGGTGTGGAACGGCGACACCGTGGTGCGGCTGGAGCCGTTCGCCCTTGGCGCCTTCAACGACTGCTCGATCCGCCGGCCCGGCGCACCGAAGATCAGCTACAAGAAGAACTGGGGTCCGGCCTCCAAAGGGGTTGCGCCGCAATTCTTCGAGATCAGTGACCTCACCCCCGACGGCCCGACCGCGAATATGCGGCTCGTCTGCTACCTGAGCGAGAACGACGGTGAGCAGCACGCCTACGGGGTGGATTCACCGCTGGTCGGCTACTCGTACTACGGCGAGGTGCTGCTGGACTGGATCGTCGAACGGCTGGCCAACCAGAAGGGTTCGGCCGATACCCCGTTGGAGGATGTCGGCGCCTTGATGGTGGCCAGCGGCCATCCCGAGAACGTGTTGATCGGCATCGGCGCCACCCGCTACACGCCGCTGGGTGAGTCGACCTATCTCAAGCCGGGGGACGAGGCGATCGTCCGGGTATACGACAGCGCCTCCAGCGCGGCTTCCGAACTGCGGCAGGTGGTCTCGGCCCGTTAGCGGCCGAGCAGCTCGTCGAGGCTGGCGACGAACTCGTCGGGGCGGGCCGGGGTGAACGCCGGCCTGGGGTAGGTGCCCGGCACGTCGAGGGTGATCAGCGTCGACCGCAGCGGCCGGTGCACATCCAGCGGCAGCCAGCGGCGCAGGTCGGTGCTGCCCCACAGCCGGAAGCGCTGCATCCACAGCCCGAGTGACTCGGCCTTGTAGGAGCGGATGTCCCGCAGCGGGATCACCTTGGATGTTCCCGACGGGAAGTGGTAGCGCCGCAACGTGATCGCCTCGCGATCCAGCTGGATCAGGCCGTCGTCGTAGTACTGGCGCGGGGCGGTCATGACTTGCTGCACCGCAGTTCGTGGCCCTTGGTGGTCAGGCATTTGCCGTTGTCCAGGTTCCACTGCCAGCCGTGCAGGTTGCAGGTGAGGGTGTTGCCCTCCACCACACCGAATTTGGACAGGTCGGCTTTCAGGTGTGGGCATCGGCGCTGGATCTGGTAGCCGTCCAGGGTGATCGACGAGGAATCGTCGTGGGCCTCGGCGAACCAGCCGTCGGCGTAGGCGATGCGTTCATCGGTCAGGCACTTGAAGAAGGTGTACAGGTACTCGTTGTAGCCGCCGACGCGCCAGGCTTTGAACCGGGTGGACAGGAAGATGGTGTTGACCCAGTCCGGCTCGTTGTCGCGCAGCACGGTGCGCACCAGCTCGGGCGGGATGGCGAATCCGTAGCGGAACTTCTCGTCCGCGATAGGTTCGCGCACAAGACGTTTCGGGAAATCCAGGACCACGGTCTCGGTGTGGTCGGGCCCGGACAGGCGCAGTTCCACCGGGTAACCGATACCGTCGCAGATCTGGTCGGTCTGGCTCATGATCGGCTCGAACAACGCCCGCAGCCCGGGCAGCAGGGATTCCCCGGCCGCGGGCGCCCATGACGCCTTCTGCGCGGCCAGCACCGGGGCCATCCGCGCGGCGTACTCTTCGATGTAGGCGGCTTTGCCGGTGGTGAAGATCGTCTCCGGATCCGGCACCGGATGCGTCAGCGAATCCAGTTGCGAGCCGGTGAAATCCGCGGTGCTGCCCGGGATCATCAGCAGGCCGCCGTCATGGCCGTGGCGCCGCATCTGATCGAGGAACACCACCTGGTCGGGGAAGATGTTGGCCGGGTCGCCGTGGTCGTCGTTGAGATCACGCAGCTCGGCATCCAAAAAGCACGGCGGCCCGGCCGACGGGATCACCCACGTCGCACCGACCTGCGCGATGTACTGGCGGCACCGGTCCATCTGGCGCTGGCGCTTTTGGACGCCGAAGGCCTCCTTGGCGCGGGCCGGCATGTCATAGACCATCGGATACCAGATGGCGCCCGAGTACTGCAGCATGTGCACGTCGATCTGACCGAAATCGGTGTGCAGCATGTCCAGATCCACTGGGCGCGCGTCGTTCATGTTGAAGGCGACGGTTTGGCCGTCGTCGATGACCAGGCCCGAATCGCCGATCGGTCCGTCGGCCGGTGCGCGCAGGGCGATGATCATCACGTCCAGCTCGCCCTTGGGGCCGCGCACGGTGTGCTTGACCGAATCGGTGGTCTCGAAGAACCGGTGAAAGCCCAGCGCCTGCAGTTCGCGCTGCAAATCCGGCACCGGGAAGTCGGGCAGTAGCACCACCGCGTCCTTGTTGACGTGGCGGCTCAGGTTCTGCGGGTCGAAGTGATCCTTGTGCAGGTGCGACACGTAGAGGTAGTCGACGTCGCCGAGGGTGTCCCAGTCCAGTCCGCTGTTGTCGGGGAACGGGAACCACGAGGCAAAATAGGCGGGGTTGACCCAGGGGTCGCACAGAATGCTGCCAGCCTTGGTCTCGATCAGGAAGCCGGCATGCCCGACGCTGGTGACCTGCACAAACAGCCTTTCGATGGAGTACTTCGATGCCCGCCCAGCCTAGCCCGAGTTGGGTGACGCGCAGATACGGGCTGGGATTAGGCTGGCTGCGTGGAACCGGTGTACGGGACTGTCATACAAATGGCTCGGCTGGCCTGGCGCCTGCAGGGGCTGAAGTTCACCGTGACCGGGGTGGAGAACCTCCCGGTCACCGGTGGTGCGGTGGTGGCCATCAACCACACCAGCTACTTCGACTTCACCTTCGCCGGCTTGCCTGCCTATCAGCAGAAGCGGGGCCGCAAGGTGCGCTTCATGGCGAAGAAGGAAGTCTTCGACAACAAGGTCACCGGGCCGATCATGCGCAGCCTGCGTCACATCGAGGTGGATCGTGACAGCGGAGCGGCGTCGTTCGAGGCGGCGGTCGACTACCTCAAGGCCGGTGAGCTGGTCGGGGTGTATCCGGAGGCGACCATCAGCCGCAGCTTCGAGATCAAGGACTTCAAGTCCGGTGCGGCGCGGATGGCGATCGAGGCGGGAGTGCCGATCGTGCCGCACATCGTGTGGGGTGCGCAGCGCATCTGGACCAAGGGTCACCCGAAGAACCTGTACCGGCCCAAGGTGCCGATCTCGATCGCCGTCGGTGAGCCGATCCAGCCGACGCTGCCCGCGGCCGAACTGACCGCGCTGCTGCATTCCCGCATGCAGCATCTGCTCGCCCAGGTGCAGGACGCCTACGGGCCGTACCCGCCGGGTGAGTTCTGGGTGCCGCACCGCCTGGGTGGTTCGGCGCCGACGCTGGCCGAGGCCAACCGGATGGACGCCGAGGAGGCCGCCGCCAAGGCGGCAAAGCGAGCCTCGGGGTAAGTCGCGTATGGAACCGGTTTTCCGAAGTTTGGAGATTGCCGCCAGGCTCGCGGTCCGGGCGACCGGGACCCGGATCACCTTCGGCGGGTTGGAGAATCTGCCCGCCACGGGCGGCGCTGTGGTGGCGATCAACCACACCAGTTACGTCGACTTCCTGCCTGCCGGTCTGGCGGCCACCGAGCGTGGGCGGCGGATGCGGTTCATGATCAAGGCGGAGATGGACCAGGTGAAGCCCGTCCATTACCTGATCAAGCACACCGGGACGATCCCGGTGGACCGCACGGCCGGGGCCGGGGCCTACGCCGTGGCGGTGGACGCGTTGCGCCATGGCGAGCTGGTCGGGGTGTACCCGGAGGCGACCATCAGCCGCAGCTTCGAACTCAAGGACTTCAAGACCGGTGCGGCCCGGATGGCGCTGGAGGCCGACGTCCCGATCGTTCCGCTGATCGTCTGGGGCGTGCACCGCATCTGGACCAAGGATCATCCGAGAGCATTGGGGCGCAAGAAAATTCCAGTTTCTGTTCATGTCGGCCAACCGATCGCGCCGAGGGGCACGGTCACCCAGCTCGATGAGGCCCTGCGGGCCGGCATGTCGTCGGTGCTGGCTGAGATCCAGCGGGACTACCCGGCGCCGGCCGGGGCGTACTGGGTGCCGCGCCGGCTGGGCGGTGGTGCGCCGACGCCGCAAGAGGCCAAGCGGCTCGACGAGGCCGAGTTGGCCGAACGCGCGCGCAAGCGGGCCGAGCGCGAAGCGAAGAGCAGCCGGTGAGCGCCGACCGGGCGCCGGGGCTGATCGCCACCGACGTGGACGGAACGCTGCTCGACGAGGACGAGAAGGTCACCCCGCGCACCCGGGCGGCGGTGCAGGCCGCGGTCGAGTCGGGGGCGACGTTCGTCCTGGCCACCGGACGGCCGCCGCGCTGGATCGCACCGGTGGTCGACGGTCTGGGCCTGGCGCCGATGGCAGTGTGCGCCAACGGCGCGGTGATCTACGACCCGGCCACCGACCGGATCATCTCTGCCCACACGCTGTCGACCGACGTGCTGGGCGAGCTCGCCGAGATCGCCACCCGGGTGATCCCGGGCGCCGGGCTGGCCGTCGAACGGGTGGGGCGCTCGGCGCACGACGCGGCGACCCCGCAGTTCGTCAGCTCGCCGGGATACGAGCACGCGTGGCTCAACCCGGACAACACCGAGGTGTCGGTCGAGGATCTGCTCAGTGCCCCCGCGGTCAAGCTGCTCATCCGAAAGGCCGGCGCCCGCAGTGCGGACATGGCCGCCGAACTGCTCAAACACATTGGCTTGCAAGGTGATATCACCTACTCGACCAACAACGGTCTGATCGAGGTGGTACCGCTGGGCATCAGCAAGGCCACCGGTGTCGAGGAGTTGGCCGCCCCGCTGGGGCTGGCCGCCGCCGACATCGTGACGTTCGGTGACATGCCCAACGACATACCGATGCTGAGCTGGGCCGGGCGCGGGGTCGCGATGGGCAACGCCCATCCGGACGCGGTGGACGCCGCCGACGAGGTCACGGTGACCAACACCGAGGACGGGGTGGCCCGCGTGCTGGAACGCTGGTGGTCCTGAACCCGGCCGATGTCAGGTGATCGGGGTGAAGCGCTCCAGCTGGACCGGCTGCTGATCGGGTGAGGGCGGGGGCAGTTCCACCGGGACGCCGTCGACCACGCGGGTGACGGTGCCCTTCTCGCGGTCGAAGTTCAGCGTGCCGTGCTGGAAGTTCTGCACGATCCACTGCGGCTCGGGGATCTCGGAACTGGTCGGCAGGCCCAGGACGCCCCGCTCGAATCCGAGCGATCCCCAGGCGTCGTAGATCGCGCCGGTGACCGGTTCGGCGCCGCTGTCCGGTGACCAGTACACGGCGCCGTGCTCGAAGGTCGCGTAGCGGGCGGTGCCCTCGCCGGTGGTCTCGGGCGAAGTCGGGTTGCCCAGTCGGCCCGCCGGTCCGCCTTCGGCCTGCCAGCGGGCGTAGATCGCGCCACCGCGCATCTGTTCGGCCAGGTCCTCGGGGCCGGGCGGCTGGTTGAACCGGGCGGCGATGTCGCGGATGCGGTCCATCTGGGCGTAGGCCGCGTTGCCGGGGCAGTCGGTGATGCCGACGTCGCGGTGGGTGAAGATCGCCGGCAGGGTGGGGGTGGCGCCGCGCGGGAAGTGGGTGAACGACCCACCGGCCGAGGTGAGTACGACGGTGCCGCGCGGGTTGATGTGGTCGAGGCCGAGTCGCCAGCCCAGCAGCCGGCCGGTGTTGCGCACCTGGATCTCGGTGGGTGGCACGACGTTGAAGTCGCCCATCATCGCCACGCCCCAGGTGTCGATGTTGAAGCCGCCGGTGTGGGAGCCCTCGACCGGCTTGTCCATGCCGCCGGCGCGACCCTCGAACACCTGGCCGTACTTGTCGACCATGGCGTTGTAGGCGATGTCGCACCAGCCCAGTTCACGGGTGTGGTACTCGTAGATCGACCGGACGATGCCTGCCGAATCCTCGGGTGCGTAATCGTTGCTGCCGGCCGTGTGGTGCACGATGCCGGCCCGGATTCCCTTGTCGTACACGGTGTTTCCGCAGCGCATCGACTCGTTGGCGCCCCACTGTGCCCGGTTGATGATGGTCGGCGGTTGACCGGGGTTGATGGCGGCGACCGGTAGCGGTCCGACGTCGACGGGGGCCTTGGGCGGGGTGATCAGCACTGCCGTGACGTTCTGGCCGATGGGCGCCTCGACGTTGGCCGGTACGTAGCCGAGCGCGGGCTTGGCCTGGGGAGCTCTCCCGGGCGGGGGCCCAGCCGGCTGTGCGCGGGTGACCGCGATCTGCACCGTGGTGGTGCGCCCGACGAACACCGGTTCGGTGCCGCGTGGGCCGGGGGTGTCGGCGCCGACGCCGTCGAGGTTCTCGGCCTGGTACCACGGGCCCCAGCTGCCGTCGTCCTTGCGGGCCCGCACCCGGGCGGAAGTGCCGCGCAGGTCCGGCGAGGTGAGCGCGACCATCGAGAACGGGGTGTCCTGATGGATCTCGCGGATGCTCTCCCCGACGGCGAGGTTGTCGAGTGGTTGCTGTGTGAGCTGTGGTGCAGCGCTGGATGGGTCGATTTGTTCGCTGGAATCGGTTCCGGAGATCGCCCACGGCACGATCACGACCGTCGCCGCAAGTGCGGTGAAGAGAATCGACGGCGCGGAGCGGCGGGACTGCACGGACTGATGTTACGTATGAGTCTGGTGTTACCAATGATTCGACACGGTCGGCGGGTCGTGTTTCCGACACAACGGCACCGCAGAGCCGGATGGCTTCTGCGGTGCCGTTCTTCTAACCGGGCCTTGTATCTAGGGGGTCGGCGGTGCGGGGACCGGAGCCGGCGGCGCGGGCACCGGCGGCTTCATCGCCGAGGTGATCGCCGGCATGACCATGCCCTTGAGCAGGTCGATGGCCTGGCCGGCGCCGAGCTGGTTGGCCGCGCTGGTCAGGTCTCCGAAGAGGCCGCCGCCACCGGTGCTGGTGGCGGGCATCGCGGCCAGCGACGGATCGGCGCCCAGCAGCGGGTAGGTGCCCGCACTCGGATCCAGGCCGATGGGAGCCGAGATCGGCACCTCACCCGGGGCGGGCAGCCCGCCCGAAAGTGACGGGTCAAGGCCCACTGGCGAGGTGGTCAGGCCGGTACCGCCCAGCGACGTCGGCGAGGTGGTCAGCCCGCCCGGCGCGCCGACCGGGGTGAGGGCCGGGTTGGTGAGCGATCCGGCCGGGTTGGTGAGTGAACCCGTGGCCGGCGGGGTGAGCGCCGGGTTGGTCAGCCCGCCGGTCGCCGGCGTCAGTGCCGGATCGGTGAGCGACCCGGTTGCCGACGGCAGGGTGCCCGCGGCGCCAGGCAGGCCGGTGGGGCTGGTCAGCGTCGGGTCCGCCCCCGGCAGTCCGGTCGCGGTCAGTCCCTGGTCGGGCAGCCCGGTGCCGGTCAGGCCCGGAGCGGTCAGGCCCGGCGAGGCCAGGCCGGGTGAGGTCAGGGTCGGCGAGCCCAGGGTCGGCGTCGGCGACGAGCCGGTCAGCAGGCTGTTCGGCATCGGCGGCAGGTTGATGCCGAACTGGGACAGGCCCTGTGACAGGGCGGACATCAGTTCACCGGGGAGGTCCGTGACCAGGGCGGCCTGGGTGAACTCGCGCTCCTGGGGCGCGGGGGAAAGCTGCGACATGGCAACTAGTGCGACTGGACTTGCGACGGCCACTGCGGCGACTGCGCTCATGGCTGTCGAGAGCTTGCGTCGACGGCGGTTCGGCACGGAAGTCTCCTCAATATGTTTGCAGCCAAGGGCTGCACTTCGGATTGCAGTTGGGGTGCTCTCCTCTTGCTTCATCGGTATTCCGGACCAGGTGCGGTGAAGCCCATGAGTACCAACGAGATCGATGTTAAGGCTGTGACTCGTGGGTCTGGAGTGACGATATTGAATCGTGAGCGAATTGCGACCTGGGCCCTTTGTCGAATTCGGGGCAGCGGGGCGCGGTCGGATACCCTGGCTGCCGATGACGTCCTTATCTCCCCGGGTCGCTACAGACCAGTCCAGCGGACATTTCGACTTATTCGTCGTCGGTTCCGGTTTCTTCGGTCTGACGATCGCTGAGCGCGTGGCGACGCAACTGGGCAAGCGTGTCCTTGTTATAGAACGCCGCCCGCATATCGGCGGCAATGCCTACTCGGAAGCCGAACCGCAGACCGGTATCGAGGTCCACAAGTACGGCGCACACCTGTTCCACACCTCCAACCAGCGGGTGTGGGACTACGTGCGGCAGTTCACCGACTTCACCGGCTATCAGCACCGGGTCTTCGCGATGCACAACGGCCAGGCCTACCAGTTCCCGATGGGCCTCGGCCTGGTCTCGCAGTTCTTCGGTCGTTACTTCACCCCGGACGAGGCCCGCGCCCTGATCGCCGATCAGGCCAGCGAGATCGCCGGGCACGAGGCGGCCAACTTCGAGGAGAAGGCCATCTCGCTGATCGGGCGCCCGCTCTACGAGGCGTTCGTCAAGGCCTACACCGCCAAGCAGTGGCAGACCGACCCGAAGGAACTGCCCGCCGCCAACATCACGCGGCTGCCGGTGCGCTACACGTTCGACAATCGCTACTTCAACGACAAGTACGAGGGCCTTCCGGTCGACGGGTACACCGCCTGGCTGGAGAACATGGCCGCCGACGACCGCATCGAGGTGCGGTTGGACACCGACTGGTTCGACGTCCGTGACGACCTGCGCGCGGCCAACCCGGACGCCCCGGTGGTCTACACCGGCCCGCTCGACCGCTACTTCGACTACTCCGAAGGCCGGTTGGGCTGGCGCACATTGGATTTCGAACTCGAGGTGCTCGGAACCGGAGATTTCCAGGGCACCCCGGTGATGAACTACAACGACGCCGACGTGGACTACACCCGGATCCACGAGTTCCGTCATTTCCACCCGGAGCGGGACTACCCGGCCGACAAGACCGTGATCATGCGGGAATACTCGCGGTTCGCCAAAGAGGACGACGAGCCGTACTACCCGATCAACACCGAATCCGACCGCGCCCTGCTGGCCTCCTACCGGGCCCGCGCCAAGGCCGAGACCGCCACGGCAAAGGTGCTTTTCGGCGGCCGGTTGGGCACCTACCAGTACCTCGACATGCACATGGCCATCGCCAGCGCACTGAACATGTACGACAACACCCTGGCACCGCACCTGTCCGACGGTGCGCCGCTGGCTACCGAAGAGGAAAGCAGCAAAGCATGAGTGACATCCCATCCGGCGCACTCGACGCCGGGGAATCGCGGGCCGTCAGTCTGCTGGCCCGCGTCATCCTGCCGCGACCGGGCGAGCCGCTGGACGTCCGCAAGCTCTACCTCATCGAAGACTCGACCAATGCCCGCCGGGCACATGCGCCGACCCGCACGACCCTGGAGATCGGCACCGAGTCCGGGATTTCGTTCGCGACCTACTTCAACGCGTTCCCGGCCAGCTACTGGCGCCGGTGGTCGACCCTGCAGTCGGTGGTCCTGCGAGTCGAGCTGACCGGCACGGCCCGCGTCGACGTCTACCGCTCCAAGGCCACGGGTGCCCGCATCACCGTCGGCGGCGCCCCCGTCTCCAGCGGGGACTCGTCCGAGCCTGCCGTGGTCGAATTCGAGATCGACCTGGCGCCGTTCGAGGACGGCGGCTGGATCTGGTTCGACATCACCTCCGACACCGCGGTACGGGTGCACAGCGCCGGCTGGTACGCCCCGACACCCGCGCCCGGCCGGGCCAACGTCGCCGTCGGTATCCCTACCTTCAACCGCCCCTCGGACTGTGTGAACGCCCTGGCCGCGCTGACCTCGGATCCGTTGGTGGACGAGGTGATCAGTGCGGTCATCGTGTCCGACCAGGGCACCAGCAAGGCCAAGGACCATCCCGGCTTCGAGGCCGCCGCGGCGGGATTGGGTGACCGCCTCTCCATTCACAACCAGCCCAACCTCGGCGGGTCCGGTGGTTACAGCCGGGTGATGTACGAGGCCCTGAAGAACACCGACTGTGAGCAGATCCTGTTCATGGACGACGACATCCGCATCGAGCCCGATTCGATCCTGCGGGCCCTGGCCATGAACCGGTTCGCCAAGGAGCCGATGCTGGTCGGCGGCCAGATGCTCAACCTGCAGGAGCCGTCACACCTGCACATCATGGGCGAGATGGTGGACCGCACCAACTTCATGTGGTCGGCGGCGCCAAACGCCGAATACGACCACGACTTCTCCAAGCACGCGCTCGACGACACCGACTCGAACCGGAGCAAGCTGCTGCACCGCCGGATCGACGTGGACTTCAACGGCTGGTGGATGTGCATGATCCCGCGGCAGGTGGCCGAGGAACTCGGCCAGCCGCTGCCGTTGTTCATCAAGTGGGACGACGTCGAATACGGCCTGCGCGCGGCCGAGCACGGGTACCGCACGGTCACCCTGCCCGGTGCCGCGATCTGGCACATGGCCTGGAGCGACAAGGACGACGCGATCGACTGGCAGGCCTACTTCCACCTGCGTAACCGGTTGGTGGTCTCCGCTCTGCACTGGGACGGCGACGCCCGCGGGCTGCTGGCCAGCCATCTCAAGGCGACGTTCAAACACCTTCTGTGCCTTGAGTATTCGACGGTCGCCATCCAGAACCGGGCCATGGAGGACTTTCTGGCCGGACCGGAGCACATCTTCTCGATCCTGGAATCGGCGCTGCCCGACATCCGCGCGATGCGCCAGCAGTTCCCCGATGCCGTCGTACTGCCCGGTGCCACCGAACTGCCGGCGGCCTCGGACCTCAAGCGCAAGAAGATCGGCATCCCGGTGTCCAAGCCGGCCATCCTGGTGAACCTGGCCCGCGGCGTCGTCCACCAGCTGCGCCAGCACGATCCGGAGACCCATGTCCGGCCGCAGATCAATGTGGCCACCCAGGATGCCCGCTGGTTCTCGCTGTGCCGGGTCGACGGGGTCACCGTCACCACCGCCGACGGACGCGGGGTGGTGTACCGGCAGCGGGACCGCGCCAAGATGTTCGCGTTGCTGCGTGCCTCGCTGCGCCAGCAGTTGCGCGTGGTCCGTCAGTTCGACCGGATGCGCAAGGTCTATCGTGAGGCGCTGCCGGTGCTGACCAGCACCCAGAAGTGGGAGACGGTGTTGCTGACAGAGTCGGCGGAGAAAAACTGACATGACCGATGCCCCGCGCGGCGAGGACGCCGTGTTGGTCGCCGTGCAGTCTGCCCTGGCCACCCGGCCGGGCGTGCTGAGCGGCGCGCGTGCGCTGTCGCACTTCGGTGAGCACAGTCTGGGTTGGCTCGCGCTCGCGGCCGCCGGTGCACTGGCCCAGCCGGCCAAGCGCAAGTCATGGTTGGCGGTGGGCGCCGGGGCGTTCTCGGCCCATGCCGCGGCCGTCCTGATCAAGCGCGTGGTGCGCCGTGAGCGGCCGCATCACCCCGATATCGCCGTGAACGTCGGCACACCGAGCCGGCTGAGTTTCCCGTCGGCACATGCCACCTCGACCGCCGCGGCCGCCGTGCTGCTGGCGCGGACGACGGGTCTGCCGCTGCGTGCCGCGCTGGTGGTGCCGATGGCGCTGTCGCGCCTGGTATTGGGCGTGCACTATCCCACCGACGTACTCACCGGCGTGGCTGTCGGGACACTCGTGGGTTCTGTGGTCGGAAAAACTGCCGGTGTCGGGCCGAAGGAGACTGTGGCCAAATGAGTGAGGAAGCGCAGCCGGAGGCCGGTCCGCCCAAGAATCTGGCGACCGGCCTGATCAAGGCGGTCCGTCCGCGCCAGTGGATCAAGAACCTGCTCGTGCTGGCCGCACCGCTGGCTGCCGTCGGCAGCGGTATCGAGTACAACTACGCCGACCTCGCCTACAAGGTGTCGATCGCGTTCGTGGTGTTCTGTCTGGCCGCGTCGTCGATCTACCTGATCAACGACGCGCGCGACGTCGAGGCCGACCGGGCCCACCCGACGAAGCGGTTCCGGCCCATCGCCGCAGGCGTCGTCCCGGAGTCGCTGGCCTATGTGCTGGCCGTCGTGCTCGCGCTGGCCTCGCTGATCATCTCGTGGTTGCTCACCCCGAATCTGGCCTTGGTGATGGCGGTGTACATCGCCGTCCAGCTGGCGTACTGCTTCGGGCTCAAGCACCAGGCGGTGCTGGACATCTGCATCGTGTCCTCGGGCTTCCTGCTCCGCGCGATCGCCGGCGGTGTGGCCGCCGACATCCCGCTGTCACAGTGGTTCCTGCTGGTGATGGCCTTCGGCTCACTGTTCATGGCCGCCGGAAAGCGGTTCGCCGAGCTGCAATTGGCCGAGCGCACCGGAGCCAAGATCCGTAAGTCGCTTGAGCGCTACACGAGCAGCTACCTGCGTTTCGTATGGACGTTGTCGGCCACCGCCGTGGTGATCTGCTACGGCCTGTGGGCATTCGGGCGCGACAGCGCCAACGACGCCCTTGGCCTCGACGGCCAGGACGCCTCGTGGTACGCGATCACGATGGTGCCCTGGACGATCGCGATCCTGCGCTATGCGGTTGACATCGATGGTGGCATCGCCGGTGAGCCAGAGGAGATCGCTCTGAAAGACCGAGTTCTGCAGATCCTGTTCCTGGCGTGGATCGGAACCATCGGTGCAGCTATCTACTTCAGCTGACCGAATCACGCTGCGCCGCCTGGCTGGCGGCGTGGGTGACCGGTTGGCGGCGCGCTGGCCGGTGTTTCCGTACGACGCCACGGTGCGGATCAGCCTGTGGGTGAGCGTGGTCGTGGTGGCCGGGCTGTTCGGCTGGGGTGCCTGGCAGCGCCGCTGGATCGCCGACGACGGCCTGATCGTGCTGCGCACGGTGCGGAACCTGTTGGCGGGCAACGGCCCGGTCTTCAACGCGGGTGAGCGCATCGAGGCCAACACCTCCACCGCGTGGACCTACCTGGTGACGCTGGGTGCCTGGCTCGGCGGCTCGGTCCGGATGGAGTACGTGGTGCTGGCGCTCGCGCTGGGCCTCAGCGTGCTCGGCGTGGTCCTGGCGATGCTCGGCACCGGTCGGCTGTACGCCCCGAGCCTTCAGGGTCGCCGGGCCCTGCTGCTGCCCGCAGGCGCACTGGTCTACATCGCGGTGCCGCCGGCCCGTGACTTCGCCACCTCCGGACTCGAAAACGGTTTGGTGCTGGCCTATTTGGGTCTGCTGTGGTGGATGATGGTGTGCTGGTCGCAGGCCCTGCGCGCGGCTCCCGCCGCCGGTCGCGGGACGTCAAGGGATGCGCCGAACCCGGTGTCGGGCCGGTTCTTCGAGGGTGCGCTGGCCGCTGTGGCCGGTCTGAGCGTGCTGATCCGCCCCGAGCTGGCTTTGATCGGTGTCGGCGCCCTGGTGATGATGCTGATCGCGGCGCGAGGCTGGCGCCGCCGCCTGCTGATCGTGGTGGCCGGTGGGCTGCTGCCCGTCGCCTACCAGATCTTCCGGATGGGTTACTACGGACTGCTGGTGCCGGGCACCGCGGTGGCCAAGGACGCCTCGGGATCCAAGTGGTCCCAGGGCCTGACCTACCTCTCCAACTTCAACCAGCCGTACCTGCTGTGGGTGCCGGTGATGCTGCTGGCCGCGCTCGGTGCGGTTCTGCTGACCACAAGGACGCGGCCGTGGTGGGTGCGCCATCAGGTGCCCCGTGGCTACGGCTGGCTGGCCCGGACCGTCCAAAGTCCGGCTGCCGTAGTGCTTTTCATGTTCGCCAGCGGGTTGCTGCAGGCGATCTACTGGGTCCGGCAGGGCGGTGACTTCATGCACGGCCGGGTGTTGCTGACCCCGCTGTTCTGCCTGCTGATGCCCGTCGCGGTGATCCCCGTCGTGCTGCCGGACGGCACCAAGTTCACCCGAGAAACGGGTTACCTGCTGGCCGCGGCCACCAGCGTGCTGTGGGCCGCGGTGGTGGGCTGGTCGATCTGGGCCGCCAACTCGTCAGGCCTGGGTGCCGACGGGACCCGGGTCACCTACACGGGCATCGTCGACGAGCGCCGGTTCTACTCGCAGGCCACCGGCCACGCGCACCCGTTGACCGCCGCCGATTACCTGGACTACCCGCGCATGCGGGCGGTGCTGACCGCGATCAACAACACCCCCGACGGAGCACTGCTGTTGCCGTCGGGCAACTACGACCAATGGGACGTCGTCCCCGCCTATCCGCCGCCGCCCGATCTGTCCCCGGCCGAGCGGCGGGCGCTGAAGACGCCGCACACCGTGTTCTTCACCAACATGGGCATGCTCGGTATGAACGTGGGACTCGACGTGCGGGTCATCGATCAGATCGGACTGACGAATCCGCTGGCGATGCACACCGAGCGGCTGACCGACGGGCGTATCGGCCACGACAAGAACCTGTTCCCGGACTGGGCGGTGGCCGAGGGGCCGTTCCTCAAGACCCGCCCCTGGATCCCGCCCTACCTCGACGAGGAGTGGATCGCCCAGGCCGAGGCCGCACTGGCCTGCCCGGCAACCGAATCGATGCTCAATTCGGTGCGCGGGGAGATGACCCCGCGGCGGTTCCTGTCCAACCTGATGCACGCGTACGAATTCACCAAGTACCGGATCGACCGGGTGCCGCTCTATGAGCTCAAGCGGTGCGGTCTTCCGGTGCCGGAGCCCAAGAACCCGCCCTATACCGGGATGCCCGCGACCGGTCCGTAACGCTCGGGGCGCCGGCGTCGATACCCAGACGAGCCTGCGTGATCGATCTTGAACGGACGGTACGAAGAAACCGATGCTGACCTCTGGTGTCTCCGGCATGCGCCGATGGGGCCGGCGCCTGCTGACGGCCACGGCCGCGATCGCGATGTGGCATGCTCTCGGGGCGATCGCCGCCGCGCCGCCCGCCGGGGCGTTCTCCCGCGAGGGCCTGCCCGTCGAGTACCTCGACGTGTATTCGCCGTCGATGGGCCGCAGTATCCGCGTGCAGTTCCAAGGTCCGGCAACCGAGCCCGGCGGGCCCAGCAAGGCCGTCTATCTGCTCGACGGCATGCGCGCCCAGGATGACTTCAGCGGCTGGGACATCAACACCCCGGCCTTCGAGTGGTTCTACGGTTCCGGGATCTCCACGGTGATGCCGGTCGGCGGGCAGTCCAGCTTCTACAGCGACTGGTATTCGCCGTCGAGTCTGAACAAGCAGACCTATACCTATAAATGGGAGACGTTCCTCACACAGGAGCTACCGGCCTACCTGGCCGCCAACAAGCAGGTCTCCACGTCCGGCAATGCCGTGGTCGGTCTGTCCATGTCGGGCAGCGCCGCGCTGATCCTGTCGGCCTACCACCCAGGTCAGTTCAGGTACGCCGCGTCGTTGTCAGGATTCCTCAACCCGTCGTCTCTGGTCATGCAGCAGGCGATCCGGGTGGCCATGATCGACGCCGGGCGCTACAACGTCGACAACATGTGGGGTCTGCCCTGGGACGGGGCCTGGAAGCGCAACGACCCGGTCAAACAGGTGGCGAAGATCGTGGCAAACGGCACCCGGCTGTGGGTGTACTGCGCGCCCGGCGGCGCCACCGACCTCGACCAGGGCTCCGACCCGAATCTCGCGATGAGCGCCAGCAGCCTGGAGACGCTGGCGATCAAGAGCAACAAGGACTTTCAGGATGCCTATGCGAAAGCGGGCGGCGGCAATGCGAGCTTCCACTTCCCGGCGGCGGGTAACCATGCCTGGCCGTATTGGGCGGCTCAGTTGCAGGCCCTGAAACCAGACCTGATCGCGACCATCAACGGCTGAGGGGCGACCAGGGACGACAACTGCTGCAGAGAAGCACCACGCGTTCGTGTGGTTGACTACACGGGCACGTGAGCCGCTTACGTCGGTGTGAATCGATGTGCGGAATACGAAGATGAGATCAGATAAGGGAGCGGTATGAAGTTCGTTGGGAAGATGCGCGGCGCAGCGGCAGGCCTGTCGCGCCGGCTGACGGTTGCGGTCGCCGCTGCGGCCGTACTGCCTGGCCTGGTTGGCGTCGTCGGCGGCTCGGCGACCGCAGGAGCCTGGTCTCGACCTGGCCTGCCGGTCGAGTATCTCGACGTTCCGTCGGCAGCGATGGGACGCAATATCCGGGTTGAGTTCCAGAGTGGTGGGCCGGGTGCACCCGCGCTGTACCTGCTCGACGGCATGCGCGCCCGTGAGGACAACAACGGTTGGGACATCGAACTGCCGACGTTCGAGTGGTTCCTGAACTCGGGCATCTCTGTTGTGATGCCGGTCGGTGGCCAGTCCAGCTTCTACACCGACTGGTACAAGCCGGCGTGTGGCACCAAGGACGGCGGCTGCAAGACCTACAAGTGGGAGACCTTCCTGACGCAGGAGCTGCCGCAGTGGCTGGCAGCCAACCGCGACGTGAAGGCGACCGGCAGCGCCGTGGTCGGTCTGTCGATGGCCGGTTCGTCGGCGCTGATGCTGGCGGCCCGCCACCCGGATCAGTTCATCTACGCCTCCTCGCTGTCGGGCACGTTGAACCCGTCCGAGGGCTGGTGGCCCATGCTGATCGGTGTCTCGATGGGTGACGCCGGTGGCTACAAGGCCGACGACATGTGGGGCAAGACCGGTGACCCGGGCAACGCCTGGAAGGCCAACGACCCGACCGAGAACGTCGCGACGCTGGCGAACAACGGCACCCGGATCTGGGTCTACTGCGGTAACGGCAAGCCGGGCGAGCTGGGTGGCACCGACATCCCCGCCAAGTTCCTCGAGGGCTTCGTCTGCCGCACCAACTCCACGTTCCAGGAGAAGTACATCGCGGCCGGTGGCAAGAACGGCGTGTTCAACTTCCCGCAGAGCGGTACCCACGCCTGGGCCTACTGGGGCCAGCAGCTGCAGGCCATGAAGCCTGACCTGCAGCGGGTCCTGGGCGCCACCCCGACCGCCTGAGCGGACGGCAGGTAGCGATCTAACGCACGACCGGACGACGGCGGCGATCCCCATGGGATCGCCGCCGTCAGCCGTTTCCGGGCCCCGGCTGTGGTTGGGATGTGGTTCACTACAACGCGGGTTACGTGTGCGGGGGCACTTCGAGCGACCGGCAGCAGGAGAGGTTGATGATGAGACGTGCGTTGAGTCTGATGCGGGCGATGCTGCCGGCCCTGTTGGCCCCGGTGCTCGGTGCTGCCCTCTGGGCCGCGTCGGCGACGACGGCCGCGCCCGCCCGGGCCGACGGTGTGGAGTACCTGATGGTCCCGTCGGCGGCGATGGGACGCGACATCCCGGTGGCCTTCCAGGGCGGTGGCCCGCACGCGGTGTTCCTGCTCGACGCGTTCAACGCCGCTCCTGACGTGAGCAACTGGGTCAACGCCGGCCATGCGATGTCGACCCTGGCCGGCCGCGGTATCTCGGTGGCCGCCCCAGCGGGCGGTGCGTGGAGCCTGTACACGAACTGGGAGCAGGACGGCAGCAAGCAGTGGGAGACCTTCCTGTCCGCCGAGCTGCCGGACTGGCTGGCCGCCAACAAGGGTCTGGCCCCGGGCGGGCATGGGATCGTGGGCGCCTCGCAGGGCGGTACCGGCGCGCTGACGCTGGCCGCGTTCCACCCCGACCGGTTCCGCTTCGCCGGATCGTTGTCGGGCTTTTTGACCCCGTCGGCCACGACCCTCAACGGCGCGATCACCGCCGGGCTGGCGCAGTACGGCGGTGTGGACAGCTACGGCATGTGGGGTGCCCCACAACTGGGCCGCTGGAAGTGGCATGACCCCGACGTGCACGTGCAGTTGCTGGCCGACGCCAACACCCGGCTGTGGGTGTACAGCCCGGGCACGCTCACATGCAGCGACCCGGCCGCGATGATCGGTGTCTGCGATCTGGCGCAGGGCAGCAACCGGTCGTTCTACCAGCACTACCGCTCCGTCGGCGGCAGCAACGGGCACTTCGACATGCCCGCCGGAGGCCAGCACGACTGGGGCAGCTGGGCCCCGCAGCTGGCACAGATGTCGGGCGAACTGGTCGCGACCATCAAGTAGACGGCCGGTGCGGCCCGCCGTAATGGCCAGAATCAGCTGCGCCTGGGCACTTTTCACCAGCCGGTACGGTGGAAGCGTGCAGCACTCGGTACGGTCGGCCACCCTGGTGGTAGCGGTGTCGGCTGCGTCGTTGCTCACGGCATGCGATGCGGGCGGCGACATCATGGCGCCGCTGGCTCTGCCCACGTCTCAGGTGAACGGCGCGCAGCCGCAGGCGGTGTCCGCGCAGCCTGTCCCACGTCGCAACGGTGAGCTGGCCATCACGTCGCAGCAGCACACCTACCTCGACGAACTCAAGGCGGCCGGGATCACCCCGTCCAGTGAGCTGCTGGCGCTGTCGATCGGGTCTTATGTGTGCCAGGGCCGTGCCGCCAAGCAGAATGACCAGGCCGTGCGCGATTTCGTCCTGCCGTTGGTGCGCAGCGATGTCCGGGCGGCTCGTTCGGGTCAGGAAAGCCCGACACCCGAAGAGATCGACACCGCCGCCACCGACTACATCCGCACCGCCACAGAACATCTCTGCTAGCGCAGATCACCGCACCGCACGCGAGGAGCCCGAGTAACCCATGGCAAAAAACGCCGGCCGCAGGAAGCGTCACCGCATCCTGGCCTTGATCGCCGCCGCGGCGATGGCACTCGTCGTGGTGCTGGTGGTGACGATCGTGGTGATCGTGATGCGTCGTCCCGAGACCCCGTCGGCCCCGCCGACGGCGCAGCCCCCGGCCGGGGTGCCGGGCCAGCCGACGCCGCGTAAGCCGCGCCCGGAATTCCAGTCGGCCGACTGCCCCGACGTGATGCTCGTTTCGATTCCCGGCACGTGGGAGTCCTCGCCATTGGACGACCCGTTCAACCCGACGCAGTTCCCGCTGTCGCTGATGACCAACGTGAGCCGGCCGATGGCCGAGCAGTTCGGCCGGGACCGTCTCGAGGTCTACACGGTGCCCTACACCGCGCAGTTCCATAACCCGTTCTCCGCCGACAACCAGATGTCCTACAACGACAGTCGCGCCGAGGGTAAGCGCACCGCGGTCAAGGCGATGACGGACATGAACGACCGGTGTCCGCTGACCAGCTACGTGATCGCCGGCTTCTCGCAGGGTGCGGTGATCGGCGGTGACCTGGCCAGCGACATCGGCAACGGCCGCGGCCCGGTCGACGAGGACCTGGTGCTCGGTGTGACGTTGATCGCCGACGGACGCCGTCAGCTCGGCGTCGGGCAGGACATCGGCCCGAACCCGCCCGGCCAGGGCGCCGAGATCACGTTGCACGAGGTGCCGGTGCTGTCCGAGATGGGCCTGACGATGACGGGCCCGCGGCAGGGCGGCTTCGGGGCGCTCAACGAGCGGACCAATCAGATCTGCGGCAAGGGGGATCTGATCTGCTCGGCGCCCGAGGAGGCGTTCTCGATCTTCAACCTGCCCAAGACACTGGAGACACTGACCGGCAGCGCGGCCGGGCCGGTGCACGCCCTGTACAACACCCCGCAGTTCTGGGTGGAGAACGGGGAGACCGCCACGCAGTGGACGCTGAGCTGGGCCAAGAACCTGGTGGAGAACGCGCCTCATCCCAAGCATGGATAAGCGACGCGCCCTCGTGCGCGGCGGATTTGGCCGGGACCGTCACGGTCCCTTAACATTAAGAGAAAAATAAGAGCTTCGTCCGCGCGTGGTTGGTTGACTAGAGCCGTCGGCTGACTCGTAGGCGTGGTCGGCACGCCCGGTACGATCGTCCGGGTTTGGGTACGTACGGCCGCCGAGTGGCTGCGACGCACCGCCAGTGACGTGCGACAACGCGACGAGTACGGCTCTGACAGGAGAGTTAAATGGCGTTCATCAATCCGTTCATCAAGGACGGTCAGATCAAGTTCCCGGACGGCGCCAGCATCGTCGAGCACGTCGAGCGTTGGGCCAGGGTTCGCGGCGACAAGCTGGCGTACCGCTTCCTGGACTTCTCCACCGAACGCGACGGCGTCGCCCGCGACCTGACCTGGTCGCAGTTCAGCGCCCGCAACAAGGCGGTTGCCGCCCGCCTTCAGCAGGTCACCCAAGAAGGTGACCGCGTCGCCATCCTGTGCCCGCAGAACCTCGATTACCTCGTCGCCTTCTTCGGCGCGCTCTACGCCGGCCGCATCGCGGTGCCGCTGTTCGACCCGTCCGAGCCCGGCCACGTCGGCCGCCTGCACGCGGTATTGGACAACTGCCACCCGTCAGCGGTGCTCACCACCACCGACGCCGCCGAGGGCGTCCGCAAGTTCTTCCGCAGCCGGCCGGCCAACCAGCGTCCCCGCGTCATCGCGGTCGATGCGGTGCCTGACGATGTCGCCGCCACCTGGGCTCATCCGGAGGGACCGGACGAGACCACCATCGCGTACCTGCAGTACACCTCCGGCTCGACCCGGATCCCGACCGGTGTGCAGATCACCCACCTGAACATGGCCACCAACATCGTCCAGATCGTGGAGGCGCTCGAAGGCGAGGAGGGCGACCGTGGTCTGTCCTGGCTGCCGTTCTTCCACGACATGGGTCTGGTCACGGCGCTGATCGCCCCGATGATCGGTCACTACTTCACCTTCATGACCCCGGCCGCGTTCGTGCGCCGTCCCGAGCGCTGGATCCGGGAGATGGCCCGCAAGGAAGGCGACACCGGCGGCGTCATCTCGGTGGCCCCGAACTTTGCCTTCGACCACGCCGCCGCCCGGGGTGTCCCCAAAGAAGGGGAGTCGGCGATCGATCTCTCCAACGTCAAGGCCGTGCTCAACGGCAGCGAGCCGATCTCGGCGGCCACCGTGCGCCGGTTCAACGAGGCGTTCAACCCGTTCGGCTTCCCGCCCAAGGCGATCAAGCCGTCCTACGGCCTGGCCGAAGCCACGTTGATGGTGTCGACCACGCCGGCCGCCGAAGAGCCCAAGATCATCTACGTCGACCGGGACGAGCTGAACACCGGCCGGATCGTCGAGGTCGACGGTGAGTCGCCCAAGGCGGTCGCCCAGGCCTCGGCCGGCAAGGTCGGCGTCTCGGAGTGGGCGGTCATCGTCGATGCCGAGAGCGCCACCGAGCTGCCCGACGGCCAGGTCGGCGAGATCTGGATCAGCGGCCAGAACATGGGCACCGGCTACTGGGGGAAGACGGAAGAGTCTGCCGACGTCTTCCGCAACACCCTCAAGTCGCGCACCAGCCCGTCGCATGCCGAGGGCGCTGCCGACGATGCCACCTGGGTCCGCACCGGCGACTACGGCGCCTTCTACGACGGCGACCTCTACATCACCGGCCGCGTCAAGGACCTGGTGATCATCGATGGTCGCAACCACTACCCGCAGGACCTGGAGTACTCGGCACAGGAAGCCAGCAAGGCCCTGCGAACCGGGTACGTCGCGGCCTTCTCGGTGCCGGCCAACCAGCTGCCCGACGAGGTGTTCGAGAACGCCCACGCGGGCCTGCACCGCGATGACGACGACAGCTCCGAGCAGCTGGTCATCGTCGCCGAACGCGCACCCGGCTCCCACAAGCTCGAAGTCGGCCCCATCACCGACGACATCCGGGCCGCGATCGCCGTACGGCACGGCGTGACCGTCCGCGATGTGCTGCTGACCGCGGCCGGCGCCATCCCGCGTACCTCCAGCGGCAAGATCGGCCGCCGGGCCTGCCGCTCGGCGTACCTGGACGGGACGCTGCGGTCCGGGAAGATCGCGAACGCGTTCCCGGACGAGACGGACTGATCGAAACATTCCAGCCAACCGGCCGGCTTGCGCCGTCGACGAGCTTAAAGGTGACCTGAATATGGATGAAACACAAAGCAATTCGAATCTTCCAGAGGGCACCCAGCCCGCCGGGGCACCGGCGTCGCGGCCGGACCTCACCGTCGCGGAGATGCGCGAGTGGCTGCGCAAGGCGGTGGCCAACGCCACCAGTCAGTCGCCTGACGCGATCGACGAGACCACCCCGCTGATCGAGCTGGGCCTGTCCTCGCGCGACGCGGTGGCCATGGCCAGCGACATCGAGGACCTCACCGGGGTCACGCTGACGGCGACGGTGCTGTTCCGGCACCCGACCATCGAATCGCTGGCGACGGTGATCATCGAGGGCGAGCCCGAGCCGGAGAACACCGACGACGAGGACTGGTCGCGCAGCCGCGACGTGGACGACATCGCGATCGTCGGTGTGTCCACGCGTTTCCCGGGTGACCTGAACACTCCCGACCAGATGTGGGAGGCCCTGCTCGCCGGCAAGGACTGCATCACCGACCTGCCCGAGGGCCGGTGGGAGGAGTTCCTCGCCGAGCCCCGGATCGCCGAACGAGTTGCCAAGGCCCGCACCCGCGGCGGCTACTTGTCCGACATCAAGGGTTTCGACTCCGAGTTCTTCGCACTGTCGAAGATGGAAGCCGACAACATCGACCCGCAGCAGCGCATGGCGCTGGAGCTGACTTGGGAGGCGTTGGAGCACGCCCGGATTCCCGCCTCGAGCCTGCGGGGCGGCAGCGTCGCGGTCTACATCGGCAGTTCCAACAACGATTACACCTACCTGTCGCTGGCCGACCCGACGGTCACCCACCCGTACGCCATCACCGGCAACCAGACCGCGATCATCGCCAACCGGGTGTCCTACTTCTTCGACTTCCGCGGCCCGTCGGTGTCGGTCGACACCGCGTGCTCGAGCTCGCTGGTCGCCGCGCACCAGGGTGTGCAGGCCCTGCGCTCGGGTGAGGCGGACGTGGCGCTGGTCGGCGGCGTCAACGCGCTGATCACCCCGCTGGTGACGATCGGCTTCGATGAGGTCGGCGGGGTCCTGGCGCCGGACGGCCGGATCAAGTCGTTCTCGTCGGACGCCGACGGCTATGCCCGGTCCGAGGGCGGCGGCATGCTGGTGCTCAAGCGCGTCTCCGATGCCCGCCGCGATGGCGACCAGATCCTGGCCGTCATCGCCGGCAGCGCGGTCAACCACGACGGCCGGTCCAATGGCCTGCTGGCGCCCAATCCCGATGCGCAGGAAGAGGTGTTGCGCCGGGCCTACAAGGACGCCGGGATCAACCCGCGCACCGTCGACTACATCGAGGCGCACGGTACCGGCACCATCCTGGGCGACCCGATCGAGGCCGATGCGCTGGGCCGGGTCATCGGCCGCGGCCGTGACGCCGACAAGCCCGCCCTGCTGGGCGCGGTGAAATCCAATGTGGGACACCTGGAATCGGCGGCCGGTGCAGCGAGCCTGGCCAAGATGACGCTGTCGCTGGCCAACGACAAGTTGCCCGCGTCGATCAACTATGCCGGGCCCAACCCGTACATCGACTTCGACAAGGAACACCTCAAGGTCAACGACACCGTCTCGGAGTGGCCGCGCTACAGCGGACACGCCATCGCCGGTGTGTCCGGATTCGGCTTCGGCGGCGCCAACGCGCACCTGGTGTTGCGCGAGGTGCTGCCCTCGGATCTGGTCGAGCCCGAGCCGGAGGCCGAAGCGAACAAGGATGCCGCTGCCGATGCTTCAGAAGCCAACGCCGTGTACGTCGGTGGCGTGCGGATGGACGAGTACGGCGAGTTCATCCACGATGAGCCGGAAGCCGACGAGTACCCGGCCTACGACGAGGCGACCCACGAGCTGCCCGGCCTGACCGATGAGGCCAAGCGCCTGATCGAGGCGGCCCGCGAGGAACTCGCCGCCTCCGAAGCCGCCGAGCCCGTCAAGAAGATTGTGCCGCTTGCCGTCTCGGCGTTCCTGACCTCACGCAAGAAGGTCGCCGCAGCCGAACTGGCGGACTGGATCGACAGCCCTGAGGGCCGCGAGGCCTCGCTGGAGTCCATCGGACGGTCGCTGTCGCGCCGCAACCACGGCCGCTCCCGCGCCATCGTGCTGGCCCACGATCATGACGAGGCGATCAAGGGCCTGCGGGCCGTCGCCGAGGGCAAGCAGCACCCGAGCGTGATCTCGGCCGACGGCCCGGTCACCAACGGCCCGGTGTGGGTGCTGGCCGGATTCGGTGCGCAGCATCGCAAGATGGGCAAGGAGCTGTACCTGCGCGAGCCGGTCTTCGCGGAGTGGATCAACAAGGTCGACGCCTACATCCAGGATGAGCGCGGCTATTCCGTCGTCGAGCTGATCCTCGACGACGCGATCGACTACACCAACGAGACCTGCGAATACCCCATCGAAGTGGTCCAGACGGTTATCTTCGCCATCCAGATCGCGCTCGGTGAATTCCTCAAGTCCCACGGTGCGAAACCCGGTGCGGTAGTGGGACAATCGCTCGGTGAGGCGGCTGCCGCCTACTTCTCCGGCGGCCTGAGCCTGGCCGATGCCACCCGTACCATCTGCTCGCGTGCCCACCTGATGGGTGAGGGCGAGGCGATGCTGTTCGGCGAGTACATCCGGCTGATGGCGCTGGTCGAATACTCGGCCGACGAGATCAAGACGGTGTTCGCCGACTACCCGGGCCTTGAGGTGTGCGTCTATGCCGCCCCGACCCAGACCGTCATCGGCGGCCCGCCCGAGCAGATCGACGCGATCATCGCCCGGGCCGAGGCCGAGGGCAAGTTCGCCCGCAAGCTGCAGACCAAGGGCGCCAGCCACACCCAGCAGATGGATCCGCTGCTCGGTGAACTGTCCGCCGAGATCCAGGGCATCGAACCGCATCCGCTGAGCACCGGTTACTTCTCGACCGTGCACGAGGGCAAGTTCATCCGGGCCGGCGCCGAGCCGATCCACGATGTGGAGTACTGGAAGAAGGGCCTGCGGCACAGCGTCTACTTCACCCACGGCATCCGTAATGCGGTGGACAACGGTCACACCACGTTCCTGGAGCTGGCGCCGAACCCGGTGGCACTCATGCAGGTTGGGCTGACCACGGCATCGGCCGGGCTGCACGACGCCCAGTTGATCGCGACGCTGGCCCGCAAGCAGGACGAGGTGACCTCGATGGTCACGGCCATGGCTCACCTGTTCGTCCACGGACACGACCTGGACCTGCGGACCCTGTTCCCGCGCAAGTCGACCGGCCTGGCCGGCGCGCTCGACTTCGCCAACATCCCGCCGACCCGGTTCAAGCGCAAGCAGCACTGGCTGGACGCGCACTTCACCGGCGACAGCTCCGCGGTGATGCCGGGCAACCACGTCGCCACACCGGACGGCAAGCACGTCTGGGAGTACGTGTCGAAGGGCACCGCGGATCTCGCCGCACTGGTGAAAGCCGCTGCCGCGCAGGTGCTTCCGGATGCCCGGCTGACCGCGTCGGAACAGCGTGCGGTGCCCGCCGAGGGATCGCGCCTGGTCACCACCCTGACCCGGCATCCAGGTGGCGCCTCGGTGCAGGTGCATGCCCGGCTGGATGAGTCGTTCACCCTGGTCTACGACGCGATCGTGACCCGCGGTGGTGCGGCGACCACATTGCCGACCGCGGTGGGCGCCGGTGTTGTCGCCGAACAGGTTTCGGCTGCCCCGGCCCCGGCCCTGGCCGAACCTGAGCCTGAAGACGATGCCGAGATCCTGACCGACAACCTGACCCAGGGCGCCAACCTCGGTGCGGGTTTCGCCAAGTGGTCTCCGGATTCGGGTGAGACCGTCGCGGACCGGCTTGGCACGATCGTCGGCGGCGCCATGGGCTATGAGCCCGAGGACCTGCCGTGGGAGGTGCCGCTGATCGAGCTGGGCTTGGATTCCCTGATGGCGGTGCGGATCAAGAACCGCGTCGAGTACGACTTCGATCTGCCGCCCATCCAGCTGACCGCGGTTCGCGACGCCAACCTGTACAACGTCGAGGAGCTCATCAAGTACGCGATCGAGCACCGCGACGAGGTCGATCAGATCGCCGAGTCCCAGAAGGGCAAGACGGCCGAGGAGATCGCCGCCGAGCAGTCCGAACTCCTGGGTGGTGCCTCCACGGTCGCCGAGCTCGAGGCCAAGCTGGCCGAATCGGGACATCCGTTGGCGGACAAGGCCGAGGAATCCACCGGGGTGGACCCGGTTGCCGAGGCCGCCGCCATCGAGGGCCTGGAGATCCCGCCGCCGCCGAGCGATCCGTCGGGTCCGGCCGTTCCGCCGCCGCCGTCGGATCCGTCCGGCCCGGCCGCGGCCGCGGCCAAGGTGCTCACCCAGGAGGCGGTCACCGAGGCGCTCGGCGCCGACGTGCCCCCGCGTGACGCCGCAGAGCGGGTCACCTTCGCCACGTGGGCGATCGTCACCGGCAAGTCGCCGGGCGGCATCTTCAACGAGCTGCCGTTCGTCGACGTCGAGACGGCGACGAAGCTGTCCGAGCGGCTCTCCGAGCGCGCCGAGGGCACCGTCACGGTCGATCAGGTCCGTGCCGCCAAGACCATCGAAGAGCTGTCGACGATCGTGCGCGATCAGCTCGAAGAGGGTGTGGTGGACGGATTCGTCCGGACTCTCCGGCCTCCGAAAGACACGGCAGGAGGGGCCTCGAAGGTCCCGCTGTTCGTGTTCCACCCGGCCGGCGGATCCACCGTCGTCTACGAGCCGCTGATCAAGCGCCTGCCCGCCGACACCCCGGTGTACGGCATCGAGCGGGTCGAGGGCTCCATCGAGGAGCGTGCCGCCGAGTACGTGCCCAAGCTGCTGGAGATGCACAAGGGTCCGTTCCTCCTGGCCGGCTGGTCTCTGGGCGGGGCGCTGGCCTACGCGTGTGCGATCGGCCTGAAGCAGGCCGGTGCCGATGTCCGCTTCGTCGGGCTGATCGACTGCGTGCGTCCCGGTGAGCCGATCGACCAGAGCCAGGCCGGGATGCGGGCCCGGTGGGACCGCTACGCGCGGTTCGCCGAGCGCACGTTCAACGTCGAAGTTCCGGCCATCCCGTACGAAGAGCTGGAGAAGCTCGACGACGAGGGCCAAGTGAAGTTCGTGCTGGAGGTCGTCGCGCAGAGCGGTGTGCAGATCCCCGGCGGGATCATCGAGCACCAGCGCACGTCGTACCTGGACAATCGCGCGTTGGACACCATCGAGATCCAGCCGTACGACGGTCACGTCACGCTCTACATGGCCGACCGCTACCACGATGACGCGATCGTTTTCGAGCCCGCGTACGCCACCCGGCAGCCCGACGGCGGCTGGGGCGAAGCGGCCTCGGATCTGGAGGTCGTGCACATCGGGGGCGAGCACATTCAGGCCATCGACGAGCCGTACATTGCCAAAGTGGGTGCTCACATGAGCGAGGCGATCAACCGTATCGAAGCGGAGAGCGAGAGCAAGTGACGAACAAGACCACGGCTGAACTGCTGGCCGAGCTCCGCGAAAAGCTGGAACTGGCCGCCGATCCGGGCGATGAGAAGGCCAAGGCCCGCCGCGACAAGAAGGGCATCCCGAGCGCCCGCGCCCGCATTCACGCGCTGCTCGATCCGGGCAGCTTCCTGGAGATCGGTGCGCTGGCGCGCACTCCCGGTGACCCCAACGCGCTCTTCGGGGATGGCGTCGTCACCGGTCACGGCACCATCAACGGCCGCCCGGTCGGTGTGTTCAGCCACGACCAGACGGTGTTCCAGGGTTCGGTCGGTGAGATGTTCGGCCGCAAGGTGGCCAAGCTGATGGAGTGGGTGGCCATGGTTGGCTGCCCGATCATCGGCATCAACGACTCGGCCGGTGCCCGCATCCAGGACGCGGTGACCTCACTGGCCTGGTACGCCGAACTGGGCCGCCGCCACGAGATGCTGCGTGGTCTGGTGCCGGAGATCTCGATCATCCTGGGCAAGTGCGCCGGCGGCGCGGTGTACTCGCCGATCCAGACGGATCTGCTGGTGGCGGTGCGCGATCAGGGCTACATGTTCATCACCGGACCCGACGTGATCAAGGACGTCACCGGTGAGGACGTGACTTTCGACGAACTCGGTGGTGCCGACATACAGGCCCAGCGCGGCAACATCCACAAGGTTGTCGAGGACGAGGCGGCCGCGTTCCAGTACGTGCGCGACTACCTTTCGTTCCTGCCCTCCAACCACTTCGACGACGCGCCGATCATCAACCCGGGGCTGGAGCCCGAGATCACCCCGCACGATCTGGAACTGGACTCGATCGTGCCGGATTCGGACAACATGTCCTACGACATGCACGAGATCCTGCTGCGGATCTTCGACGACGGCGACATCTTCGAGATCGCGGAGAAGCGCGGCCCGGCGATGATCACCGCGTTCGCCCGGGTGGACGGGCGTCCGGTCGGCGTGATCGCCAATCAGCCCATGCACCTGTCCGGTGTGGTGGACACGGATGCCTCCGACAAGGCCGCCAGCTTCATCCGGTTCTGCGACTCCTTCAACCTGCCTTTGGTTTTCGTCGTGGACACCCCCGGCGCCATGCCGGGCTTCGCCGAGGAGGAGAAGGGCATCATCAAGCGCGGTGGCCGGTTCTTCAACGCGATCGTCGAGGCCGACGTGCCGAAGGTGACCATCATCATCCGCAAGGCGTACGGCGGCGGGTATGCGGTGATGGGCTCCAAGCAGTTGTCCGCGGACCTGAACTTCGCCTGGCCGACTGCCCGTATCGCCGTGATCGGTGCCGAAGGCGCGGCGCAGCTGCTGGTCAAGCGGTTCCCGGATCCGACCGCACCCGAGGTGCAGAAGATCCGCGCCGACTTCATCGAGGGCTACAACCTCAACCTGGCGACGCCGTGGATCGCGGCTGAGCGCGGCTACATCGACGGCGTGATCCAGCCGCACGAGACCCGGCTGCTGCTGCGCAAGTCCCTGCATCTGTTGCGGGACAAGCAGAACATGCCGAAGGTGCAGCGCAAGCACGGCCTGACCCCGATCTAGTCCGGCCGGGCAGGCCCAGGATGTCCCAGTTTGCGGTGAGCGGCCGGCGCACAGCCTTACTCACAAGCGTGTAATTCAAAAACACCGCCTGTGATCAGGTATGACGCCGCGCTCACCGGAATCTATCCACAAGTTATCCACAGGAAGCCTGTGTTGGCTGGATGCTCGGCTGGTTAGTCTGGTGGCGAAGGGGGACCGGCTATGAGCACCGCTGTCGTCGTGGGGGGTGGGCCCAACGGGCTTGCGGCCGCCATCGTGCTGGCCCGGGCCGGCCATGAGGTCACCGTGCTCGAAGCCGCCGACGAGATCGGTGGCGGTGTGCGCTCGGGAACCGTCGACGGCGTCGTGGTGGACCATTGCGCGGCGATCCATCCGATGGCGGTGGGGTCGGCGTTTCTGACCGGCCTGGATCTCGAGCGGCACGGATTGCGTTGGCGCTGGCCGGAAATCGACTGTGCCCACCCGCTCGATGACGGCACCGCCGGCCTGCTGTACCGCAGCGTCGAGGAGACGGCGGACGGGCTGGGCGCCGACGGCGGCCGCTGGCGCGCTCTGTTCGGCGGCCCGTCGGCCCGTTTCGACGCGCTCTCGCAGGACATCATGGGCCCGTTGCTGCGGGTTCCCGCACATCCGTTGGCGCTGGCCCGGTTCGGTGCACCCACGGTGCTGCCGGCCTCGGTGCTGGCCCGGCTCTTCCGCACGCCGGCCGCCCGTGCGTTGTTCGGAGGTGTTGCCGCGCATACCTTCCGGCCGCTGCACTATCCGATGACCTCGGCGATCGGGTTGGGCATCCTGACGGCGGGGCACCGGCACGGATGGCCTGTCGCCGAAGGCGGGTCTCAGGCGATCACCGATGCGCTGGCTTCGGTGCTGGCCGGCTTGGGCGGCAAGGTACACACCGGGACACGGATCACCACGGCCTCCCAGTTGCCGCCGGCCGATATCACGATGTTCGACCTGTCACCGACCGCCGTCGCCGACATCCTGGGTAACCGGCTGCCGCGGCGGGCCGCCCGGGGTTTCCGTCGGTTCCGTTACGGCCCAGGCGCATTCAAGGTCGACTTCGCGGTGCGCGGCCCGGTGCCATGGACCAATCCGCTCGTGGGTCGGGCCGGGACGGTGCATCTGGGTGGTGACTTCGACGAGATCGCGACCACCGAACGCGAGATTCATGCCGGACGCATGCCACGCCGCCCGTTCGTTCTGGTGGGTCAGCAGTACCTGGCCGACCCGGGCCGCTCGGCCGGGGAGATCAATCCGATCTACGCGTATGCCCATGTGCCGCACGGATACACCGGTGACGCCACCGAGGCCGTCATCGCGCAGTTCGAGCGGTTCGCGCCGGGCTTCGCCGCCCGGATCGTCGGCACGGCAGTGCGCTCGACCACCGAGATGCCGCTGTACAACCTGAACTACGTCGGCGGAGATATCTGCACGGGCGCCAAGGACATCCGGCAGTTGGTGTTCGGGCCACGACCCACCCTGGTGCCCTACGACGTCGGGATCCCGGGGATGTACATCTGCTCGGCGGCTACCCCGCCGGGGCCGGGTGCCCATGGCATGTGCGGCGCCAATGCCGCGACCCGTGCGCTCGCGCATCTGCGGAGTCGTTGAATTCCGCTCGGGCCTCAGGGTTTCAGGCCTGCGATGAAGATCTGGAGCAGCCCGCCCACGGTGGATTCGAAATCGGTCACCATGGCGTTGTGTCCACCAGCCTCTGGCGCCGTCCAGGCCCAGGTCGTCCCGGTGAATGCGTGGACCGCCGCGGTCAACGATGCCACCTGCGCATCGGACATCGGAAGTGACTGTCGCAGAGCGGAACCGAGTCGCCACTGCGCATCCTGGCCCTGCGCCACTAGCGCGTCGTGGTCATCGGGCCCGAGCCGGCCGATGAGTACGGGTGAGGCCGCGATGAGATCGCACAGCACCGGGCGCGCGGCCAGGGTGTGGGCCAGTGCGGCCGCCGGAGGGGTGGTGCGTAGTTCCTCGGCCAGGGCGTCGATCCAGGCCAGGTGCTCCTCGTACATCACCCGCAGCAGCAGTGCCTCGCGTGAGCCGACGTAGCGCAGGATGCCCGACTTGGCCAGCCCGGCGGCAGCGGCGACATGACCCAACGTCAATGTCGCGGCCGGGGTCTGTGTCAAACACTCACGCGTCGCGGTCAGCAACCGGGACAACCGGTCCTGACGCTGTGCCTGACTGCGTGCGCGGGTGAACGGTGGGGCGGATTCCGGCATTCCGCGATAATAGAACACTGTTCTGTTAAAGTCGCGAACCGTGAACCGCTATGAATGCGTCGTCCGCCGCCGGAGCACCGCATCGCCCGCAACCCTGTTCGCCATCGTGTCCGACGGGTCCCGCTGGTCCGAGTGGGCCAAACCCCTGATCGCCTACTCGGCGTGGGAGACGCGGGGCCCGGCTGACGACGGCGGGGTCGGGGCGATCCGGGCCGTGGGCGTGCGCCAGAGGCCGACCCGGGAGATGACCACCATCCATGAACCGGGCCGCAGGCACGGCTACACCATGCTGACGGACGGCCCGATCCGCGACTATCAGGCCGAGGTGTCGTTCACCGCGGATGCCGACGCCACGCAGGTGACGTGGCGCGGTAGTTACGAGACCCGTTGGCGGGTGGTCGGGTTGGGCTATTGGCTCGTCCTGCGGGTGGTGCTCGGGACGCTGTCGCGCAAGCTTGTCAGTGCGGCCGAGCGGCACGGATAGCCCGCCTGACGGCCACGAGCGTGCGCAAACTGTTGCCCGTCAACGGTGTGTCGGGCAGCAGACGCGCACGCTCGCGGTGCAGAGGCCAGGGCAACGGCTACGGCTTGATGCGGATCCGCCCCGGCTTGTAAAGCCCGGAATGCGTCGCTGTGCCGAGCTCGACCTCCGCCGGAACCGCATCGACGATGGTGTCGAACCTGCGCAGCGAACCCCAGTCGCGGCCCCAGTCCTTGTTCAGATAGGTGGCCATCACATGCTGGCGCAGCAGCAGGTCACTGATGCCCAGCAGGCCGCCGTTGATGCCGTCCTCCCAAGTGTCGGTGTCCTTCATCTTGGCGTTGTAGTCCGGGGTGATCCGGAACTTCGGCACCTCGGTGACACCGTTGGCGTGCAGCATCGGCTGCTGGCACGGGAATGCCATGCCCACGGCCCAGTCCATCAGCACCGGCTGCTGTGATCCGACGTACTCCTGCACGGTCTTGACCTCGGGGACCCGGGGCGGGGTGACCGCGATCCAGTCTCCGGGGCTCAGCGACAGGTCGTCGGCGATGACCCGGACGAACGTGGCGTCGGCGGGAATCTCGCTGCGGTCGAAGCGCAGGTTGCGCCATGACGGGATCGGCCCGAGGTCATACGGCACCACCCGTCCGGCCGGCACGGCAGCGCCGTCGGGCCCGGGCCGGCCGTACTCCAGCTCGACCGTCTGGCCTTCGGTGCGGCCGTTGAAGATGCTGTTGCCGGTGATGGTTCCGGCCGCGGTGACGACCACCAGCGGGTGGGCGGCGTCAGGCGCGGGCAGTTGGTACCAGGCCGAGGCGAGCTTGCTCACCTGCTGGGCAGGGCCTGCGGCGTAGCTGCCGGCCAGCGGGACCCGGGCCGGGTCCAGCCCGTAGGGCAGCGGCACCGTCGAGCCGTTGATGCCCGGGGTGTCCAGCTTGGCGTCAGCATTCCAGTCTGCGTCGATGCCGGGCATCGGCACGGTGATCCGGATCGCTTCGGCGACGATATGGTCGGGCACACCGTTGGGGGTGAACCCGGTCGGCGCGGTGCCGCCCAGCGGCCCCAGTGGGCCGTACTCGCCCGGTACCGGGGTGAGGAACCCGTCGTTGGTGTCCGGTTCGACCAGCACGTCGTCGGCCAGACCGCAGCCGCCGGCGAACGCGCGCAGGTTCGACGATGCATTGGAGTAGGTGCCGTCCTGACGCACCACGCCGTAGAGCATCGAACCGACGAACACCACCACCATGAACCCGGCCGCGAGCGGCACCGGTGCGGTGGTCAGCGCCCGCACCAACCGGCCCTCGGCCGATGGCCGCAGGTGCAGCCAGAACGCCCACAGGGCGGTGATGGCGAACAGCGCGAAGAAGATGGCGCTCACGGTGATTCCGCCGATGTTGGGCTTGTCGTTGTTGAACGGCACGCCGTAGCTGGACACGTACCACCAGCCGTTGGTGCTGGCGAAGCACAGCGCGAGCACGAACAGCACCGCAGACGTGAAGGCCATGCGGTTGCGCGCCGAGCGCAGCACCGCCGGCCCGGCCAGCACCGTCACCACCGCGGCCATCGCGGCACCCACCGCGGCGAACAGGCCGAAGTGGTGGACCCACTTGGTCGGAGCGAACTGCAGAAAGAAGATCGTGGCGAAGATGATGCCCATCAGGCGCCATACCGGTCCGCGGGCCACACCGGGAACCCGCTTGCGCCGCAACATGATGAACAATGAGGCGAACAGGCTCAGCGCGGTGATCATGAAGCCGAACCGGCGCGACAGCGAGCCGTCCACGGTCGGCAGGATCAGGTAGTAGTAGCGCAGGTTCTCGGTGTACCACTCCTGTGCGGGCCCGATCGCGGTGCGAATTCTGGTGGCTTCCATCACCGTTGCCAATGTCTGGTCGGCGAACACCACGGTCAGGATCACTGTGCCCGCCGCGAGCAGCGGCAACACCAGCGGCCACACGCCGAGAACGCGGCGGCGGCGCACCAGGATGCGCAGCAGCGGACGGCCACCGGCCACCAGTGCGGCGACGGCGATCAGGCCGGTCGGCTGGATGCCGAGGGTGAAGGCCGCCGAGATGATCGCCATGGCGGCGGGGGTGAGCCGGCCGGAGATGATGGCCCGCTCGATGAGCACGTAGGTGATCAGTGCGCCGGTGGCGATCTGGCCTTCGGGGCGCAGTCCGTTGTTGAACGGCATCCAGGCCGCCAGCAGCACCATGCCCGCCGCCCACAGTGCGGGCCTGGACGCGATCACCGCGGGCCCGAGCCGGGGCAGCACCTCGCGAGACAGCAACAGCCAGCACACGATTCCGCATAGCAGGTCGGGTAGCCGCATCCAGATGCTGGCGTCGCTGACATGGGTCATCAGGGCCAGCAGGTTGTAGTACCAGCCGAAGGGGTCTTCGGGGCTGCCGAACCAGCGGAAGTAGTTGGACATGTAGCCGGCGTGGTCGGCCACCCGCGCCATCTGGAGCTGATAGCCGTCGTCGGACGAGTTCGCGCCGATGATGTGCCACAGCAGGAATCCGCCGACCACCACCACATCGACGGCGCTGAACGTACGCCAGCGTGACGGGATCAGGTGGTGCATCCGCCGGCCGTCGAGGCGGTCCAGCCGCCAGAGCGCCAGCACCGCGACCACGGTGGCGGCGATCCCGAGCAGCATCGCCGCCAGTTTGAGGCCGGTGGGCTTGGAGGTGAACCGGGTGTCGATCGTGGCCGAGAGGGAAAGGCCTTGCGGGGCAGGCCCGCTCAGCTCGGTGAAGACACCGACGATCTGGGGACGCAGGTTCGGGTCGGCGAAGCCGGTGCGCAGCTCCTTGCCGTCGGTTCCGGTGAGCCCGACGAACGTGGCGAAGGTGCCCGCATCCGACGAGGTGATCTCGACGTGTGAGCAGCCTGCGGCCTTCTCGCGCGGGACGCTGGCGATCACCACGTTGCGGTCGGTGATGTCGACGCGCTTGCTGTTGACGTTGACGAACAACGCGTTGAGCGCGGCCTGCCTGCCCTCCTTGGGCGCGGTACCCAGCACCATGCCGCCCTCGGGCGGCATCGAGCGGATCAGGTCACACGGCACCGTCACCGACATGGTGACCGGGGTCTGGGTGATCAGCGGTGCGGTGACGTTGTTCAGCTGGCCGCCCTGGGGCCAGTTCAGCGTGGCGGTGGTCTGCACCACCGGCAGCAGCGGTGTGGCCACCGCGCACAGGAAGCCGATCAGGCCGGCGATCATCGCGACCCAGCGGGTCAGCTGAACGTTCTTGTCAGCGCTGTGTTCGCGCAGGGTCACGCTCATGGCAGGGCCCGGATCGGTCCGGGCCGGCTGAAGCCGAACACTCGCTGAGTTCCTTGATCGATGTTGGCCACGGGCGCCTGCCCGGCCGGTACCACCGGGTCGTATTTCTCGATCGAGCCCCAGTCTCGGTACCAGTCGTCACGCAGATACGTCGGAATGGTCGACGTGCGCAGCAGCGCCTGGATGAAGAGGAAGGGACCACCCTTTTGGGCGGACTGCCACATGTTCGACGACACCACCACTTGCTTGACGTTGGGAAGGATGCGGTATTCCGGCAGCTCGGCCACGCCGAGGCGTTCGGAGAACGGGCGCTGGCAGGGGAAATTCGCGGCGGTCGCGATGTCCATCAGCACCGGGGTCTGCGAGCCGAGGAACTCACTTGCGGTCTTCAGGGTCGGCACCCGCGGCGGGGTGAAGCCGAACCACTGGTCCTCGGACAGGTTCGGATCGTCGGCGACGATCCGCGCCACGTTGGCCTCCGGCGGTGCCCAGGCCAGCGGGAAACGCAGGTTGCGCCAGGCGTATTGGGCGAACACGTCGATCGGCTGCACGGCGTCGAGGGCCTGGAAGCTGCCGTCGGGACGGTGCACGCCCCACTGCAGTTTCAGGGACTGGCCGTAGTGGAACTCGTGCTCTTCGTCGTAGTACCAGATGGCGCCGGCGGCGGCGACGGTCACCAGCGGCCGGTCCGCGGTGCGGGGCGGCAGTTGGTACCAGGCCGAGGTGGCCTTGGCGGCGACGGTGTTCTCCTTGTAGCTGCCCATCACCGGGGTACGGGCCGGGTCGAGGCCGAACGGCAGGTACACGCGGGAGCCGTTGACGCCGACGGGTCCGTAGCCGCCACCGGTGCCCGCGGCGTAGGCGATGCCGACGTTGGGCTTGTTGGGCGAGCCGTCGGAGTTGACCGTGCCGGGGTTGGCGACGACGGGCTTCGGCGGTTCGAGGGTGTCGCTGATTCCGTTGGGGGTGAAGCCGACGGGGTTCTCGCCGCCCAGCGGGCCGTACTCGCCGTAGGTCTGGCCGGGTACCGGCTGCAGCATGCCCGCGTTGGTGTCGGCCTCGACCAGAACGTCGTCGGCCATGGCGCAGCTGTTCGAGGACAGGCCCGAGGTCAGCGCCGACAGGTTGGCCTTGGCGGTGCTGTAGACGGGGTAGCGCTGGACGAAGCCCTTGGTCATCGACCCGACTTCGAGCAGCACCATGATGACCGCGACCACGAGCAGCGGCGTCGAGGCCAGGACCCGGTTGCGCCGGGTGTTGGCCACCTCGGTGTGCCCGGCGTAGTCGATGCGGAAGTGCAGCCAGCCGGCCAGCACTGCGGTGATGATCGCCAGGGCCAGGAACATGGTGGTCACCGGATAGCCGGCGATCACGGGTTGGCGGTCGAACCAGGGCACGCCGTAGTTGCCGACGTAGAACCAGCCGTTGATGCCCGAGGTGGCCCAGGCGAGCACGAACAGCAGTGCGGTGACGTAGAGGGCCAGGTTGCGTCGGCTGTGCAGGCCCACGAGGGCGAAGGCGAACGCGGTCAGTGCGCCGAGTGCGGCGGCCAACCCGGCGAAGGCACCGAACTGTACGGCCCATTTGGTCGGGGTGAAGTGCAGCAGGAGCAGGCCGATCGCGGTGGTGCCGAGCAGTCGCCAGACGGGGCCGCTGGCGATGCCGGGCACGTGACCCTTGCGCAGCAGCAGGGCGATCATGCCGAACAGGCACAGCATCATGGCCAGCACCGCGAAGCGTCGAGTGAGTGACGAGTCCACCGAATCTTCCACGGTCAGGAAGTAGTAGCGCAGGAATTCCTGGTACCAGGAGATGGTCGGGCCGACGGTGTACTTGATCCGGGCTGATTCGGCCACGGTGGCCAGGGTCTGGTCGCGGAACACGACGACGAAGATCAGCGCGGCCGAGCCGGCGAGTGCGGCCAGTGCGGGCAGGGCCAGGCGGCGCGACTTGATGATCCGGATGACGCTGCGGGCACCGACCAGCAGCGGGGCAACGGCGATGATTCCCTGCGGGGCCAGGGTCACGCTGAACGCCGCGACGATGATCGCCAGGGCGGTGGGCCAGATCCGGTGGGTGGCGATCGTATTCTCGACGAGGGCCCACACCGCGAGCACGCCGAACGCGATCAGCGGTTCGGGACGTAGGCCGTTGTTGAACGGGAACCAGGCGGCCAGGAAGACCGCACCCGCTGTCCACATGGTGACCCGGTTGAGGGCGACGCGCCGGCCGAGGCGGGGAAGCACCCAGCGGCTCAGCAGCAGCCAGGTGCCGATGCCGGCCAGGGTGGCGGGCAGGCGCATCCAGACCCCGGCCGTGCTGATCGCCGCGAACTGGGCCAGCACCGACTGGTACCAGTCGAACGGGGCCTCGGTGGCGCCGAAGTAGCGGAAGTAGTTGGCGGTGTACCCGGCGTCGGCCGACACTCGCGCGATGGTCAGGTTGTACCCGTCGTCCGACGAGATGGCGCCGATGACATGCCACAGCAGCAGGCCGCCGATGACTCCGATGTCGGCGATCCAGGTGGCAAGCGGAACCTTGATGAAGCGGTGCCAGGCGCTGCGGATCCGGTGGCTGCCCTGGCGGTCGAGCACGGCCAGCGCGATGATCGAGGCCACCACGCACACCACGCCGAGCGCCATCACGAGCAGTTTCAGGGCGGTCGGTGCGGTGATGAACCGGGTGTCGACGTCGACGCGGGCGCTCAACCCGGGTTGCGGTGCCACCTTCATGTCGGTGAACAGGCCGGCGACCTGAGGTTTCTTCTCCACCGCCGCGGTGCCGGTGGCACCGGGGATGCCGACGAAGTCCGCGCCGACCCCGCCGAGGTTCGCCCACAGGTGCAGCGCGCTGCAGCCGCCGGCGTTGATCGCCGCGCGGGGGGCGACGGCGGCCACCGAGTCGCGGAACGCCACCACCACGGTTTCGGTGTTGGCCCGCACGAACAGCCCGTTGCGGCTGGCGTCGATGCCGCCCGAGGGAATGGTGGAGAACACCAGGCCGCCCTCGGCGGGCAGCGTCGCGATCGCCGAGCACGGGATCGACACGTCGAGGGACTGTGGGGCACCCGACACCAGCGGGGCCGTCACCGCGGTGACGTTCCCCGCCGCGTCGGTGCCCTGCGGCCACTGGATGGTCGCGGTGGTCTGTTTGACGGGCAGCAGCGGCACCAGCGCGCACAGCACCACACCCGCGATGCCCGCGACGATGGCGATCAGGCGTGCGATGCCCACAACACGTTCGGTTGGCTCATCGGAAGGCACGAGGCTCGATGTTATGCGACCCGTATGTGAGCCCCGGTCCGCCCTGCCGCGTGCTCAGGAGCTGTGTCCTAGCTGTGTCGTAGCGGTGCCGGGCTCCACAGTCCGCTGCGGATCGCGGTGCCCAGGTCCAGACGGGCCGTTGTGGCGTCGGGGTACCACGGCGTCAGTCGCTGCAGTGAGCCCCAGTCCCGGAACCAGTCGTCGCGCAGATAGGTCGGCACACTCGACGGCCGCAGCAACAGTTCGGAGATGCCCAGCGGGCCGCCGCCCAGGTAGTCCATCACCGGGGAGTTGGCCTCGGCGCCGAAGCGGTCCGGCAGGATCCGCCACTTGGGTACCTCGGTGACGCCGTACTGGTGCCCGAACGGCCGCTGGCACGGGAAGGCCAGGCCCACCAGCCAGTCCAGCAGCACCGGGTCCTGTGACCCGACCACGTCCTGCAGGGTGCGCAGCTGCGGGATGCGCGGCGGGGTCACCGCGATCCAGTGCTGCGGGGCCAGGTCGTCGTCGGAGGCGACCAGGCGGATCTGGGTGGCTTCGCGGGGAATGGCTGCCATCGGGGCCCGCAGGTTGCGCCAGGCCGGGGCGGCGCCCACGTCGGCGAATCCGATGCCGCCGCCGGGCTTGTTCTCGGCGGCCTGCGCATCGGTGGCCCACTGCACCACGACCTCGCCGGGATCGAAGCGGCCCGCGGCCGAGACGACCAGCAGCGGGCCGGCCTGATCCCGGTCGGGCAGTCGGTACCACGCCGAGCGCATGATCGCGGGCTGCTGAGTGCCGGCGCGCCAGCTGCCCAGCACCGGGGTGGTGGCCGGGTCCAGCCCGTAGGGCAGCCGGGCCCGAGATCCGTTGACCCCGGCGGCGGCGGTGGTCCCACCTTCGGTGCCCACCTCGCTGCCGGTCACGGTGCCGGAGTCGGTGTCGGCGAAGTTGCCTGCGCCGGGCTGTTCCATCACCGGGTCGGCCGAGACGTCCGACGGGATGCCGTTAGGGCCGAAGCCCTGGGCGATGACCGCGCCGAGCGCCTGCCCGGGTGGCTCGCTGATCGGGGACAGAAGGCCGGCGTTCGCGTTCTCCTCGACCATCACGTCGCTGGCCAGCCCGCAGGTCTTGCCGGTGAGCGCCTCCAGATTGGAGCGTCCCACCGACCAGGCCGGGTACTGGTTGATCATCGCCAAGGTCAGCGACACCACCTCGAACATCACCAGCAGCCACGCGGCGACGGCAAGTGGTGACTGCACGATCCGCTGCCAGCGGCGCTGTGGCCCGTCCGGGGATTTGTCGCGGCCGCTGAAATGGAACCAGGCCGCCAACAGCAAGGTGAGGACCGAGAACCCGAGCAGGATGGTGGTGAAGCCGAACTTGAACTCGGGGAACGAGTTGGACCACGGCACACCGAAGTTGGAGACGTACCACCAGCCGTTGACGGTCGCGAACGACAGCGCCACGACGAACAGCACGAGTGCGGCGAACATCGACCGGTTGCGCCGCGACTTCATCGCCGCGGCCGTGACCGCCACCGCGGCCAGGGCACCGAGGGATCCGGCCAGGCCGGCGAACACACCGAAGTGGTGGGTCCACTTGGTCGGGGTGAACATCATCGCCAGGAACGAGATGATCGTGATGCCGATGATGCGCCGGCTCGGGCCCGCGGCGGTGCCGGGGATGCGGCCCTTGCGCAGCGTCATCGCCACCGACACCGCCAGCGCCACCAGCAGCGTCAGCACCGCGAAGCGCCGCGCCACCGAGCCGTCCGGGCTCGAGGTGAACAACCGCGAGTAGCGGATGTGCTCGTCGAACCAGGCCAGGCTGGGGCCGACGGCGGATTTGAACGTGCTGGCCTGCAGTTCGCCGGCCAGGGTCTGGTCGCGGAAGATCAGGATGATCGTCACCGTGCAGGCGGCCAGGATCGGGGCCAGCAGTGGCAGATGGCCGAAGCGCGAAGTATGGCGGGCCACAATGGTTTTCAGCGGTCCCACGGCGACCAGCAGGGCGCCGACGGCAGCGATGCCGGTGGGTCCGGAGAACAGGGTGAGCGCGCCGATGATGATGGCGATGGCCACCGGCAGCATGCGGTTGGTGGCCACCCCGCGTTCCACCGAGCACCAGGTCAGCAGGATGCCGAGGGCGATGATCGGCTCGGGGCGCAGGCCGTTGTTGAGCGGCAGCCAGAACGCCAGGAACATGCCGGCGGCGGTCCAGGCCGCGGCGCGGTTGGTCTTGACCGCCCGGCCCAGTCGCGGCAGCACCTCGCGGCTGATCACCCACCAGCAGGCGAGCGCCATCAGCAGGGTGGGTAGCCGCATCCAGACGCTGTTGGTGGACACATGTGCCCACAGCGCCAGCAGGTCGTAGTACCAGCCGAACGGTGCCTCGGGGGTGCCGAACCAGCGGTAGTAGTTGGCCATGTAGCCGGCGTGTTCGGACACCCGGGCCATGGTCAGGATGTAGCCGTCGTCGGAGGTGTTGGCCCCGACGAAGTGCCACCACACCAGAACTGCGGTGACCAGTCCGTCCAACGGCGTCATGGACCACCAGCGGGGCGGCAGGAAGCGCCGGTGCCGGACTCCGTCGGCGGTGTCCAGGCGGTGGAGCGCGCCCAGGGCGATGACGGTCATCGCGACGCCGATGATCATGGCCAGCAGCTTGAGCAGTGTCGGGGCGCTGCTGTAGCGCGAGTCGATCGTGGCCGAGAACTTCAGGCCCTCGGGGGTGGGGCCGGACAGGTCGGTGAAGACGCCGACGATCTGCGGCCGGAAGTCGTAGCCGCCGCGCTCGCCGCGTAGCGGCGCGGTGGGGTCGTCGGCGTTCTCGCCGGCGTCGGCCTGGGTGAGCCCGACGAACTCACCGGTCACCTTGTCGGCGTGCGCGGTGAAGGTGAGGGACTGGCAGGCCGGGCTGAGCACCGCGTCCAGTGGAGCGCTGACCACCGGGGTGTTGCGCACGATGACCAGCACGTCGTTGTTGACCCGCTCGATCAGCAGGCCGCGGTCAATGGCCTTGGGTGCCTGCTTGGGCACCGTGGACAAAAGGACGGTGCGGCCGCGGTTCTCAGGGCCGGCCAGTCCGGCGGCGGCCTGGCACGGCACGGTGATGGTGAGGTCGGTGGCGACGTACCCGATCAGTGGCGCGTTGACGCTCTGCCAGGTGCCGTCCTGCGGCCAGTTCAGTTGAGCGGTCGTCTGCTTGACCGGAAGCAGCGGAGTTGCCACCGCCATCAGTACGCCGAGCAAACCGGCGACGATCGCGATGAGCCGCACCGTCCGGTGGTTGCTGCCGGCGGTTCCCTGCGGTCCCGTCACGGGCTCTGATGCTATCGGCGCATCTGCGCCGGAATTAATGGCCATCGGGAGTTGGCTTTCTGATCGCCAGGACGAACGGTCCGATGTCGGTCACCTCGAAACGTGGATCTTTGAACAGGGCCGAGTCGAGCGCCACGTGGTAGCGGCGCACGTTCGGCTGGTTGGGGTAGACGTCGGAGGCCAGGCGCAGCGTGTAGGTGTCGTTCGCGCCGTGGCGCATCAGGAACACGGTCGGCGCCTTCCAGGGCATTTCGTCGAGTGCCTTCACGAACTGGTCGGCCTTGGTCAGCGTGGCCCAGCCCTCGATGGCCTTGGCGCGCTTGTCGAATTCGGCCAGCGGGTTGGCGTAGTGCGACGTCAGTCCCTGGAACCCGTAGTAGGGGTAGTAGGACAGGAAGCTGTAGTCCGCGGTGAGCACCACGGTCTGGTTCCGTGGCACGCCGGTGACCTCGGCGATCTTGGCATCGATCTCGCGGTAGTAGCGCTCGGCACCCGGTGCCCGGCGGTCGGCCCGCTGCCCGGTGCCGTCGGTGTCGGTGTAGGCCACGTTGATGTCGGGGCGCAGCACGTCGGGGATGTCCTGGCTGAACGTGATGGCGCCGATCGATCCCACGGCAGCCGCCGCGGCGACCACGCGCCGCGCGGTGTCCGGTTGATAGCGCCGGGCGATCGCCTGCGTCGTCTCGATGAACCCGAACGCGCCGGCGGTGGTGAGCAGCACGGTCAGGGCGGGCTGCAACCGGAAGGACAGCAGGGTGGTGCCGGCCAGCGTGGTCAGCATGGACAGCAGTGACCAGGCGTAGACGGCGAGCACCGCGATGGCCAGCGCGCCGGCCCGGGTCGAGGTGCGGGCCCGGACCACCAGCCACAGCGTGCCCAACATGCACAGCGCGCCGAGCAGGGTGAAGCTCAGCATCGGGAAGGTCAGCTGGGCGCCGGCGTCGGGCAGGTAGTGCTGGGCGGTGCCCTTCTCCGCGGGTTCACCGCGCAACGACGCCAGCAGGTACGGGGCCCAGGTGATCAGCGCGATGGCCCCGGAGATCACGGCCACGACCGCCAGGCGCAGCAACGGGTCGATGCTGCGGCGGGCGACGGCCAGCACCAGCGCCATCAGGGCCAGGGTGAACGCGCAGTAGGCCAGCAGCAGCGTGTAGAAGAGGGCGGCGAAGCCGAGGAAGATCCCGACGCCGATGACGGCGGCCCAGCCGCCGTTGCGTGTCTTGCCCCGCAATCCCGACCAGGCCAGCACGAACACCGGCGGCAGCAGCACGGTGATGATGGCCGCATACGGCTCGGTGGAGGAGTAGGCCAGCATCGCGGCGGTGCTCGCGGTGGTGACGATCAGCGCGTACTCGAACCGAATCATGGTTGCCCACAACACGAATGCGAGTGCCACGGCGATGGTGATCGAGACGATCGACCAGGGTTTGAACATCTCCCAGGCCGGAGTGCCGGTCGCCGCGGCGATGCGCCCGCCCATCCAGAACCAGCCGGCCGGGTAGTACGGCGGGAGCCCGAAGTACGTCATGTCGTGCAGGCCGGGGGTGTCGGCCAGCCGGGTCAGGTACTCGGTGCGGAACTGCTGGTCGACCGAGACGCCGAACAGGTACAGCTTGGTCGCGCCCAGCGGCATCGCGAGGGTGACCACCGAGAACGCCGACAGGAAGATCAGCGCGGCCAGCCGGGCCAGGGTGCGCCGGCCCCGGCGCCAGATCAGACCGGCGGCGAAGATTCCGGCCAGGGCGCCCACCTGACCCACCGTGGTGAGCGCGTGCAGCTGGTTGGAGGTGTTGTAGGCCGGCCATTGAACCTGCGCGATCGCGGCGATCGACACCCCGGCCACCGCCGAGGCGAGCATCAGGGCGATCACCATCTGTCCGATGACCCTGGCCGGACGCGCCTGCATCAGATGGGAAGCTTGCGGAAGATGGGCCGCGGGATGTGCCGCAGAACCATCATCACGTAGCGGAACGCGCCCGGCGCCCAGACCAGTTCCTTGCCCTTGGCCGACGCGGTGACGGCCAGATCGGCGACGTATTCCTTGTCGACGGTCAGCGGGGCTTCCTTGACGTGCGCGCTCATCCGGGTGCGCACCTGTCCGGGCCGGATCACCAGCACCCGCACACCGAACTCGCGCAGTGCCTCGCCGAGGCCGAGGTAGAAGCCGTCGAGTCCGGCCTTGGTGGAGCCGTAGACGAAGTTGGACCGGCGCACCCGCTCACCGGCGGCCGAGCTCATCGCGATGATCTGGCCGTAGCCCTGGGCCCGCATCTTCTCGCCGACCAGGACACCGACGGAAACGGCTGCGGTGTAATTGATTTCGGCGATCTGCACGGCCTTGCGCTGGTTCTGCCACAGCTCTTCGGCGTCGCCGAGCAGGCCGAACGCGACAATCGCCACGTCCACATCGCCGGCGGCGAACGCCTTGTCGATCACGTCGGGGTGGCTGGCGGTGTCCACCGCGTCGAAGTCGATGACCTCCACCGAACTGGCCCCGGCATTGCGCAGCTGCGCCACCGCGTCGTCGCGGCCCGGATCGCCCGGCAGGGCGGCCAGCACGATGCGGGCAGAGGCGTCGCGCAGATAGCGCTCACAGATCGCCAGCCCGATCTCTGAAGTGCCGCCGAGCAGCAGAATCGTCTGGGGGTTACCTACGGCGTCGAACACCATCTAGCGCAGCTCCAAGCCTCGGGGGACATCGTGACGAGGGTACCGTGCGGTTTCCCCTGGGCAGTTCGAGCAATCCGGAGCCATCTGAGCGCCGGGTCTTGACCGCATTTCCTACACGACGTAGCTTTTTTCTACACCGTGTAGGAAATGGGGGAGATCATGACGATCCGGGACTGGCTGACGTTGCCCGAGACGGAACCGGGGGAGGACTACGGTTTCTTCGGCCCCGATTCGGTGACCTGGAAGGTGTGGAGCTATCCCACCTCGCTGTCGATCGGGTTCCAGCGCGCCGTCGTCATCGAGGAGCTCGACCCCGCGCTCGTCGCGGCGGTCGACAAGACCCATGAGATCTATTCGCGGCCACGCACCCGGTACGACCGGACGTTGCGCTACTTCGCGATGGTGGCGTTCGACGACAGCCGCGCCACCACCAAGGCCGCCGACGTACTGGTCAAGATCCACTCCAAGGCCATCGGCACCGACCCGGTCACCGGAAAGACCTATGACGCCAACAATCCCGACTCGCAGTTGTGGATTCACCTGACCGCCTGGCATTCCATCCTGGTGGCCTACGAGAAGTACGGACCGGGCCGGCTGTCACCGGAAGATGAGCTGCAGTACTGGCGGGAATGCGCGATCGCCGCCGAACTCCAGACCTGCGACCCGTCCGACGTTCCCCTGACCCGCGAGGGCATCCGGGAGTACTTCGAGAAGATGCGGCCCGAACTGATCGGCTCGGATATCGCCCGTCAGGCGATGAATCACCTGCTGGGCGCCGAGGTGATGTTGCCCGAGATGCCGCTGCTGTTGCGTCCCGGTACCCGGCTGATCACTGCGTTCCTGCGTCGCGGCACCCTGGCGACGATGCCGCGCTGGATGCGGGAGATGGCCGGGCTCAGCACATCCCGGGTTCTCGACGCGCTGGTGGTGCCGCCGTTGAGTGCCTCATTCACGGTGATCGCCATGAGTAAGCGGCTCCAGCTGATTCTGCTTCGCCTGCTGTCCCCGGCGACGCTGCCGATCGGCGCGCGGGTTCTGCTGTCGGTGCCGGCCAAGGACCCGGTCACGACGACACCGCGCGAGGCCCAGCGCCGTTACGGCTATGCGGCACCGAGCCAGGCGCACTTCGAGTTCCGGGAGAAGCAGGCGGTCCGGGTGTTCGGTGAGGGCATCGCACCCAGCGATGAGGGAATCGTGGAGTCGCAGCCGATCCTCGGCCGGATCGGCTGACTCGTGATCAAGAGTCTTCTCGACTTCCGACTGAGCATCCGGCAACTCCTCTACCTCGCGATCGTGGTGGGTCTGCCGTACTTGGTGATCGGCATGGTCTGGGCCTTGGCCCACAGCGATCACATCGTCGGGCTCACGGGTCCGGACAAGGTGTTCTCGCTGTTGGGTGAGATCGTCGCGTGGCCGGTGCTGATAATCGCTGATGTCACGCTGACATGAGCGGAGCGAAGTGAACGAAGCAGCAATCGCCAACCGGGCCCGCGCCGAGCATCTGGGCCCGGACCGGCGCCGGCCGCAGGTCCTGGACACCGCGTTGGAGATCGCCGCGCAGGAGGGCCTGGCGGACGTGACGATGGGAAACATCGCACGCCGCATGGGGGTCACCCGCCCGGTGGTATACGCCTGCTATCCCGGTCGCGGGGAAGTGCTTGCCGCGCTGCTGGATCGGGAAACCGACGAAGTCATGGCCAGCCTGTTCGAACTGTTGCCGCCGCAGCGCACCGGGTCAATCGAGCAGTTGTTCGTCGACGGGTTCCGGGCGCTGGGCAGCACCGTGCGCGAGCGTCCGGACTCGTGGCGCATCATGTTCGGTGCCGACCCCGATCCGGTGCTTACCGCGGCGATCGTCGCCGGCCGCGAGCGCATCCGAGGACAGCTCGCCACGGCGATGCGCCCCCTGCTGCAGCGCTGGCAGGTCGCCGACGTCGACGCCACGCTGCCCATGCTGGTCGAGGTGTTCCTGGCGATCTGCGAAACCGCCGTCCGCAAGATGCTCGCCGATGACGGCGAGCCGGAGTTGGTGGCCGAGACCTTCGGCAAGGCGGCCTATCGGGCCATGCGCGCAAAGCCCTAGGGCCACCACGCAAACACCCCGCGAGCTGCAAGCCCGCGGGGTGTTGCGTCACCTGTCGATCAGGCGTCCAGATCGAACCGGTCGGCGTTCATCACCTTGGTCCACGCCGCGACGAAGTCCTTGACGAACTTCTCCTTGGAGTCGTCCTCGGCGTACACCTCGGCCAGCGCCCGCAGTTGCGAGTTCGAGCCGAACAGCAGATCGACGCGGCTGGCGGTCCACTTCGGGGAACCGCTGGCGCGGTCGGTGCCGACGTAGGTGCCGTCATCGGCCGGTGCCGGTGCCCACTTGGTGGCCATGTCGGTGAGGTTGACGAAGTAGTCGTTGGTCAGCTGACCCGACTTGTCCGTCAACACACCGAGGTCCGAGCCACCGTGGTTGGCGCCCAGCACACGCAGGCCACCGATCAGCACGGTCATCTCGGGCGCCGAGAGACCGAGCAGGTTGGCCCGGTCGATCAGGCGGTACTCGGCCGGCAGGCTGTCGCCCTTGGCCACGAAGTTGCGGAAACCGTCACCCTTGGGCTCCAGGTAGGCGAACGACTCGACGTCGGTCTGGTCCTGGGTGGCGTCCCCACGGCCCGAGGTGAACGGCACCGCGACGTCGAAACCGGCGTCCTTGATCGCCTTTTCGAGGCCGACGACACCGCCGAGGACCACCAGGTCGGCGAAGGACACCCCGGTGTCAGACGACTGCTGGATCTCCTCGAGCTTGGCGATCACCGGGGCCAGCTCCTCGGGCTCGTTGACCTCCCAGCCCAGCTGCGGCTGCAGCCGGATGCGGCCACCGTTCGCGCCACCACGCATGTCGCTGGAGCGGTACGAGGCCGCCGCCTTCCACGCGGTGGCCACCAGCTGCTGGGTGGTCAGACCCGAGTCCGCGATGGCGGACTTCAGGGTGGCGACGTCCGCATCGGACAGCTGCTTGCCGGCCGGGGTGACGTCCTGCCACAGCCAGGTCTGCTTCGGCACCAGCGGACCGAGGTAGCGCACCACCGGGCCCATGTCGCGGTGCAGCAGCTTGAACCAGGCCTTGGCGTACTCCTCGGCCAGCTCCTCGGGGTGATCGAGCCAGCGGCGGGTGATCTCGCCGTAGATCGGGTCGAACCGCATCGACAGGTCGGTGGTCAGCATCGACGGGTGCGTCTTGCCGCTGCCCTGGGCCATCGGCACCGAGTTGGCCCAGCCGTTGTCCTTGGGCTTCCACTGGTTGGCGCCCGCGGGGCTCTTGGTCAGCTCCCACTCGTTGCTGTAGAGGATCTCCAGGAAGCTGTTGTCCCACTTGGTGGGGGTGTGCGTCCAGGTCACCTCGATGCCGCTGCTGACGGTGTCGTTGCCGACGCCGGGGTTGGCCCAGCCCAGGCCCATCTGCTCCAGCGGCGCGGCCTCGGGCTCGACACCGTTCTCGATGTCGGTGGCGCCGTGGGTCTTGCCGAAGGTGTGGCCACCGACGATCAGCGCTGCGGTCTCGACGTCGTTCATCGCCATCCGGCCGAACGTCTCACGGATGTCGACGGCGGCGGCCAGGTAATCCGGGTTGCCTTCGGGCCCTTCCGGATTGACGTAGATCAGACCCATGTGGCTGGCGCCGAGCGGGTTCTCCAGCTTGGTGCGGTCACCGCCCGAACCGGCGTAGCGATCCTGCGAGCCCAGCCACTCGTGCTCGGCACCCCAGTAGATGTCCTCCTCGGGCTCCCAGAAGTCCGGGCGGCCGAACGCGAAGCCCGCGGTCTTGAAGCCCATGTGCTCCATGGCCCGGTTGCCGGCGTAGACGATGAGGTCGGACCACGAGATCTTCTTGCCGTACTTCTTCTTCAGCGGCCACAACAGGCGTCGGGCCTTGTCCAGGCTCACGTTGTCGGGCCAGCTGTTGAGCGGGGCGAAGCGCTGCATACCGCGACCGCCGCCACCGCGGCCGTCCTCGACCCGGTAGGTACCTGCGGCGTGCCAGGACATGCGGACGAACAGCGGGCCGTAGTGCCCGAAGTCGGCGGGCCACCAGTCCTGCGAATTCGTCAGCAGCTCATCGAAATCGCGCTCGAAGGCCTCGAAGTCGAGGGTCTTGACGGCCTCGCGGTAGTCGTAGCCCTCATCCGTCGGGTCGATGGCGGGCGGATTCTTCTGCAGGACCTTGAGATTGACCGCATTGGGCCACCAGTCGCGGTTGCTGCCGCCCTCGACGGGAGGCTTGATGCGCATGGGACAACCGCTTTCGGCGGGTTCAGTCTGCGACTCACCGATTGGGGGATGGGTTTCGGCTTCAGCCATGACAAATCCTTTCCGGGGCTGGCGGGTGAAGGGGTTATCTACTTGGAGCAACGGAACATTCGGGGCAAGTGCCCCAATAGATGACCTCGGCTTCATCGATCTCGAAGCCGTGGTTATCTGACGCGGTCAGGCATGGGGCCGACCCGGCCGCGCAGTCCACGTCGGCGATTGCGCCACACGACCGGCACACGACGTGGTGGTGGTTGTCGCCGATACGGGACTCGTATCGGGCGACCGAACCGGAGGGTTGGATGCGACGCACCAGCGCGGCTGCGGTCAGTGCGTGCAACGAGTCGTAAACGGCCTGGTGGGAGACCTCGGGCAGGTCTTCACGCACCGAACGGATGATCGTGTCCGTGTCGGCGTGCGGGTGCGCATGGACCGCGTGCAGCACCGCCACCCGGGGGCGGGTCACACGCAAGTCGGCGCTTCGCAGCATCTGCTGGAAGTCCGCGGTTGTCGCCACGGACCGAAGTCTTATCCCTTTTCTGGAATTAGTCAAGAATAAAATTCTCGCCGATCCACAAGGGCGAGGTGAGGGCTAGACGAGCTCCAGCCGGCGGGCCATGTCCGAGACGAACAGACCTTCCGGGTCGACCCGGCGCCGTACCGCCAGCCACTCATCGATGCGTGGGTACATCGCGTGGAACGTCTCCGCTGTGGTGCGGGAATCCTTGGCGGTGTAGAGGCGGCCGCCGAATTCCAGTACGCGACGGTCGAGTTCGGTGACGAACTCGTTCAGCCCGGCCTTGATCGGGAAGTCGACGCACACGTTCCAGCCGGGGATCGGGAAGCTCAGCGGCGCCTGGTTTCCGGGGCCGAACAACTTGAACACGTTGAGGAACGAGTAGTGCCCGGAGCGCTGGATGTCGAGGATGATGGCCTTGAATTCCTCGACCGCCTCGGTCGGCACCACGAACTGGTACTGCAGGAAACCCGACGGACCGTAGGCGCGGTTCCATTCCCCGAACATGTCCAGCGGGTGATAGAACTGCGTCAGGTTCTGCACTTTGTTGCGGTACGTGCCCGACTTCAAGTACCACAATTCGCCGATGGGCATGAAGGTGAACTTGTTTGCCAGTCCGTTCGGGAACACGTCCGGCAGCGTAAGTAGTTGCGGCGCATCGAATTTGAGCGGATCCTTCTGCAGCTTCGGCGGCAGCTGGTCCAGGGTGGCCAGCGACCCTCGCGAAATGGCGGCGCGGCCGAGTTTCGGCGGCTTGCTGATCGCGTCGAACCAGGCCGACGAATAGGTGTAGTTGGATTCGCTGCCGTCGCTGTGGAACTCGATGGTCTCGTCGAGCGTCCTGGTCACGTCACCGTCGGCGATGAAATACGCGGTCTCCGTTGGTGTCATCTCGATCGTGGCCCGCAGGATGATGCCAGTCAGGCCGTTGCCGCCGACCGTGGCCCAGAAGATGTCGGCGTTGTCGCCTTCGGGGGTCAGGTGCAGCACTTCACCGTTGGCGGTCAGTAGCTCCATCGAGCGCACGTGGTTGCCGAAACTGCCGGCGCTGTGGTGGTTCTTGCCGTGGATGTCACAGCCGATGGCGCCGCCGATGGTCACCTGCCGGGTGCCCGGCAGCACCGGGACCCACAGCCCGTGCGGCAGTGCGGCCCGCATCAGCTGGTCGAGGTTCACCCCGCCGTCGACGTCGACCAGCTTGGTGGCGGCATCGATCGAGTGGATCCGGTTGAGCGCCGACATGTCGATGACGAGCCCGCCACCGTTCTGCGCGTTATCGCCGTACGACCGGCCCAGGCCGCGGGCGATCACACCCCGGCCCTTGTGCTCGGCGGCCTGCGTCACGGCCCTGACGATGACCTCGGGATCGCTGGGAGAGAGCACCTGTGCCACGGTCGGTGCGGTCCGGCCCCAGCCTGTCAGGCGCTTGGGAGTGGTCGGCAAATCGGTAGTCGACATCGCAGAGAAGCGTACCCGGCGGTACCCGGTACCGGACCTCAGTGCAGTTTGAAGATCACCGCGCGCTGCACGATGAAGTTGATCACCGTGGCGGTGCCCTGGGCGATCACGAATGCCATCGGCACGGCCCATGCCCGGTAATCGGCCAGGTGGAGCACCAGGTGGTTCAGTCCGACCTGCACGGCGAATGTGACCAGGTAGAGCGCCCACACCGCGATGAACCGGGCGGTGCTCGGCGGCGCCTGGAAGGTCCAGCGCCGGTTGATCAGGTAGGCGGTCGTGGTTCCGGCGATGAAGCCGATCGTCTTGGCCAGGTCGACCTGGACCCCGAAGGCCTTGTAGAGCAGGACGTAGAGGCCGAAGTCCACGATCGCCGACAACCCGCCGGTCACGATGAACCGGAACGCCTGCGTTTTGAGGTCAAGGGTCGGCGACATTACTGGCTCAGCCACTCAGGCAGCTTAGCGAGGCCGTACGGTGCAGTCGTGCTGCAGACGGTGCTCAACGACCTCGGTATCGCGGTGTTCGCGTCATCGGGGGCGATGGTGGCGATCCGCAAGGGCTTCGACCTGTTCGGTATCGCGGCGCTGGGCGTGCTGACCGGTGTGAGTGGCGGCGTGATCCGTGACGTGTTCCTCGGTGTCCACCCGCCCACCTCCATCCAGCACTGGCCCAACATCACCGTCGCGGTGGCGGCGACGGCCGTGGCCACCCTCACGGCCAAGCACCTGATCCGGTTCAACCACATCGTGTTGCCGTTGGACGCGATCGGCATGGGCTTCTTCGCGACCTCGGGGGCGGCGTTCGCCGTCGACCACGGGGCCAGCTGGTTTGCCGCGGTGCTGATCGGCATGACCACCGCGATCGGCGGCGGCATCATCCGCGACGTGTTGGTCCGTGAGATCCCGATGTTGATGCGGCCGGACGATCTGTATGCCGTCCCGGCGATGATCGGCGCGACGGCGTACGCGGTCATCGATTACCTCGGCCCGCAATGGGTCGGACTGGTGGTGGGCACGGTGCTGGCGACCACGCTGCGCTTGGCCGCTCTGGTGTTCCGTTGGCGGCTGCCCACCGGGCCCAGGGATCTGATCGTCGGCGATGACACTTAACGCAGCGTGGCCGCCAGCACGCCGCACAGCGCGTCGACCGCAGACCCGAAGGCGTGGTCGGCGGGCGCCCCGAACCCGATGATGACCCCGTCGGGGTCAGGGTTGTCCGGCCCGGCCTGCGGGTGCCGCATGATCGACAACCCGGACAACAAGATCCCGGCCTCACCGGCCCGGCGCAGCACTTCGGGTTCGCTCCCGTCGGGCAGGGTCAGCAGCATATTCACCCCGGCCGCCAATCCGCCGATGCCGAGGTCGAATCCGGCCAGTGCGTCGACCAGGGCGTCGCGTCGCCGCCGGTAGCGGTTCCGCATCCGCCGGATGTGCCGGTCGTAGCCCCCGCTGCGGATGAAGTCGGCCAAGGTCAGCGCGGTGAGCGCGTCGACGTGGTACTGCGCCCCGCCTGCTGCCGCGATCACCGGATCGATCAGGGCGTCGGGCAGCACCATCCAGCCGACCCGCAGCACTTGGGCCAGGCTCTTGCTGGCCGACCCCAGGTAGACGACGCGTTCGGGGTTCAGCGACTGCAGGGCCCCGACGGGTTGGCGGTCGTACCGGAATTCGCCGTCGTAGTCGTCGTCCACCACATATCCGCCGGTGCGCTGTGCCCAATCGATCACCGCGGTGCGCCGGGCCGGGTGCAGTGCCATCCCGAACGGGCTCTGATGTGCGGGGGTCAGCATCACCGCCGGGGTGTCGAGGCCGTCCAGTTGGCCGATCACCGCGCCGTGTTCGTCGATGCCGATCGGAGTCGTCGGCACGCCGAGCGCCGCGAGTGCGTCGCGGAAGATGTACAGCCCGTGGGCCTCCACCGCGATGGGTCGCCGGCCGCCGAGTACGCGGCCCATCAGATCGATGCCATCGCGCACCCCGGAGCAGATCACGATCGAGTCGGGGGTGGCGCGCACGCCTCGCACGCGGCCCAGATACTCGGTGAGTGCCTCGCGCAGCGGCAGCGGTCCGCGCGGATCGCCCATCCGCAGTGCCGCGACCGGCGCGCTGGTGACGGCTCTGCGCGCCGATGTCAGCCAGGCCGAACGGGGGAACTCCGACACGTCGGGGGAGCCGGGCATCAGATTGTGCCGAGGGACGGCGGGAATGCGGCGCGGGCGCGGTGCCGGCCGCGGGGCGGCGCTGCGAGCGACCCACGTGCCCGCACCCTGGCGAGATGCCAGCCAGCCTTCGGCGACCAGTTCGGCGTAGGCCTCGGCGACGGTGTTGCGGGCCAATCCCAGATCGGAGGCCAGGCTGCGCGACGGCGGCAGTCGCGTGTCGGTGCTCAGCCTGCCGCTGCGAATTCCGTCCCGAAGGGCGGCGATCAGCTGCTCCCGGGCGGTGCGGCTGCCGGGCTCGATCATCGCGCGCAGTTCGAGATGAAGGTCCCGGCTGCCCGAATTGGCCCGCGAATTCACTGCCATATTGAACCATCTGGGCGGTCTTTTCCGATCTAGCGTTGATGGCATGACACAGACACTCGAACCCACCAAGACCGTCGACCGGCTCAAGATCTACAAGGCGTCGCCCGAGCTCTACGACGCGATGATGGCGCTCTCCAACGCCGCGGCCAAGGACGTCGACCCGACCATCGGCGAGCTGATCAAGATCCGTGCCTCGCAGATCAACCACTGCGCGTTCTGCCTCGACATGCACACCCGCGATGCCCGTAAGCAGGGTGAGACCGAGCAGCGGCTGGCCCTCGTCGCGGCCTGGGAGGAGGCGGGGGATCTGTTCACCGAACGTGAGCAGGCCGCGCTGGCCCTGACCGAGGCCATCACCGAGCTCGACCACGGCCACGTGCCCGATGCGGTGTATGCCCGCGCTGCCGCCGCGTTCACCGAACGTGAGCTCGGCCAGGTGATCGCGGCGGCCGTCACCATCAACGCGTGGAACCGGATCAACGTCACCGTGCGGATGCCGGTTCCGCGGCGCTGATCTCGCGGGAAACTGGAGATGTGCAAACCCGGTCCGGTGCAGACATCACGGTGTACGGCGCGGTCGTACACAAGCGGCACCGGCCGGGTACCGATCCACGTGGACTGCGGTCCCGGCTCCGCGCGGCCGCCCGCATCGATGCCTTGGTGAGCCCGCTGTCCGACGTGCCGGATGCGGTGGACGGGCGCTGGCTGACTCGTTGGCCTCGCGTGGAAACCCTTGCCGTGCAACCTGAATCCGTGCCATGGGCCGACATCGGGCGGCTGCTGGCGGCTTTGCACACCGAACCGGTCACCGAGCGGCTGCCACCGCACGGCTGGCCGGCGCGGCTGCGGCGCGCGGTAGAGCGGGCCCGGCGGCACGGCGACGAGGTGGTGATCCGGGCCGCGGCGGGCCTACCCGACGAGGCGTGGCGGCCGGGCTCGGATCGTCGGCCGCTCACCCTCGTGCACGGCGACTTCCACCTGGGCCAGGTGGGGCGGCGTGACGGGAGCTGGCAGCTCATCGATGTCGATGACCTCGGACTGGGTGATCCGGCGTGGGATTTGGCGCGCCCCGCCGGATTCTGGGCGGCCGGCCTCATTCCTGACCCCGATTGGACCCGCTTCCTCGGCGGTTACCGGGCGGCCGGCGGGCCGGCCTTACCTGCGCCCGACCCGTGGCCGGTGCTGGAGCCGTTGGCGCGGGCCGCCGTCATCCAGGCCGCCGCCAACGATCCCGACGACGAACTGCTGGCGGCGGCCTGCGCGCGGATGCCTCAGCTGGAGAAGAACAGCCGGCCGAAGCCCTGCTTGCGGTAGTGCTTGTTGCCGCGGTGGCCCCAACCCGGCCCATAGTCCGAGTAGCCCTGTTGGTAGCCCGAGTGCGGCTGCGGAGCGGGAGGCGGCGGCGCCTGGACGAATCGGTTCTCCATCTGTGTCAGCGCCTCGAGCTCGCCGAAATCCAGGAAGATGCCGCGGCAGGTGTCGCATTGCTCGAGGTGGATGCCGTTGCGCTCATAGGTCTTCATGACCCCGGCGCACTTCGGACACAACAAGGTATTGCCCACGCCGGGCGATGCGGGAGACTTCGGGGGCTCATATGGCGGAATGCTCATATGGCCATAACGTGCGAGCCCGCTGTGAAGTGCCTGTGAGCTGTGAGCCGGCCTCAGAAGGTGATTCAGAGCGCCGTAGTTGTGATGTCAGTCACAAATCGGAATATCAACCGAGAACCTCTTGAATCGATCCGCGGCCTTTCAGTTAATCCGGGCGTTCGGCGCTGCGTAACGGAACGTTTACACAGCAAGCGCAAACTCGGGCCTGCCGACGGGTCGCGCCGGGTTATTGACGGTGCCGACGGCAATCCTTCCGCTCAGCGTGATTGCCCGGCCGGTCCTTTGTGAAATGGGAGAAAGGCCAGTTCCGCCGCCTCGACGCAGCCATTCCCGGGTGGCTTGACGCCGCCTTGGAGTGGCTGCGGCCGCCGGCGCTCACAGGTGGGGGACGGCCGGACTGTGACGCAGTCCGGTGCGGATCTAGCAAACTTTGTACCAATCTTTGTCCGCCCGATGGCCGGAAACCGTTCCCGTTGCTGCCCCCGTGCCGCCCGGTTACGTTTCCTCCTGCCAATCATGAGCAAGGCATGAGAGCCGGATGTGACCTCCCTAATCGGGCAGCAGATCGCCGATGGATCTCTTGGGGTGGGGACCCTGGTTGGTGAACGCACGACATCGGATCACCGACACAGCTAGGGAGAACATGAAGGCATTCAGTCGGGTGCTGGTCGCATTGGTGACCGCAATGGCCGGGGTCCTCGCGGGCCTCTTCATAGGCACGGGCACCTCTCATGCGGGTCTGGACAATGAACTGAGCCTGGTTGATGGTCAGGATCGGACCCTGACCGTTCAGCAGTGGGACACCTTCCTCAACGGTGTGTTCCCTCTGGACCGCAACCGGTTGACCCGTGAGTGGTTCCATTCCGGCCGGGCCAAGTACGTGGTGGCCGGCCCGGGTGCCGATGAGTTCGAGGGCACCTTGGAGCTGGGCTATCAGATCGGCTTCCCGTGGTCGCTGGGTGTGGGGATCAACTTCTCCTACACCACCCCGAACATCCTGATCGACGATGGTGACATCACCGGCCCGCCCTTCGGCCTGGAGTCGGTCATCACCCCGAACCTGTTCCCGGGTGTGTCGATCAGTGCCGACCTGGGCAACGGCCCCGGTATCCAGGAAGTGGCCACCTTCTCGGTGGACGTCAAGGGTGCCGCCGGCGGTGTGGCGGTGTCCAACGCGCACGGCACCGTGACCGGTGCGGCCGGTGGCGTGCTGCTGCGTCCGTTCGCCCGGCTGATCGCCTCGACCGGTGTGTTCCCTCTGGACCGCAACCGGTTGACCCGTGAGTGGTTCCATTCCGGCCGGGCCAAGTACGTGGTGGCCGGCCCGGGTGCCGATGAGTTCGAGGGCACCTTGGAGCTGGGCTATCAGATCGGCTTCCCGTGGTCGCTGGGTGTGGGGATCAACTTCTCCTACACCACCCCGAACATCCTGATCGACGATGGTGACATCACCGGCCCGCCCTTCGGCCTGGAGTCGGTCATCACCCCGAACCTGTTCCCGGGTGTGTCGATCAGTGCCGACCTGGGCAACGGCCCCGGTATCCAGGAAGTGGCCACCTTCTCGGTGGACGTCAAGGGTGCCGCCGGCGGTGTGGCGGTGTCCAACGCGCACGGCACCGTGACCGGTGCGGCCGGTGGCGTGCTGCTGCGTCCGTTCGCCCGGCTGATCGCCTCGACCGGTGACAGCGTCACCACCTACGGCGAGCCCTGGAACATGAACTAAGGGCAAGTAACCAGATCGTCCCGATCGGCGCGTCCAGCTTCTTCGTCAGAAGCAGGGCGCGCCGATTGCTGTTTCGGCGGTTACGGTGGCCTCATGACGCCGCAGAGCCCGGTTTCAGTGCTCGGGGAGGACGAATGCTGGCAGCTGCTGTCCAGCGTGACCCTGGGACGCCTCGTCTCAACCATCGGCACCCGGCTGGAGATTTTCCCGGTCAACTTCATCGTTCAGCGCCGCACGGTGCTGTTCCGGACGGCCGAGGGCACCAAGTTGATCAGCGCCCTGCTCAATGACCGGGTGCTGTTCGAGGCTGACGATCACACCGTGGTCGGCGGGTGGAGTGTGATCGTGCGCGGTGTCCCAGCGCTTCTGGAGAGCGCGGACGAGATCGCCGAGGCCGAGCGTGGCCAGTTGTTGTCGTGGATCTCCACCACGAAACGCCGGTATATCCGGATCCGGCCGAAAGAGATCTCGGGACGACGGTTCGTGTTCGGCGCCGTGCCGGGGGATGTGTAGCGGCTCAGACCCAGTACGGGACGCGCGCGCGGTACTGGCGCATGGCCATCGCGGCCAGGATCCAGCCGATGGTCGTGAGGACCAGTACCACCAGCCAGTGCCTCAGCTCCTGGTCGGCACCCAGCAGCGGCGCGCGCACGATGTCCAGGTAGTGCAGCAACGGGTTGATCTCGACGATCTTGGCCCACGACCCGGCGCCCTGCTGCTGCAGTGTCGACTCGTTCCAGATGATCGGCGTCATGAAGAAAAGCAGCTGCACCACCGAGGCCAGCAGCGGCCCGATGTCGCGGTAGCGGGTGGCCAGGATGCCGAAACAGATTGACACCCATACACAATTCAGCACGATCAGGCCCAGTGCCGGGATGACCGCCAGATCGGTCCACTTCCACGGTTTGGGATAGATGATCGCGATGACCACGAAGATGACGATGTTGTGGCCGAACAGGATCAACTGCCGCCACACCAGCCGGTAGACGTGCACCGACAACGGCGTCGGAAGTTGTTTGATCAGACCTTCGTTGGCGATGAAGACGTCGGCGCCTTCGAGAATCGAGGCGTTGATCAGGTTCCAGATGATCAGGCCGAGCGTGACGTAGGGCAGGTGCTCCTCGAGCGGCAGCTTGAACAGCTTCGAGTACAACAGGCCCATCGCCACCGCGGTGGTGCCGGTGGCGATGGTGATCCAGAACGGGCCGAGCACACTGCGCCGATAGCGCTGCTTGATGTCCTGCCAGCCCAGGTGCAGCCACAGTTCGCGCTTGCCGAAGCCTTCGGAGAGATCGCGTATCGCCCGGGTCATCGTCTTGGACTCGGATGCCGCGTCGGTGAACGTCATCGTTGGAACCTTTCGCTCCTGCCCAACCGCCGCAGGCGGATCCATTCCCGCAGACCCGCGGGGTCGCGGCGGGATACCAGGAAGTACCAGCCGAACCGCAGCCACTCCTGCGGCAGCAGTTTGCGCAACCCGGGCTGGGACAGCAGATAGCCGCGGTTGCGGTAGGTGAAGAACCGTTTGGTCTCGTCGTCGGGGTACTGCGTGTGCATCCGGCCGCCGAGGATCGGCTTGAACTCGTCGGTGCCGCACGGGTGCAGATAGCTTGCGGTCAAACAGGTTCCGAACGGCAGGCCGGACCGGACCAGTCGCCGGTGCAACTCGACCTCGTCGCCGCGGACGAACAGGCGCAGATCCGGGACGCCGACTGATTCCACGGTGGCGGCCCGGAACAGGGCACCGTTGAACAATGATGCGATCCCGGGCAGCACATCGCCCTCACCCTCGGTGCGCAATTCGCTGACCAGTCGCCGCCACGCCAGCCCGCGGCGCAGTGGGAAGGCCAGCCGCTGTGGATCGTCGAGGTTGCACACCATGGGTGAGACCTCGGCCAGGGTGTACTGCTCGGCACAAGCCAGCAGGGTGGACAGCACGGTGTTGTCGGCGGGGCGGCCGTCGTCGTCGGCCAGCCAGATCCAGTCCGCCCCCTGCGCCAGCGCGTGCAGCATGCCGAGTGCGAAACCGCCAGCGCCGCCGAGGTTTCGGCGTGATCCGAGGTAGGTCGCCGGTACCGGCTGGCCGAGCACCAGCTCGCGGACGACCTCATCGTCGTCGTTGTCGACCACGATCAGGTGGTCGGGTCTGCGGTCCTGGCCCACCACCGCGGCGAGGGACTTGGCGAGCAACTCCCGGCGCCGGTGCGTGACGATCACCGCGATGACGGATTCAGGCGCTCTGCTTGCCGCCTCCTCGCGCAAGCGCTCGTCAGCCACGAGCCGTCTCCTCCAACACCTCGCGCACATGCCGCGCGGCGTCCGGGCCTTCGTAGGCGCCGACGACCTCTTCGATCCCGCCGGACATCTTGATGGTGCCGTGGTCGATCCACATCGCGGTCTTGCAGAGCCGGGCCAGGAATTCGTTGGAATGGCTCGCGAACACCAAGATTCCGGACCGCTCCACCAGGCTCTGCAGCCGTGACTGCGCTTTCTTGAGGAACTCCGCGTCGACGGCGCCGATGCCCTCGTCGAGCAGCAGGATCTCGGGGTCGATGCTGGTGACCACGCCCATCGCCAGACGCACGCGCATACCGGTCGAGTAGGTGCGCAGCGGCATCGACAGGTACTCGCCGAGTTCGGTGAATTCGGCGATCTCGTCGACCTTGGCCAGCATCTGCTTGCGGGTCTGCCCGAGGAACAGTCCGCGGATGATGATGTTCTCGAAGCCCGATATCTCCGGGTCCATGCCGACGCCGAGGTCGAACACCGGGGCCACCCGACCACTCACCGTTGCCGAGCCCCGGGTCGGCTCATAGATGCCCGAAAGCAGCCGCAGCAGTGTGGATTTGCCCGCACCGTTGTGGCCGACCAGCCCGACCCGGTCACCCATCTTGAGAGACATCGTGATGTCGCGCAGCGCTTCGATGACGACGACGTTGGACTCGTTCCGGCCGATGGCGCCGCCGGCCTTGCCGAGGAACGCCTTCTTCAGCGAGCGAGTCTTCGCGTCGAAGATGGGGAACTCGACCCATGCGTCGCGCGTCGAGATGTAGGGATCAGACAACTCAGACCTACAGGTACTGGCCGGTGCCGGGATGCGACGGGCCACCGCGCTGTCCGCCCGGAACCTGTAGTCCCGGCGGCAGGGCGCCCTGGCGCATCTGCTCGAGCTGGGCGCGGGCGGCCATCTGCTGGGCGAACAACGCCGTCTGGATGCCGTGGAACAGGCCCTCCAGCCAGCCGACCAGCTGGGCCTGCGCGATCCGCAGCTCGGCGTCGGACGGCACGCTGTCCTCGGTGAAGGGCAGGGTCAGCCGCTCGAGTTCTTCGCGCAGTTCGGGGGCCAGACCGTCCTCGAGCTCGCGGATGCTGGTCCGGTGGATGTCGCGCAGCCGGTTGCGGCTGGCGTCGTCGAGCGGGGCCGCGCGCACCTCTTCCAGCAGTTGCTTGATCATCGTGCCGATCCGCATGACCTTCGCCGGCTGTTCGACGAGATCGGTCAGCGACTTGCCGTCAGCGTCGGCATCGGTCTCGTCCGCCGTGCTGGCCAGGATCTCGATGTTGTCATCGTCGGGGTTGATGGTCATGGCCTTCCTGTCTCGTGATGGTTGGTCGTCTTGGTGGCCGCGTTCTCTCCGTGCCAGCGGTAGATGCGGTCCTCACCGTTGTCGTAGATCTTCTCCCACGACCTTGAGCTGTCTAGCGACACTAGTCCGTCGGGCATGACGAACCCTCGAACCACCGGTGTGCTGGTGAGCACGTAGCGGATGTTGAGCGCCTCGACCGCCTCGGCAACCCGGGGATCGGTGTCGGCATCGTCTGCGTATGCCCAAAAGATGAACCGGTGATACCCGGGGCCCTGCTGCACCGGGTAGTCGTAGTGCGTCCACAGTGGGTGCAGCCCCGAAACCGCGTACATCCAGGCGGTGCCGTCGGTGTTGGCGTCCCCGATCAGCGTGGTGCGGGCGTCGGGCAACTGGGCCAGATAGGCGAAGGCCTCCAGGTCTTTGGCGCCGACCATCACCGAGTCGTACTTCTGCCCGAACAGGTATTTGTGCCGCGGGAAGTAGTGCCAGGCCAGGCCCACCGTGGTCGCGATCAGTGCGACGGCTGCCGTCGCGCGGATCCAGGCCGGGCGGGCGCCGGCCCGCCCAGCAGGACCAGGGCGACAAGGCCGATCGCCGCCATCGGTGCGTAGAGCATCGTGACCACGGCCGACAGGCGTCGCGGGTCGCTGTAGAAGAGGTCGCTGAACTTGCCGGTGATGACGCCCAGCGGTCCGCCGAACGGCGCCCCGGAATGCACGATGGACGCGATGAGGATCAGCCAGACCGCCAGCGGCCACCAGATCTTCTTGACCAGCATGACCAGTCCGCCGATGCCGGCCAGCGCGATGAGTGCGTTCTGGATCGGGAAGTCGTTGAGGTGGCGGGTGTGCTGGACGACCGCCGCAAACAGGGAGTACTTCTTGCCGAGGTGGTTGACGAAGGCGTGCCCGACGATGATGTCGGCTTGCTGAAGGACCCCGAGGAACTGCGGCAGCATGATCAGCAGGGTCGGCACCGCGACGGCCGCCAGCGCCAGGAAGTCCGGCACCCGGCCGCGCACCGGCCGCCACAGTGCTTCGGCCAGCCACCAGATGGCCACCAGCAGCGCGGTCACCACACCGCCGGTGAGGTGCACCGAGAAGACGCCGACGGTGGCCAGCACGGCCAGGCCGATGCGGTCGCGGTGTGCCGGCGTCGAGATGATCAGGGCGAACACCGGCACGGCCAGCCCGTAGGCGACCAGGTTGGGCATGGCCGCCACGTCGAATTCCACGTAGGGCACCGCGGTGAACGATGCCGTGAGCGCAGCCGCGGTGGCCGCTGCCACGGCGGTGCGCATCTCGCAGGTGCGCGGGCGGACCATCTTCCACGTCAGGACCGCAGCGCTGACCGGGAACAGCCACACCGCCGCGGTGACCGAACTCACGGTGTAGGCGGTGGTCGCGGCGGCACCGGTGAGCTGGCAGTAGACGGCGGCCAGGGCATGGAAGGCCGACGGGTAGTAGAGCGCCTCGTGGGTTTCGACGTTGCGCAGCTCGCCCATGTGGGTGGGCGAGGCCTGGCCGGTGTCGAGGATCCAGCGGATGGTGTTGGCGTGCCACACCGAGTCCCAGGTGCTGGGGATCGATTGCCAGTGCGGCAGGCCGGCGATCGCCGCGGCGGCGATCAGCGCGGCGCCCAGCAGCACGCCGGCCGCAACCACCATGGCCGGCCGTGTGCCCGCGCCGAATGTTTCGGCGTCGCGGTCACGGTAGCGGGCCAGCACCCTCCGCAACCCGGCCGCAATGGCCGCAACGACCGCCACAGCAAACAACGCCGTCCACGCGTTCCAGGGCACACCGATGGCCCCGAGCGGAACGATCGTCAGCGCGACGGTGCCGTAGGTCAAGGCTGGACCCACTGCGACCGCCGTCCATGCGGTCAGTCCGCCTGCCCTGGCTATCAGCGCCCCGGGTATAACCAGCAACAACAGTGCAATTAGCACTCCGAACCCGAAGCCCACTGGACTAGTATGGCTGCCCAGGGTGACCCGGTCCGAGCATGGTCTGTTCAAGTGCAAACGTGCGGTCGGGCACTCACCAAATCGTGTCGGTTTGTGATATTTGCGGACGCTCTAAGGTGGCTGGCATGGCATACGACGTCGCCCGGGTGCGTGGCTTGCATCCGTCATTGGGCGATGGGTGGGTTCACTTCGATGCCCAGAACGGCATGTTGGTGCCCGATTCGGTCGCGACGACGGTTTCTACCGCCTTCCGCGGCTCGATGCCCACCGCTGTTGGACCGCACCCATCGGCACGCCGCAGCGCGGCTGTCCTCACCGCAGCCCGTCAAGCTGTCGCAGACCTGGTCAACGCCGATCCGCGGGGCGTGGTCCTGGGTGCCGACCGGGCCCAGCTGCTGACCGCCCTGGCCGAGGCCTCCTCGAGCCGGGTCGGACTGGGCTACGAGGTGGTGGTCACCCGTCTGGATGACGAGGCGAACATCGCGCCGTGGTTGCGGGCGGCGAATCGCTATGGCGCCAAGGTCAAGTGGGCCGAGGTCGACATCGAGACCGGTGAGCTGCCGTCCTGGCAGTGGGAAGGGCTGATCGACAAGCCGACCCGCCTGGTGGCCATCGCGTCGGCGTCATCGACTCTGGGAACCGTCACCGATCTGAGTGAGGTGACGAAGCTCACCCATGAGGTCGGTGGCATGGTCGTCGTCGACCACTCGGCGGCGGCTCCGTACCGGCTCATCGACATCAACGAGATCGACGCCGACGTCGTCGCCCTCAACGCGGTGCCCTGGGGCGGCCCCCCGATCGGCGCCCTGGTCTTCCGGGACCCTTCGGCGATCGATGCCTTGGCCTCGGTGTCCTTGAACCCGCACGCGACGGGTCCGGCCCGCCTGGAGGTGGGCGCACACCAATACGGCCTGCTGGGCGGCGTGGTGGCCAGCATCGAGTACCTGTCCAACCTCGAAGAGACGGCCAGCGGCTCACGGCGTGAACGGCTGGCGGTGTCGATGCAGTCGGCGGGCGCGTACCTGGACCGGTTGTTCGAGTACCTGGTGGCCTCGCTGCGGTCCCTGCCGCTCGTGATGGTCATCGGCAGGCCGGAGTCCCAGATTCCGGTGCTCAGCTTCGTGGTGCGCGACATCCCGGCCGAGCGCGTTGTGCAACGGTTGGCAGACAACGGCATCCTGGCGATCTCGAATGCCAGCTCCCGCGTGCTCGACGTGATCGGCGTCAACGACATCGGCGGCGCCGTGACGGTCGGGCTGTCGCATTACTCGACCGGCGCCGAGGTCGACCAGCTCGTGCGGGCCCTGGCCTCCCTCGGCTGACCGGACTAGACCGTCAGCAGGATCTTTCCCGACACCTCACCGGAGGCCAGCAGTTCGTGGGCCCGTTGGGCCTCGGCGATGGGCAGTTCGGCGCCGATGATGGGCCGCACCCGTCCGTCGCCGATCATCGGCCAGACGTGGTCGAGCACCGCCCGCACGATCTCGCCCTTGCCGCCGGGTCCTTCGACCGGCCGGGGACGCAGTGAGGTGGCGATCACCCCGGCCCGCTTGCCGAGCAGCTTGGCGATGTTCAGTTCGGCCTTGATGCCGCCCTGCATGCCGATGATCACCAGGCGCCCGCCGATGGCCAGGGCATCGACATTGCGGTCCAGGTAGGCCGCACCCATGATGTCGAGGATCACGTCGGCCCCGGCACCGTCGGTCTCGGCCCGCATCCGTTCGACGAAGTCCTCGTCGCGATAGTTGATGGTGATGTCGGCGCCCAGGTCGCGGCACAGCGCGAGCTTGTCCGCCGAACCGGCTGTCACCGCGACCCGGGCGCCGAGCGCGCGGGCGACCTGAGTCGCGTGGGTGCCGATGCCGCTGGCGCCGCCGTGCAACAGGACGAGCTGACCGGCCGTCAAACCCGCCGTCATGACCAGATTCGACCACACCGTGCAGGCCACCTCAGGCAGTCCCGCGGCCTCGCTGAGAGCAACGCCATCGGGTAATGGCAGTACCTGTGCGGCCGGTACGGCCACGTATTCGGCGTACCCGCCGCCGGCGAGCAATGCGCACACGGGTTGCCCAACTGACCAGTCGGTAACATTCGCGCCGAGGGCGGCAACGGTGCCCGAAACCTCCAATCCGATCACCTCACTGGCGCCTGGCGGGGGCGGATACTTGCCCGCCGCCTGCAGCAGATCGGCGCGATTGACGCCCGCGGCGTGGACCCGGATCAAAATCTCGTCGTTTGCTGGTTCGATATCAGCGACGTTTTCCCAGGTCAGATGGCCATCGGCGGAGGCGGCAATTGCATGCATTTTTTCCACGCTACAAGCCTTCTATTTCCCAAGCGCAGCAATACTGACGTCCCTTACGATTGCGCCCATGGCGGGGATGATTGCGGGGCGCACGGCTGGAGACATGCCGGGCCTGGACATCGCCGAGCAGAGGTCATGGCAGAACTACCTCGACTCGGCGTTGCGAATGTATGCGACCTTGAACCGGTCGCTGGTGGATGCGCATCATCTGACCCTCAATGATGTGCGCCTGCTCGATATCTTGGACAAGTCGTCGACCGGCTCGGCGCGGATGGGTGACCTGGCCGAACGGCTGATGTCGCTGCCCAGTCGCGTGACCCGGCAGATCCGGCGGCTGGAAGTTCAGAACCTGGTGACCAGGTGTGCCAGTCCCGACGATGGTCGCGGGGTGGTGGCTTCGATCACCGAAGAGGGCAGGGCCGCCGTCCGTGAGGCGATGGTGACGTACGGGCAGGGTGTCCGTTCGCACTTTCTCGGTAGGCTCTCGCGTCCGCAGATCGCGGCGATGGGGGAGAACTGCCGCCGGATCAGCGTCGCACTGAAGAACGGAGCGCCGCCCGCTCACATCGGTCGGGTGTGAAGCCCGTACTCTTGTCGGCGGTGGCGTGGCAGAGCGGCCTAATGCACTCGCCTTGAAAGCGAGAGACGGCTAACACCGTCCGGGGGTTCAAATCCCTCCGCCACCGCTCTTACCAGCGCCGACGCTCGGGTCGCGGGTCCGCCCGCGGATTACCTCCCGGTTGATGTGACACAAGGTGACACATGAGCCCCGGTATCGGTCTCGGCGTCTCGTTCGACGCGGCTGGTCTCACCGAATTTCTACGGTGAGGTAGGACGCATGAAGATCCCGAGTTACGTGACGGGTGCGCGAGTTCGATTCCGGTCGCCGTTACGAGGTGCGGCTCGAGTGACCGGTCCCGACGGAGTACGCCAGCAACAGCGGCGGCGGTTTCGCACGTTGAAGGAAGCCGTTGACGCGTACGCGAAGGTGACCTCGGAGAAGAGCGTCCGGAACGTTCACCGCGCCGTCGGAACTCACGGTGAAGACGGCGTGCGAGACCTGGCTGGCCGGCAAGCTGATCAAGCCCACGACGCACAGCGCGTACTCCGCCGCGCTCGCCCCGATCATCGAGAAGTACAGCGACCGCCCCGTGCAGGAGATCGTCAAGGCCGACGTGGAGAAGCTCGTGGTGGAGCTGCGTGACGGTACCGGTCCGCGCGGCGTGTGGGCGCGCACCTCGATCAACCCGATGCTCGCGCGGTGGCGCAGCGTGTGGAAAGACCTTCAGGCTCAAGGCATCTTGCCGAGGGACGTGATCGGCTTGGTCGAGCCGCTGCGGCGGCCGTCAGGCGCACAGGATCTGAAACTCGACGACGTGCTTTCCGAGGCGGAGGTGGAGCAGCTGATCGACGCCCACGCGGTGTCCGCACCGGCTGCCGACGCCGACTCGAAGATGGTGCGCGAGATGTTCGTGCACCTGGCGCTGCTGGGTCTGCGGCGCGGTGAACTGGCTGGGCTCCGGTGCGTCTTTCCCATCCGGGTGAGGACGATGTTCAACTCGATGTCGAGTTCGCCATCGCGGTTCCGCCGGAGCCGCGCGTTGTCAACACCAGGTTCGGATCCATCGACGCTCCGGGCAGCATCCATACCGACTTCCTGATCCACCCCAGAGGCTGGACCATCGATTCCAGTAGCGAGGGAACACGTTTCACCAACATCGCGACCGGCAGAGGCATGTTCGTCAGCATCGAGAACGTGTACGCATTCTGAGTGACCCCGTGCGTTGCGCCTAGAACCGTCCGCGCACGGCGGGAAGCCAACGAGCTGCCTGTCACCCGCCGCGTACCTTCACGCTGTGCGCCATTCCACGTCACCGCCCGGTCCGTCGGTCCCTGCTAGCGTCACCGGCATGAGCGGTGAGGAACGCAGTGACGCCGCCCCGGAGGAACGCGGCCGGCTGATCGGCGCACGTGTCCTGGTCGGCGTCACCTACCGTGACGGAGAGCGGAGTTCCTCGATTCAGCTGTACGGCACCGTCACTCGTTGCGACGATGAGGTGGTCGAAATCGAGGGCCCCGGCGGCGAGACCTTCACACTTCCGCCGGCACCCGAGTCGTTCAGCCCCGCTCCACCGGGCGAATACCGGTTGCGGTCCACCGGGGTGGTCATCACAGACCCCGACTACCTGGCGACGTGGACGGTGGACGGTCAGGAACACGATCCCTACCCGTACCGCCCGCGAACCTGACTACGGCACAAAGAAGCGGACGAGGAAGTAGTCCCACCGCCCTGTCACTCACCGCGCGTAGCCTCCCGCCGTGGGTATCACCCGGCACGCCGTCCGTATCCACCTCAGCACCCGGATCACGCCGGCCGGCTCGACCGAGTGGACCGTCGAGTTCACCGTCACTGAGCACGGCCGGGAGAGCTCCTTCGTCACGCACCACGCTGCCGAGGCCGAGGCCCGGCAGTTGGTACAGAAACTCTTGGCGGATCGGCTACCCGGTCTCACCGTCGAGGAGGTCTATTTGGAGGAATTGGGCGCTCAACCTCGTTGACGAGGTGCACGAGGCCGGGCGCGCTCTTTCCCCGGGTGAACCAGCTCCGGATCTGGTCCCACGCGGCAACTCACCTGCCACACTCACAGCGTGCAAATCACCGCGATCGCGGGGTACCGCGTCATCCGGCAGCTCGGTGCGGGCGGGATGGGGCAGGTCTTCCTTGTGCAGCACCCGCGCCTACCGCGGCAGGATGCGCTGAAGCTGCTCGACGCCGGGGTCTCCCGCAACGATGACTTCAAGGTGCGGTTCCAACGCGAGGCGGACCTGCTCGCCCAGCTGAGCCACCCGAACATCGTCACGTTGCACGACCGCGGCGAGTTCGAGGGCCGGCTGTGGATCACGATGGAGTACATCGACGGCACGGATGCCTCGGAACTGGTCAAGGCAGACGGTCCCCTCGACCCCGACCTTGCGGTCCAGCTGGTAGGTGCCGCGGCCGCGGCGTTGGACTACGCCTGGCGCAAGCAACGCGTGACGCACCGCGATGTGAAGCCCGCGAACATCTTGGCTGGCATCGACGAGACCGACAGCGGCCCACAGATCGAGTCGGTGAAGCTCGCCGACTTCGGCATCGCCAAGGCGGCCGGTGAGTCCACCTCGTTGACGTCCACCGGGATGACCATCGGGACGATGCAGTACATCTCGCCGGAGGCGATCGAGGGCGAGGAGGTCGACAACCGGTCCGACATCTACTCCCTGGGCTGCACCGCGTTCCACCTACTCACCGGGCAGCCGCCGTTCACGGGAACCTCGATCGCCGCGACGATGTCTGCGCACCTGACCAAGCCGGTGCCGTCCGTCAGCACGGTCAACCCGCGCCTGCCGGAGGGCATGGACGCGGTCTTCGAACGGGTGCTGGCCAAGAGCCCCGACGACCGGTACCAGTCCTGTGCGGAGTTCGTCACCGCGCTGCAGGAGGCAACCGGCGGGGAGGTGCACTATCCGGCGTCCGCACAGACGCTCGCCGCGGCGACGTTGGCGAACTCCGGCGCCGGGGACCCGGACGCGCCGACGAAGCTGCGGAAGGGCGAGGCGAAACCAGCGGGACCGTCGAAACCTCGGACGGTGCCGATCGCTGCGGCGGTGGTGGTGACGGTAGCGGTCGCTGCGACGGCGGTCGGCATCTACGTCACCCGTGGTGGGAGCGATGAAGCCGCGGCGCCCGCGGTCAGCACGGCGGAGACTTCGACAACGGCAACCGTGACCCCTCCGGCAGCGGGGCAGGCCGCGCCGCTGCCCGACAACCCATCACCAAACGCAGGCTGCCCAGGCACCGCCACTGCTCACCACGACCTCGAGCATCCCTATCTGGGCCGGATGCGGGTTTTCGTCATCCCGCAGACACCGTCGTACGGCGCCGCGGTCGGTAACGGCGCCTGCATCTCAGCTGTGACCGCTGCCGGCTCGGTTCTCATGCCGATTCCCGTCAAGTTCGGCTACAGATTCGAGTTGGCCGAGCCAGCGACCGATCTCACCGGCAATCTCTTCATTCGCTACCACGGCGGCGGAGCTCACGACCCTGCAATGGTTCTGGTGTTGGTCCCGACCGCACAGGGGTTCAGGACCATCGGTGAGGACATGCTCGACACCGAGCTGATCGGTCCCGGCGTCGACGGACGCTACGTGCTTCGCGAACACCAGAACGACTGCACACCCTCGTGTGCCGACGGGACATGGACCGACAAGGACTTGCATTGGGACGGAAGCGGTTACGTCGGGGAGGACAAGCCGGCAACGCCCGCGGTCACTTCGACCCGCACCGTGGTGACGACGACCACTGGAGCTCCCCTCCTGTACGAAGGCAAGCCGTGCACCCCGGCTGAGTCCGGCGATGTATCACCCGATGGCACGCTGTACTGCAGCATGGAGACCGGTTCGTGGAGAGACAAGACCCACCAGAGTCGGCCGGCGGTCCAGGTCGGGTCGGCGTGCAGCGAGCCCGGGGCGCGCGCTCGTGTCGTGCAGACCGATGGGATCGCCACCTGCAAGGCAGACCTGAACGGCGACTTGGTGTGGGGCTGGTGAACACCCAGCCCGAGCCGTCGCGGTACATGTAGCCGACCGGGCTGCCGTCCACCAGGATTCGGTCGGTCGCCATGCAGCCGTCGCCTGGAGCGAGGCCCGGCATGATGTCTTCGGCTGGCAAGTAGAACTTCTTGTTCGCCACCCCTATCCGCTAACGACCGTCGGCGTCCCCGCGCGGGAACACGAGCGCCGGGTCGACCGTACGGGCCAGTGCTCGCTGTATAGACCGCAGCAGCGCCAGGGCTTCCGGGTCGGTGAACGGGCTGACCAACTCGAATTCCACCCCGGCGCCGAACATGTCGCTGGCCCAACTGATCTCGGCGAGGAACTGGATACGGGACCAGTCCCTTGTCGACAGCTCCGGCCTGTCACGGCCCAGCTGGTCCCGGAGCCGGGCTAGATCGGCGTCGAAGTCGGCCCTGCCGGTGTAGCCGAGTGCTTCGATAGGCAGCGGCCGCCCAGAAGCGATCCCACCCCACACCGACAACGCGGTGGCCAGGAACCGCTTCTGCTCCCTGGACAACACCGGGCCGGCAGCAGCCTCGCGTCGCAGCTGCTCGCCGTGGTCGGCGACCGCCGCCGCGACTTCATCCGGCGTGGACCCGATGTGTGCGATGAACGCGTCGCTGGTGGCTGTGGTCAGCGCACCGATCCCCGGACCGAGCCGCATCCGTGTTCCGGCGGCCGCCGCGAAGATCTGCTCGACCACCAGCCCCTTACCGGGTTCGGCCGAGCCCCGAAGGTGCGTGCAGTACTCGACCCACAACGACTCGTTGCTCAACGTGATGTAACCGCTGGACCGCACTCCGGACAGTCCCGGCAGCTTCGGCAGCACGATCTCGCTGGTCCGGATTCCCTCGGCGTTCCAGTCTCGAAGGCTCTTGTCCGCGTGGGTGACCAGTTGAGCGGGGTCCGGCACACCGGTGAACCGGAACGCGCTCAGCGCCTGCAGTCCCGCCCATCCGGGTCGGCCCTCGACCGTCGTTCCCACGACTCGCAGCGGCGTCGCGGCGTCATCAGCGATCGTCAACGCCCGCCACCCGGCAGGTACTGGGGTGTCGGTCAGCCATGACGCCTCCGCGGGGGCTAACGGAGCCCACCCACGCACCTGCGCCGAGATGAAGTCCAGCAGCGAGGACTCACCCAGGACACGGCCCCACGGGGACTGGCCCCCATGTCGGTCCCCGAACGCGGCGGTCTCACTCATCGCGCATCACCCCGATCCCAGGTTCCAACATCCGCATCTCCTTCACGACCATCACACTCAGCCCGGCGACAACAGCAGAAACGCCAGTATCCCGGCAAGACCCAGGCCGCCCACCGCCGCCGCAGGGGCGCTCACCTGACCCGGGCTCAGATCCACACCCGGGCCGGGCATCAGTGGGGTGTTCGGGAGGATGAGCGGTCCCACCGGCGACGCCGGCAAGGGAGGAGCCGAGGGGTTGGCCAGCCACGGCGGCAGCCCATTCGGATCTGCGGGCAGCGGCGGCGGTAGTGGAGCGGGGACGTGCGGAGCGGGTGCCGGCACAGGGGCCTCCACCGGGTGCGGCACCGTAGGCGGCAGGTTCGGGGGCGCGCTGATGATGGGAGCCGCCCCGGCGCCGCCGATCAGCCGCAAGAACTCGTCGAACCCTCCGGCCGGCCGGTAGACGGTGCCCCCGTCCGCGGTCAGCGGGTCGTGGATAACCACGATCCCGTCCTTGTAGATGGCGGTCGATGATCGTCCCGGGATCTGACCCACGTGCAGCGACGGATCGGATAGTGGGTTGCCGGTGAGCATGTCGTGCACCACTTTGGCCAGCTGATCTTGCGTCATCCCCTTGAAGTCGCTGAGGTGCTTCTGCCAGGCGTGGCCGTAGGCGATGCGCTGTGCGTCCTCCATGACGGGGTCGTTGCTCCACCCGCCGGGTGGCTGGGGCAGACCCGGATCAGATGGTGGTGGGTCCAGCTTGAAGTGGTGGTCCACCAGCTGCACGTCATTCGATTCGGCGCCATGGCCACCCTCGCCGTCGAAGCGGATCCCTTCCAGATCAGCCGCTTTCGCCTGCAGGCGGTCGCCGACAAGCCTGTCGGCCTGCGCGAGCTGCTCAGCGGCCCAACGGATGTCCTCGGCGTGCTCCTTCGCGGCGCGGTTCCGCTCGACGATCGTGGTGATGTCGTAGCGGCGCCCGTCTGTCACCGAGAGGTCGTCGGCGACGTTGAACCCGTCGTCCGCGGCTGCGGTGATCGCCTGCACGGCCTTGTCTCTCGCGGACTTGATGTCGAAGGCGCCATTCTCGGCGAGGGTGGCGGCCTCGCGCAGCACACCGCCCTGCCGGCCGACCACCGAGACGTCCGCGGTTACCCGGTCCAGAGCGGCGTCCTTCGCCACGCCCTCCCAGGTGGTGCCACCCGGCGAGTCGATGTTGCGGCGGTGCTGATCGAAGGCGTCCTCGCTGGCTGTGGCCGCGGTCCGCCAGTTGGTGGCCGCGGTGTCCAGGTAGGAGGTGTCCCAGTTCTCGATCTCCGCCCTCGTGGGCAGCGGAGCGGGTGCAGCCGCTGGGCTCACACGGACACCGTGGCGTTGATGGAGTCGCGGCCGTCGGAGTCGGCGCTGTCGTAGCGGGCGCTGCTTACCGAGAGGTCACCGGCCTGGCCGGTCATCCGTGCCGACTGGCGGCTCTGCGTGGACGCGAGCGCGGCGTTCATCGCGGCCACACCGCCCGCACTCGGCTGGGAGGAGGTCGGGTTGCTGGCCGCGGGGCTGGTCAGGCCAGCGACGACGCCGGTGCTGCTGTTCGCAGCCCTACGCAGACCAGCCGCGTCGACCTGAAGTTCGTTTGCCATGCCAATCCCCCAACCGGCGTACACCTGCTCGTGAGCCTAACTCAGGATTTGCGCCCACCCGTGCGCGAGATCGGTCATGGGACGGACTGAAACTCGGTGGAACCGATCGCCGCCAGGGTTGTCTCGCCTTGTTCTGGTCCGGCGGACCCGGCGCGCCACCTCCGCGGAGGAGATTCCGCGCCACCTCCGCGGAGGAGATTCCGCACCGCCGCTCGTCGGATCAGGCGGCGGCCTCCGTAGCCAGCTCGTGCAGGCTGTCGAGGCTCCGCCGGCCGTAGAGCCGGAGCCACCGCGCCTTCGCCTGCGCCTGACCGCCCGCGTACGCCACAGCGGCGCATCCCTCACCTTCCTGGTAGGCCAGGTGCTCCGCTGCGCGCCGGTACGCGTCGGCACCGGCCGGGATCGCGGGGAACAGATCCTCGAGCGAGTCGAGCTCGTCCAGCACCGCGCCCGCGTCCGCGATCAACGTTGTGTGCCGGCAGCAGCCACGCGACCATGGGGCCCCGGGCCTCAGTCGACACCTCGGACAGCGCGGCCTGCAGTACCGGATCGTCGGAGAAGCCGTCGACCTCGGCTTCCCCGCCTAGCAGGTGGCCGAGCGTCCGGACCAGGCCGCCGTACACCGACACCGTCGCAGCCCCGTGGGCGTCGACCAGCGCCTGATCCTGCACAGCTCGGGCCACCGCTGCGGTGCTCGGGGCGTTCGCCCCACCTCGCTCACACTCGGTCATCGCAGGGCCTCCCGCCGTGCCCGCCACGCGTGCAGGAGCTTGCGCCACCACGGGATGTGGGGGTGCTGGGCGGGGCCCTTGTACTGCTCGTTCTCAGCCATCAGTTCTCCTTCGGGTTGGGGCGGGTCCAGCGCCAGATCCGGTCGCGGAACCTCGACAGCCACGTGGACATCGGGTACTGCGCCGGGAGCTTGCGGGCCGGCTTGGTGACGACGACGGTGCTTACGCCCGCACCCGCGCCCCCAGTGAGATCGGGGTCTGCCCAGATGTCGTCGTACTCTGTCCAACCGGTCACCTCGCGCGCGCAGACGCAGAGGGAGCCGCCCCGCCAGGTCGCGGCGCCGCAGGTGCAGACCCGGCGCGTCAGTTCGGCGGTGAGCCTCTTGGTGCTGTTCCACCACGCACAGTGGTATCGGAGCCCTGCGCTGCCGATACAGTTCGCGCTCCCTGATCGGCCCGTTGCGACACATCGTCATGCCCGGGAGTTGGGATCGGTAGCGCCGCCGCGTGTGGTCCGCTGCGTCCCGTAACGACGTGGACGACACAGAAGGACGAGATCATGCGGTGGATGATTCCGGTGGCGGTCATCGCGTTCGACATTGCACTCTTCGCGATCTTCGCCACCGTCGGCCGGCGGCGGCTTCGTGGGCTTGGGAACGGCCGGAGGCTCGGGAAGTTCGGGCCTGTTTCCGGCGCCGGCGGAGCTGCCATCTGGGTGACCGGTGCTGACTTCGGTTGCGGCGGTGGCGGACACGGGGGTGATTCGGGTTGCGGCGGTGGCAGTAGCTGTGGCGGGGGCGGCGGAGGTTGCTGATGATCACGCTGCGAAAGGCCAGCGCCCGACGTGCCGCCGGGCAGGTGATCGCCGATCTGAAACTGCCGGAAGCGGTGTTCAAGACCTGCCCCTGGCAGCCGCGTGAACTCGTCGAAACCGGCCTGCGACAGTGGTTTCGGTGCTGCGCGGTAGCGCTGCGCGACGGTCAGACCATCGGAATGCCCTCGCATGCAGTCGATGAAGCCTGGCATGGCCTGATCCGGTGCGCCGTCCGCGGCGGGCGGTGAGTGCATGGATGGACAGTTGCGCCGCACCGTCATCGCTTGGTCCATGGTCGCCGAGCCGGGTGAGCGTTGCGTCCTAGGGGATCTGGACTCTCGTCTCGGGCTCGATGAGCCATGGTGCATCAGTGCGCAACGGGTCGCGGACATCGATGCGGCACTGACCGTCCGCCCAGGTCGGCTTCCGCACATGTCATCCTGCAGGCACGAATCGGCAAACTCTGACTCGGGGACCCCGCCATCGGTTTTTGGAAAGTCCCCTCGTGGATTCCGAAAGCGCGGTGAATCCGCGGCCGGTTATTGTCGCTGTGCGTCATACGAATAGGCGACGTTGACGTGTGATCCGGTTGCCGCTGAAACTTCGCGGCAACCGGATCTTCTATCTCCATTGAGACGGCTGTCGAGATTTTTTCCGCTGGCAGGCGTTAATATCACCGTGTGTTAGCTGAACCGTCGTGCCACCTTATGTCGTGACAGAGCAACGGCAAGTCGGCGACGGCGGGCGCACACAGCGTAGCCCCAGAGGCAGGGTTCAACTGGGCAACGGCACGGTGTTGGGGATTGGCGTCAAGTGCGTTACTCAACAGTTCGCTGACTCGGTTCATTGGTCGTTTTCTGAGTCGGACCACAAGGTGCTTGTTTGGCGCCGAGGACACGCGAGTTCCAAGGAAGTCGAGTTTGAGGGTGGGCGCGGCGGTCAGGTAATTCCGCGAGTGGGCAATGTCTGGGTGATTCCAGCAGACCATCGATCAGCGGCATTGGCGACGGAAACGGAATGTAGTTTCGTTCAACTCACGATTCCGGCCAAGGTGATTGGGCGCGACACGCTGCGCCCGGCGGCTGGCGGGCGGGATCCCTTGTTGCACCACTTGATTGAGCGCATCGTGGGCCTGGACGGGCGCAGTGATATCGCGGCGCAGTTACTGCAGGAGACCCTCGCCGATGCGCTGCGTCTACATGTGCGCGATCGCTACGGAGAGGCCGGACCGCAGGCGCGGAGACAGGGTCGGGAGCTGAGCCGATCTGAGCAGCAGCGGCTGGTTGAGTTCATCCGCGACGGTCTGAGCTCGGAAGTCGACCTGCCGACGCTGGCCGGGATCGTCGGTATGAAGCTCGACGAGTTTCGTCATGCGTTCGCAAGAGCGTTTCACATGACGCCTTACCAATTCGTGCTGGACCAACGCATTGCCGACGCGAAGCTATTGCTGGAATCTGGGCCCATGTCGATGACCGAGATCAGCGGACTGGTGGGGTTTTCCACGCCCAGCCATTTCGCCACGACGTTCAAGCAGCGTGTCGGGGTGACGCCGACAGCTTACCGGCGAGCCTTGGGGCCGACTCGCGAGGCTTAGTGCTTGGAAGTCGGCGTGATCGTATTGCGGCTCAGCATTTTTGGGGAAAGGGATCGGGTTCGGTTTTGACAGCTGATACGTCAGCGGCCCGTTCGTTGGTGATTTCGTAGCGGTACCCGACCACCACCGACGCGATCAGCGCCACCGCGATCACGGTCTCGGCGATGAAGAACGAAGCGAAGTCGATCACGGAACCGATCGGCGGGTTGCCCGGCACTGCGTTGCGGAACGGGATCAGCGCGAACAGCAGGGCAGCCATCATCGAGCAGGCGGGGAACAGCAGCCCCCGGCGCCACCGCAGGATGTAGTAGCTCGCCGTAACCGCCGCGGCAGCCAGGCCCAGCATCAGCACCATGACGAAGACCGCGAAGACCATCGTCGGTGTGGAGCGTGTCGACGTCAGGCTGATGGCCGTGCCGTGGCCCGCAGCGTCCGCCTGCGCGGCTGCAGCAGGGGTGTTTCGGAAGAACGGGTCGCTGCTCCAGACAGAGACCGCGATGGGCAGCACCGCGCCCGCGGTGTCGGTGGCGTCGAAGGTCAGCAGGGAGCTGTATCTGTCGAACGGGTAGTCGGTGATGGTCCCGTTGACCGCGAACCGGCGCTCGGTGTCCGTGCCGGTGTCGTGTTGCTTCACCGTGAGGGGCGCCCCGAACGCTGAGGTGTTCAAGACGATGTCGCGCCGGAATCCGCCGTCCGGGTCGGCCAGTGCACCGCTGGGCGTGACAGACGTGATCTCGACGTCGAGCGTCTCGCTGGTGGTGTCGAGCCGGCTGATCCAGACCTGAACGTTCACCCGGTCGATCGTGTCGAGAGCGCCGAAGTCCTCCGTGTAGTTCGAATCACGTTGCAGCAGATACAGTTCCATGCTGGCCGCGATCACCAGGACCAGCACCACAGCGACTACCGCCGTTCGCCGCACCCTCAATGCGGCGGGAGCACCGTCGCTGTCCCGCAAGGATTCTCGCGTACTCACATCTGTCCGAGCGAGTGCACGTCGGTGACGCTCACCCAGAAGCCCTCGTTGGTCCGGTTGTTGGTGAACCGGGTTCCATCGTTGAACGCCTCAACTGCCCAGCCATTGGCGATGTAGGTCTGGTCGTAGCGGATCAGGCGCGGCGGGTCGATCACTCCGAGGTCGGCGGCCAGGTAGGTGAAGGTGCCGTTCTGGTTGAGCGACACCGAGTTTGCGACGTCGCCCGTGCTGGCCAGCGGTGGATTGACAAACTGCACGGTGCAGTTCACGTGATCGCCCTCGACACCGCACAGGGTGCGTCCCGACTCAGTTCTGATGTAGGTGACCCCGGTCGGCCCCACCGGCAGGATCTCGTCTGCCGCGGCGACACCCGGGTCGGCCAGCGATCCGCTCAGGATCGCACCTACCACTGCGGCGACGATCAATGCCCGTCCACGGACGCTCATCACCTGCTCCTCACGTTGCGCGCCATCGCCCGCTAATTCGGGGTGTCGGAGTTCCACAGGTACCAGTGGACGGTGTCGCCCCGGTCGTCGCCGATGCGGCAGTACCAGTACGGGTATGCGCGGTCGTTGATCTGCAGGTGGACGTTCGGTCCGTCCTCCCGGCACTCCGCCTCGGTGTTGTAGTACTCCTCGACGCCGTCATAACCCACAACCAGAATGTCGTCAGCATGTGCGACGGCGGTGGTGTTGGCGCACACGGCGCCCAGGGCCAGCGCGCCGGCCACAGCAAACTTCATCAACACGGTATCTCCTTGCACTCGACGGGCCGGATGGGTCATGAGCAAATCGAGTGCACCGTACACAGCGAACGTCGGGTTCGCTTTCAGAAAACTCGCAGACTTGCGAGAAACGTGCAGCTCGCCCAAACACCGATCAGTCGGTGTCGTGCCGCGCACACCCTGCAAAGGGTCGGTGCGCTCGGGTGGCAGTCAGATTGCGTCGCCGGGAACGTTGGTGCCGACCTGGAGGCCACCTTCGTTGATCCCGCCGCCACCGTGATATTCGTTGAGGTACTCCCCGTGCCATCGCGGCCAGTCCAGGTAAACGGCGCCCGTGACGGCACGGTAGCGCCGGTACTGGCCACGTGCCGTGCGCAGCGAACGCCGGGCCTCGCGCGCAGCTCGCCGGGCTGCGTTTCTGGCCGAGGACTCTTGTGCGGAGGTCAACGCGACTGGCGAGTCCCGGAAGATCTGTCGGTTGCTGAACATGACGCCAAGCCTAAGTCTGTGCACCTAGTTGTGCACGATGAGCGTGGTTTCGGCGTTGCTGACTGGGCTCTTATCCCATCTCCGACGCCGTCCTGGGTGACCTGGCCGAGCCCCGGCCCGGTCAACACCAACACCCGCCGAAGGACGAGGTGTGCTCATCGGTCTCGATCGACTCCTCGTGCACCACGGTGGAACCGCCCCGTGGGTCGAAGTGCAGTACCGAGCTGACGGGGTCGTGCCGGATCCACACCGCCACCGACAACGGATGCCTCGGGCGGAAAATGTAGGAGACGAGTTCGATTTCACCGGGCCTACCGAGAGAGCGGACATCGGACACCGCTGCCCGTATCCGCTGCCCCGACAGATCGGCAGCCGTGAACGCGGTCTCGCCCGCGTGCAGGTCGGCAATAGAGTCCATGTCTTCCACCTCTCCGTCACGCACCCAATACAGGTGCAGCTGACCGTCGCGGGCGACGGCCTCGACCGAGATCAAGTTGGACGTGACGTCCACTCGGCGCATCGGCAGGTCGCCGAGCTGCGCGCGTACCAGGTCAAGTTCTTGGTCCAGCTGCGGTGAGGCGAACAGCTCCTCGTCCGTGACACCGCCCAGCGCGCGGGTGATTCGGCCGGGAACGTCGACGACGACCATGATCACCGCTGCGATGGCCACTACGACGGACACAGCGATGACTACGACGTACTTGACCCGGTGGTTCGGTCGTGGTGCGTCGGGCTCGGGTTCCGTCCTGCTCATGGCCGAATGTTTCCACAGCCGGTCAGTGCCACGTCGATTTGCGCGACTCGGTGCGCCGCGATGCCCCATGGCTCATCGAGTCCGAGGCGAGAATCGAGATCCCACAGGACGCACCGTTCACCCGGCTCGGCGGCCATGGACCAGGAGATGACGGTGCGGCGCAACTGTTCGTCCATGCACTCGCCGGCCGCTGCGGCTGCGGGCGGCGCGCCGCCCTCGGGATGGTGGTGCAGGAACCTCCCGTAGGCGGCGTCACAGAATGCCGCGTAGCGGACGGTGCACAGGATCAGACCATGCCACGCTTCATCGACTGCACGCGAGGGCATTCCGATGACCTGACCGTCGCGCAGTGCTAGTTGCTACCGATCCCAATTCCGGTGTCGTACCGGCCGGTATCGTCGGCGCCCGGCTACGCGGTGCGCAGCACCTTGTTCATCGGCTTTCCGCGCGCGAGCTCGTCGACGAGCTTGTCGAGGTAGCGAATCTTCCGCATCAGCGGATCCTCGATCTCCTGGACCTTGACCCCGCACACGACGCCGGTGATGAGCGTGGCGTTCGGGTTCAGTGAGGCGTCGGCGAAGAAGTCCGCGAACGTGGTCTCGTCGTCGAGGTGGCCCCGCAGCGTCGTCTCGTCGAACCCGGTCAGCCAGCAGATGGCCTCGTCGAGTTCGGCCTGAGTGCGGCCCTTGCGCTCCATTTTCGCCAGGTAGTGCGGGTACACCGCGGCCACTGCGGTGCCGAAAATCCGGTGCTCCATGCATCGAGGCTACGGCGTGGTGGCGTCAGGCCTGGTGCTTCCCGGCGGCCTCCAGCGCTTCCATGATCTTCAGCGAGAGGAAGGTCATGGGGCCCTTGTCCGCGAACTTGTCGGCCACGTTGCCTGCGATGCCACCTTGTACGGCGAGCTCGCCGATCAGGTCGAGCTTGAGTTGCGGGCTGCCCGCGGCGAAGTCGAGATCGGCCAGGTCCACCCAGACGATGTTGGGCCGGGTGGTGGATTCGTAGACATAGCGCTTGTTGGTGAGGTCGAGCACCACCTGCCAAATGGTCTGTGAGGCATCGGGTTTACCCGGGTCGGGGATGCGGAAGGGCTGCGCGGCGTTGCGGATCACCGAGAACATGCCGGCGATGGCCTGGACCTGGGTGGCCGGTTTGGGCAGTCGGCCGGCGTAATAGCTGGCCCGGGCGAAGCGGTCGCTGGCCACAGTGGACCCCGGGATCGGCTGGTCGCCGCCGAGGCCGGTGAACGATTTCACCAGCTCCAATTGCTCGTCGAAGGTCGGTGAATTGGTCATGACCCGGTAGTCCTTCGAGTGATAGACCCGGGCGTGGCCGTCGACGTACTCGATGATCGCCGAGTCTCCGGTCGCATCGTCGAGCGCCAGGTGCAGTCCGGGCCGGACGCCGCCGGTGGGATCGTCCATCTGGACCACCTGCACATCCGTCTCGGCGATCCAGGCGACAGCCTCGGCGACGGTGGAGAAGTTGTCCAGGAAGTACTGCAGCCAGACGGCCTGGCCGAGCTGGGTGCGCGAGGCATCGGGCTCGCCGTAGGTGGATTCGGCCAGCCACAGGATGTGCCCGGCCAGGCCTGCCTCGTTCATTCCGTCCACGGAGGTGATGTCGAAGGCGGTCGCGACCACGCTGCCGTACTTCGAGGTCCAGGTGAGCTTGCCCGAAACCGCGTCGTCCCGTTCGACACCGCGGGGCTGCTTCCACAGGTTTGTCATCAAGTCCCTGTGGAAATCCATGTTCCTGCCGACCAGAACCGCACCGCCCGCTTCGGGCCAGATGACTCGCGTACACATGTCGGCGAGCCTAGTGTGGGCCTCTGCGAGCGGGGCGTTGTCGACGAAACATCAAGTGTGGAAGGAATTTTCGTCCGTGATGTGCCCGGCATCGCTCGGCGCGTGTGGTGGCCGCAGCCTGAGGAGCATTCTTACCGAAAATTAACCTACGGTACCGTAACCTACGCTACCGTAGGTTGCGGGCGGCGCGCAGACGCCCTGCGCCGCCGGACATGATGGGAGGACAGGAATGGACACCCAGAGCGAAGTGCTCCACGAACTGGAACCAGTTGTCGCAAGCAACCTTGACCGGCATCTTTCGATGGCGCGGGAGTGGTTCCCACACGACTACGTTCCGTGGAGCAGGGGACGCGATTTCAGCTTCCTGGGTGGGGAGGACTGGCGTCCGGAGGACTCGCCGTTGGACCCCGTCGCCAAGGTGGCAATGACGGTCAACCTGCTGACCGAGGACAACCTGCCCTCCTATCACCGTGAGATCGCCACGCGGTTCTCCCGCGACGGCGCGTGGGGTAGCTGGGTCGGGCAGTGGACGGCCGAAGAGGGCCGCCACAGCATCGCGTTGCGCGATTACCTCGTGGTCACCCGCGGGGTGGATCCCGTTGCCCTGGAACGTCTTCGCATGCAGCACACGGTCGCCGGGTACGACTCGGGTGACAAGACGCCGCTGGCGGCGATGGCCTATGTGTCGTTCCAGGAGCTGGCCACCCGGGTATCGCATCGCAACACCGGGCGGGCGTCCGGCTGCCCGATCGCCGATCAGCTGCTCGGGCGGATCGCCGCCGACGAGAACCTGCACATGGTGTTCTACCGCAACCTCATGGCAGCGGCGCTGGACATCGCGCCCGATGCCTCGATGAAGGCCATCCGCGATGAGGTGGTGAACTTCGCGATGCCGGGTCAGGGGATGGCGGACTTCGCGCAGAACGCGATCACCATCGCCAAGGCCGGCATCTACGACCTCCGTGTCCACCACGACGACGTGGTGCAGCCGGTGCTGCGCTTCTGGCGGATTTTCGACCGGACGGATTTCGGGCCCGACGGCGAGAAGGCTCGCGAGGAGCTAGCTCAGTTCCTGAGCATGGTTGATGAACGGGCCCGGTTCTACGAGGAGAAACGCGAACGGGAGCACGTCGGCGCGGCGTCGTAGCAACTTCGGCGTCCCACCCCGGCCCGGTAAACGTGTCGTACATCACACCCGTGCGGAGATTCGCCCTGCGTTGATCTTGGGTATCGAGGAGTAGTTGGCACGAAAAGTTGTCGCGGGTCGGAACGAGTGTGGGGTCGAAAATGAACCGGATCGGTCGTTGGTTGAGTGCGGTCGCATCGGGAGTGTTTCTGGCGGGCGGGTGCATCGCCGTCGCCGGTCAGGCTTCTGCGGATCCTTGTGCGGACGTCCAGGTGGTGTTCGCGCGGGGCACGTTCGAGCCGCCCGGCGTCGGCGGGGTCGGGGACGCGTTCGTGAACGCGCTGCGGTCCCGGACCGGCGGGAAGTCCGTCGATGTCTACGCGGTGAATTACCCTGCGTCACTTGATTTCGCGACTGCGGCCGACGGTGTCGCCGACGCGAGCAACAAGGTCAGGGCCACGGTCGCGGCCTGTCCTGACACCAAGATCGTGCTGGGCGGTTTCTCGCAGGGTGCGGCGGTGGCCGCCTACATCACCGCGGACTCGGTGCCGCAGGGGTTCGTGTTGCCGCCGAGCATCAGCGGCCCGCTTCCCGCGGACGTGGCCGACCACGTCGCCGCCGTGGCGCTGTTCGGCAAGCCGTCGAGCGGCTTCCTGCAGATGATCTACACCGGTGCGCCGCCGATCACGGTCGGCTCGCGGTACGTCGCCAAGACCGATGACTTGTGCATTCCGGAGGATCCGGTCTGCTCGCCCACCGGTGGCGACAACAATGCGCACAACTTGTATGCGGTGAACGGGTTGACGGATCAGGCGGCGGACTACGTGGTCGGCAAGCTGGGCGTCAAGCCGACGGACCGCAGTGTCGACCAGGCCTCCGGGCGGTAGGAGCTCCCGAGGGGACGCACGCTAGTGTTCGGTCACGTTCTCGGATAGGGGAGATTCAGTGACGGAACAAGAGCAGCAGCTGACGTTTGGCCAGAAGGCCAAGCTGTACCTTCAAGCCGCAGGTGCATTTGCGCGTAATCCGAAGGCGCTGGTCGCTCTCGTGAAGTACCAGCTGGCTCAGCGGAAGTCGGCCAAAGAAGCAGGCTGACAAGGTGTTCCGGTCAGGTCGCCCCCAACTGGCGGGCGGCCTGACCGAGTGTCTCCACGCCGGAGGCGATCTGGGATTCGGTCAGGTTGGCGTAGCCCAGGATCAGTCCCGGCGGCGCGGTGTCGGGTTCGGCGTAGCACGGGGCCAGGGCTTCCAGCCGGATGCGTGCCTCGGTGGCCCGCCGCGTCAGCTCGTCGATGGGGAAGCCGACCGGGAACCGCACGGTCAGGTGTACGCCGGCGGCCGCGCCGAGCACCTCGGCCTGCGGGAGGTGGCGCGCCAGCGCGTCGAGTAGTGCCTTGCGCCTGCCCGGGTAGCGGCGACGCATCTGACGCAGGTGACGGTCGTAGCCGCCGGAGGTGAGGAACTGGCTGAACGCGATCTGGTCCATCACCGAACTGCCGGTGTCGGCAAGGCTTTTGGCGGTTCTGACCCGCTCGATCAGGTGGGCGGGCAACACCATCCAGCCGATCCGAAGTCCGGGTGCCAGGGTCTTGCTGGTCGAGCCGAGATACACCACCCGATCCGGTGCGACCCCCTGCAGGGCGCCCACCGGGGCCCGGTCGTAGCGGTACTCGGCGTCGTAGTCGTCCTCGATGATCAACCGTCCGGATTGTGCCCACTCCAGCAGTTCGGTGCGTCGGACAGCCGAGAGCACCACACCGGTCGGGGACTGGTGGGCCGGGGTGGTCAGCACCGTGGTGGCTCCGCTGGCGCTCAGTGCGCCGACGTCGATGCCGTTGGTGTCCACCGGGATCGGTAGTGGGTCGATGGCGTTGTGCCGCAGGACCATTCGATGTAGCCAGAATCCCGGATCCTCCATCGCCACCGGACCGTCCATGCACCGCGCCAGGAGTGCGACGGCCTGTGTCGCGCCCGAACACAACACGATCAGGCGCGGATCGGCCACCACGCCGCGGGTACGCCGCAGGTAGTCGGCCACCGCGGCGCGGGCGGCCGGCAGCCCGTGCGGGGCCGCGTAGCCGAATGCGCTGGATTCGATCTCGGCCAGGCCCCCTCGCATGGCGCGCAACCAGGCCTGGCGCGGGAAGCTGGTGAGATCCGGTGAGCCGGGGGTGAAGTCGACGTCGAAGCGGGGTCGGGCGCGGTCTGACTGAGCGCGGCCGGTCGGGGCGGTGTCCACGGCTGCGACGCGGGTGCTGCCGCCTTGATTGCTGTGCAGGAACCCTTCGGCGGTCAGCTGGCCGTAGGCCTCGACCACCAGCCGGCGCGACACCCCGAGGTCGGCGGACAGCACTCGGGTGGACGGAAGCCGGGAGCCGGGAGTCAACCGGCCGGACCGGATGGCGTCGCGCAGGCCGTCGGCGAGCTGGCGGTGTAACGGGCACGTGCTGTCCCGGTCCAGTTCGACCAGCAGTTCCGGGGCCGAACTGGTACCCGAAGTTGCCATGAAATTGGAGCCTACTCGGAGACCACTGTGGCGTTAGCGTGATGACATGGCCAACGCCGCGGGCCCGGTGACTCACACCCGGCGCTACCCAGAAGTGGTCCTCGCCGTGTTCGGCGTCTACTCGGTGGCCCTGGGTTTGTTCATGCTGCTGGCGCCGGGCACGTTCTTCGACACACTCGGCGCCTTCGGCGTGCGTAACGACCACTACATCCTCGACAACGCGTCCTTCGAGTTACCGCTTGGGCTGATGATGCTGGCTGCGCTGAGGTGGCCGCGGTGGCGGGTGCCCACGCTGGCCTTCGCCACCGTGCACTGGGCCCTGCATTCGTTGAGTCACCTGATTGATACGCACCACGCCGCGGGCAGCTGGGTCGGGTGGCTGGAAGCCGCTGGTCTGGTGCTGACCACCGTTCTGTTGGCAATCGCATTGCGTATCAGCATGTCCGACGACAAGGTAGGAGAACCCTAGATGCGTGTCCTGGTGGCCGGTGCAACCAGTGTCCCCGGCATCCCGCTACTGCGGGAGCTCAGCAGGCGCGGCCACGAGGTGATCGGGGTGACGCGGTCTTCGGGCAAGACCGACCAGATCTCGGCGGCCGGGGCCAAGCCGGTGGTGGCCGACGTGTTCGACGTGGGCCAGATCGACGCCGTGATGGCCGAGTTCGCCCCCGAGGCAGTGGTGAGCCTGTTGACCACATTGCCGAAGTGGGGGCCGAAGCGGCCCAAGGACTTCGGCCCCGCGACGGAGTTGTGGAGCCGAGGGGCCCCGAACCTGGTGGCCGCGGCCCAGCGCGCCGGTGTGCGCCGGGTGGTCGCGGAATCGGTCATCTTCGCCTACGGCTATGGCTCGAGCGGACCGGCGCTCATCGACGAGAGTGATCCCTATCCCGGGCCGCCGCCGCCGCACGGGGCCGGATTCCTGGAGGCGCTGCGGGGCATGGAACGCACCGTGCTGGCCTCGGGCGAACATAGTGGCACCGAGGGAATCGTCTTGCGCTACGGCGTTTTCTACGGGCCCGGGGTGATCCATGACGAACTGTTCACCCGGCTCGCGAAATGGTGGGCGCTACCGGCGCTGACCGGTACCGGGATCCTGTCGTGGGTGCACATCGACGATGTCGCCCGGGCCACCGCGGACGCGCTCGAGAAGGGCCGCGGAGGCCAGATCTACAACATCGTCGACGACCGGCCGCAGTCTTTCGGTGATTACGTCCGGGAACTGAACCGCAAGCTGAACCGGCCCCGGCCGGTGCCGATCTCGCATCGACTGGTCGGGCTGGTCGCCTCGTACCCGGCCACCGCGTTCGGCCAGGCCTGGCTTCCGCTGTCGAACGCGAAGGCCAAGGCCGAACTCGGCTGGACGCCTATTCCCCGGTGAACTGTGGCGGGCGCTTCTGGAACATCGCGGTGACGGCCTCGGCCAGATCCTTCGACGGCAGGAAGGCCGAGTTCCACGCCGCCACGTAACGCAGGCTCTCGGACACCCTGGCGGTGCGCTGCTGGTCGAGCACGTCCTTGACCCCGGCGACGGTCAGCGGCGGGTTGGCGGCGATCTCAGCGGCCGTGGCGTGCGCGGCCGCCAACGAGGCGTCGGCGTCGTCGTACACGTCGTTGACCAAACCGATGCGCGCGGCATGCGATGCGTCCACGTCTTTGCCGGTCAGCACCAGCTCCCGCAGGTGCCCGTCGGACAGGATCAGCGGCAGCCGGGCCAGGCTGCCCACGTCGGCGACGATGGCCAGTTTGGTCTCGCGCACCGAGAACTTGGCGTCGGTGCTGGCGTAGCGGATGTCCACCGCACTGATCAGGTCGACGCCGCCGCCGATGCACCAGCCGTGGATCGAGGCGATGGTCGGGGTGCGGCAGTCGGCGACGGCGGTGATGGCGCCCTGCATCTTCTGCAGCCGCTTGTGGAAGCCGGCACGGGCACCGGCTCCGGCGTCGAGGCCGGGCAGTTCGGCGCCCATGGCCGGCAGGTCGAGGCCGTAGCTGAAGTTCTTGCCCGAGCCGGTCAGCACGATCGCGCGGACGTCCGGGTCGGCGTCGAGGGTTTCGAACACGTCCGGCATCTCGGCCCAGAACGCCGGGCCCATCGCGTTGCCCTTGCCGGGACCCAGCAGCGTCACCTGGGCGACGTGGTCTTTGATCTCGACGGAAACGGACTCGTACGTGTCAGACATGGGGTGGACACTACCGAGTATGGATGAACTCGATAGCGCCGAGGCCACGCTCGACGTGCTGCAACGCGTGCTGCACGGCGTCACCGCGGATGATCTGTCCCGTCCGACACCGTGTCGAGAGTTCGACGTGGCGGGGCTGACGGACCACCTGCTGAACTCGATCGCCGTGATCGGCTCGGCGGCCGGTGCGCAGATTCCCGACCGCGACCCCGACACCTCGGTGCAGGACCAGGTGCTCAACGCGGCGCGCCCGGCGGTGGCGGCGTGGCGACGGCGCGGGGTGGACGGCACGGTGCCGTTCGGTCCGGGCGAGGCCCCGGCTCAGATGATGGCGCGGATCCTGTCGCTCGAATTCCTGGTGCACGCCTGGGATTACGCCGCGGCCACGGGCCAGACGCTCGACGTGCCGGATCAGCAGCCGGAGTGCGTCCTGGGGTGGGCCCGCGAGATCATCACCCCGGAGGGGCGGGTGCGGGCGGGTTTCGACGACCCGGTGGAGATCGGGGCGGACGCACAGCCACTCGACCGCCTGCTGGCCTTCACGGGCCGCCGGCCGACGGGCTAGACGCGCTGCAGGTAGAAGTACAGGTAGCGGCCGTCCACCACCGCGCCCTTGCCGTTCATGATGCCCATCACGGTGTTGTCGTCGACCACCTTGAAGTGGTCGTGCACGGGGCGGCCGTCGTAGACCATGGTCGCGGTCACCTCGCCGCGGAACTCCTCCAGCCACAGGCTGGCCTCGCCGTTCATGGCCTCGGTGTTGGAGAACTTGTTGCCATCGGCGTCCAGGCAGACCAGCGGCTTGGCATCGGCCGACGAGTGGAACGTCTTGCCGAACCAATTGAGCCGCTTCATGAATCCGTTGGCCTTGTGGCCGGTCTGGAATTCGCCGCCCTTCCACTCGCCGAGCATGAACTCGATGCCGGCGGGCCGCAGCAGCGCCCAAAACGCGTCGAGTTCGGCGTCGGGGATCTCCCCCTCGCGGCTGACGAATCCGTCGAACGTGCCGCGCACACCGTTCACTTGGTCTCTCCTGTCCGAGTCCCGGTGTCACCCGCGATCCAGCGTTGGGCGAACTCCAGAAAGGCGTCGTTCTCGTGCGGGGCCCCGATGGTGACCCGCACGCCGTCCTCACCGTACGGGCGCACGATGAGACGGTTGTCGGCGGCCCTGGCCACGAAGTCCAGCGTGCGTTCGGCCAACGGCAGCCAGACGAAGTTCGACTGCGACGGTGGGAGCTCGAATCCGGCGTCGCGCAGCGCGGCGCTGACCCGAACGCGTTCGGCGACGACGGCGTCGGTGCGGGCCAGGAGCTCGTCGGCGGCCTCGAGGCTGGCGATGGCGGCGGCCTGGGACACGCTCGTCGCGCTGAACGGCACGTAGACCTTGCCCAGCGCGGTGACGATCTCCGGATCGGCGACGGCGTATCCGACGCGCAGGCCGGCCAGCCCGTAGGCCTTCGAGAAGGTGCGCAGAACAACCACATTGCGGTGCGAGCGGACCAGTCCCAGGCTGTCGGGCACCAAGCCGTCGCGGATGTACTCCACGTAGGCCTCGTCGAGGACGATCAGGATGTCGTCGGGGACCGCCGCCACGAACCGGGCCAGCGCCTCGGGCTCGACCACCGTGGAGGTCGGGTTGTTCGGGTTGCAGACGAACACCAGCCGGGTGCGGTCGGTGATCGCCGCGAGCATGGCGTCGAGATCGTGAGTCTCGTCACGCAGGGGTACCGGGACGCCTGTCGCGCCGGCCGTGCGGATCTGCAGCGGATAGATCTCGAAACTGCGCCATCCGTAGACGACTTCGTCGCCGGCGGCGGATGTGATTTGTATCAACTGCTGGCACAGGCTCACCGAACCACAGCCGACGGCGATGTTCTCCGGCGCGAACCCGACGTGTTTGGCGAGATGTTCGCGCAGGTCAAGGTACCCGTTGTCGGGGTAGCGGTTGATGTTCTCGGTGGCTTTCAGGATCGCCTCGCGCACGCTGGGCAACGGAGGAAACACGGTTTCGTTGCTCGCGATCTTGATTGCGCCCGGAACTGTTTTGCCTGGTGCGTACGCCGGGAGGTCGGCCATTTCGGGGCGCAGACGGATACTCACTTGGCCAGAATAGGGGAGGCTGTGTACTGTGTGCCCTCGGCGGTTTCGGGCGACAGGACGGAGTCCGGTACCCTCACAGAAGTTCAAAGGAGGCGTGCCAGAGCGGCCGAATGGGACTCACTGCTAATGAGTTGTCCCCCTTACAGGGGACCGGAGGTTCAAATCCTCTCGCCTCCGCCAGGGTTGACTTGTCAACCGCACAACTGAATAACGCTAGGCGCCCGTAGCTCAACGGATAGAGCATCTGACTACGGATCAGAAGGTTAGGGGTTCGAATCCCTTCGGGCGCACTCAAAAAAATCGAGGCGTGGTCTTCCGGACCGCGCCTCGATTTGATTCATCTCGGCGCTACTCCGAGGAGACGGCCGTGGCGATGTCGATCGCGATCTCCCGCAGGACGTCGTCGGTCACGTACTGACGCGCGGTCTGGCGGTTGAGCCGCAGCACCGAGACCAGGAGCTCGATGTGCCCGGCCACCTGGACCCGGGCCAGCTCCGGCGGTAGGTGCAGGCCGTGCAGATCGGCCAGGAAGCCGCGCAGCACGGTGACACGGTCGTTCATCCACGGTGACCGGCCGGCCACCGTGGATGTCGAGGTCTTCAGCTGATGGGTCTGCCGCGGGGACGCCGCTGGGCGCTGCCTCGCCCGGACACGGATGTCACCGTGCGGTGAACCGCATCCGGTGAATGCCGCCGTGCGCATGACCTTGGCGGTTGCCATGGCGTGTCTGTGACCCATTGTTCCCGTACCTGCCGACAAAAGTTGTTTGCCAGTTAACTTTACGGGAACGTCTCAGGTTCGGCTCAGGTTCGGCCCTCGCCTCAGTTCCACATCACCGCGATAGCCGACGCGAGCAGGGGCAGCACGCCGGCGGCGACGAACAGCGGCATGACCGGCTGGCCGCCCGCGCGACGCTGGCGGGCCGTGCCGATGCCCAGTACCGCGCCGAGCGCCACCAGGATGACCAGCTTGGTGCCGATCTTGGGGTAGTTGAGGACGATGCCGGCCGGCCAGGGCGCGGCCAGGGCCAGGCCGGTGACGAGTGACAGCGTCATGCCCCAGGTCATCACCGGGGTGATCAGGAAGCGTCGAGCCGCTGCCTCGGCGATCCAGGCGCCGACCATGACCGCGAAACCGAGCAGATGTGCATATACAACTACGTTGCGTAGTAGATCCATGCCCGGAGTGTAGGCGGCGCGGCGGCGCGGCATGGCCGAACCCGCCGAAGAGCTTCCCGGGCGGGCCGGCGTCGGTCACGTAGGCTCGGCTGGATGCGGCTGCTTCTGATCGCCGACACCCATATACCCAAGCGCGCCAAGGATCTCCCGGCTCAGGTGTGGGACGAGGTGGACCATGCGGATGTCGTTGTCCACGCCGGAGATTGGGTCGACCCCGCCCTGCTCGACGCGCTCACTGCGCGTGCTGCCCACCTGATCGGCTGCTGGGGCAACAACGACGGCGCAGAGCTGCGCAGGCGGTTGCCCGAGCGCGCGGACGTGACGCTGGACGGGCTGAGGTTGACCGTCGTGCACGAGACCGGTGCGGCCACCGGGCGGGAGGCCAGGATGGCCAGGGATTACCCGGGCAGCGATGTCCTGGTCTTCGGTCACAGCCACATCCCATGGGATACCACCGCGAAAACCGGTCTGCGCCTGCTGAACCCGGGATCGCCGACCGACCGTCGCCGCCAGCCGTACTGCACGTCATGACCGCGCGTATCACCGCCGGCGTGCTGGCCGACGTCACGCTGCACACGCTGGACCGGCCCACAACGGGTTAGCTGGCCTCGCCCGCGCAGATCAGGGAGATGTGCTTGGTGGCCCAATCGCCCAGCGGCTCAAGGGAGTCCAGCAATTCCTGGCCGGCAGGTGTCATGGAGTACTCCACCCGCGGCGGCACCTCGTGGTAGCTCTCCCGGTGCACCACGCCGTGCGCTTGTAGTTCCTTGAGGTGTTGGGTCAGCATCTTCTGGGATACCCCGGGCAGGCTGCGGTGCAGCGCGTTGAAACGCTTCGGCCCTTCCTGGAGCTCCCAGAGGATCAACGGCTTCCACTTCCCGTCCACCACGGCGAACGCCGCATCGAGTCCACAGGTGAACCTGCCGAGTTGGGCCATCGAATATCCTTGCTGCTCAGGGCCAATAGTTTCGAAAAAGTAAGTATCGCACTAAAAAGTGGGTACTTGTTCTGAGGTTAGCGCGGCTTCCACGATGGTGGCATGACAACCACTCACCAATCGATCAGCTTCCTCGGCCTGGGTGCGATGGGCTCGCAGCTGGCCCGCATCGCGTTGAAGGCGGGCCACCCGACCGTCGTCTGGAACCGCACCGCCGAGCGGGCCGCCGTCCTCGTCGAGGAGGGCGCCACCGCGGCGGCCACCGTGGTGCACGCTCTCGACGCGGATCTCATCGTGGTCTGCCTGTTCGATCAGGCTTCGGTGCATGAGGTTCTCGACCCGGTGGCCGACAAGCTGGCCGGGCGCCGTCTGGTCAACCTGACCACCACGTCGCCGAACGGTGCGCGGGAGCTGGCTCGCTGGGCTGCCGGCCACGGTGCCGAATACCTCGACGGCGGCATCATGGCGACGCCGGAGATGATCGCGACCCCGCAGTCGGCGATCCTCTACAGCGGCTCGGCCGCGCTGTTCGACGAGTCCCGCGAGATCCTCGAACTGTGGGGCAGCACTGAGTACTTCGGTGACGATGCCGGCCTGGCATCGCTGTACGACCTGGCCCTGCTCTCGGCGATGTACGTGATGTTCGCGGGCTTCGCCCACGGCGCGGCCATGGTGGGCGCGGCCGGGGTTTCGGCGAAGGAGTTCGCCGCCCGCACCGCCGCGTGGCTGCCGGCGCTGATGCCGGCGATCGCCGAATATGCGACGGTCATCGACGGCGGCGACTACTCGGTGCCCGGCCAGCAGAGCCTGTACTTCTCCGATCTCAGTGACATCGTCAACGCCAGCCGGGACCAGGGGATCAGCACCGAAGCCGTCGACATGGTGCAGCGGTTGATCCACCGGCAGATCGATGCGGGCCACGGCGACGACGGCTTCGCCCGGATCATCGAGAGCATCAAAGACGGGGCCGCCGCATGACCGCGAGCGTGAGCGTGCTCGGTCTCGGACCGATGGGGCAGGCACTCGCAGGCGCACTGGTGACGGCGAAATACCGCACGACGGTGTGGAACCGGACGCCGGCCAAGGCCGACGCGCTGCGGGCCCGCGGAGCGGCGTGGGCGGAAACGCCGGCCGCCGCAGCCGCGGCCAGTGACCTCATTCTCGTCAACGTCGTCGACCAGGCCGCCGCGGATGCGGTGCTGGCCGCTGCGGGTGACGCACTCGCCGGCCGGGTGGTCGTCGGGCTGTCCTCCGACATACCCGATTCCGCGCACCGGACGGCCGAACTGGTGACCGCCCGCGGCGGCCGCTACCTGGACGGGGCCATCATGACGCCGACCGACACCATCGGGACGCGCAGCGCCAGCATCCTTTTCGCCGGGCCGCGGGAGCTGTTCGACACCCACCAGCCGGTGTTCGAGGCGCTGGCGACCTCCAGCTGGGTCGGCACGGACGTGGGCCGGGCGGCGGCGTTCGACATGGCGCTGCTGGACCTGTTCTGGACCTCGGTCAGCGGATTTGTCCACGCACTGTCGATGGCCCGCGCACACGGCATCGAACCCACCGAGCTGTTGGGGCATGCCAACAACATCGCGGCCATCCTGCCGCCGATCTTCGGTGAGATCGCCGAGCGTGTCGAAACCGATCGACACAGCGACGCCAGTGCCTCGGTGTCGTCGGTGGCCGCGTCGGTTCGGCATCTGATCGCGGCCTCGGCTTCGGCGGGACTGGATGCCGGCGCGCTGGAAGCGTTCCGGGGTTATGTGGACGCCGCGGTCGACGCCGGTCACGGGGCCGACGAGATCAGCCGGATCATTCCGACAAGCGTGACCGTCCCGTCACCCTGAGATGGCACGCTCGTGGGATGGAGCAAAAGCAGCCCGCCGCCGTCATCGAGGCAGCTCACCGTGCGCAACTGAGGAAGCTGCCCTTTGCGGACACCCGTGATTTCGAGGACGCCGACCGCGGCTTCATCGCCGCGCTCGAACCGTGCGTGGTGAGGTCCGCCGACGGAAGGGTGGTGTGGGACAACGACGCCTACGGCTTCCTTTCTGGGGAGGCGCCGGCATCGGTGCATCCGAGCCTGTGGCGCCAGTCGCAACTGTGCGCCAAACAGGGCCTGTACGAGGTGGTCCCGGGGATCTATCAGGTGCGTGGACTCGATATCTCGAACATCAGCTTCATCGAGGGCGACACCGGTGTGATCGTCATCGATCCGTTGATCTCGACTGAGGTGGCCTCGGCGGCGTTCGGGCTGTACCGCGAGCACCGTGGGGACCGGCCGGTGGTCGCCGTCATCTACACGCACAGCCACGGCGACCACTTCGGCGGTGTCCTCGGCGTCACCTCGCAGGCCGACGTCGATGCGGGCAAGGTCGCGGTGCTGGCACCCGAGGGGTTCGTCGAACACGCGGTGCAGGAGAACGTCTACGCCGGCACGGCGATGACCCGTCGCGCCACCTACATGTACGGCACGCAGCTCGACCGCGGTCCTGCGGGGCAGGTGGGGTGCGGCCTCGGCCAGACCACGTCCACGGGTGAGGTGGCGCTCATCGTGCCCACCATCGACATCCGCCGTACCGGTGAGACCCACACCATCGACGGGGTCGATATCGAGTTCCAGATGGCGCCCGGGACCGAGGCGCCCGCAGAGATGCACTTCTACTTTCCCCAATTCCGCGCGCTGTGCATGGCCGAGAACGCCACCCACAATCTGCACAACCTGCTGACCCTGCGCGGTGCGCTGGTGCGTGATCCGCATGGCTGGGCGGGCTACCTCACCGAGGCCATCGACACCTTCGCCGACCGCGCCGACGTGGTCTTCGCCTCGCACCACTGGCCCACCTGGGGCCGCGAGCGGATCGTGGAATTCCTGTCACTGCAACGGGATCTGTACGCCTATCTGCATGACCAGACCCTGCGCCAGCTCAACCAGGGCTACACCGGGGTCGAGATCGCCGAGGGGTTCCAGCTGCCGCCCGCGCTGGAGCAGGCCTGGCATGCCCACGGTTACTACGGATCGGTCAACCACAACGTCAAGGCCATCTACCAGCGCTACATGGGCTGGTTCGACGGGAACCCGGGCCGGTTGTGGCCGCATCCTCCCGAGGCGCTCGGACCGCGTTACGTCGCGGCGATGGGAGGGGTCGACCGCGTGGTCGAGCTGGCCGGCAAGGCATTCGAAGAAGGTGATTACCGCTGGGCGGCAACACTTCTGGATCACGTGATGTTCACCGATGCCGATCATGGGCCGGCGCGTGAACTCTACGCCGACACTTTCGAGCAGCTGGCCTACGGTGCGGAGAACGCCACCTGGCGCAACTTCTTCCTGTCGGGTGCCACTGAATTGCGCGTGGGTAAGTTCGGTACCGCCGGACAGGTCACCGCGCCGACGATGCTGGCGCAACTGAGCCCCGAGCAGATGTTCGACGTCCTGGCGATCAGCATCAACGGACCGCGGGCGTGGGATTTGGACCTGGCCATCGACGTGACCTTCCTCGACACGGCCGTCAACTATCGGCTCACCGTGCGCAACGGGGTCCTGGTCTACCGCAAGGCCGATCCGGACGAGGCCAGTGCGAATGCCACCGTGAAGCTCGCGAACAAGTTGCGACTGCTGGCCGTCGCGGCGGGGGATACCGATTCGCCCGGTCTGGAAGTCACCGGCGATGCCGACGCACTGCCGTCGCTGCTGGCGGCGCTGGACCGGCCCGACCCGAACTTCGACATCGTCACGCCATGAGGTGAACGCGGCATTAACTTATATAGACAGGTAGTAAAAACTCAAAACTTGTATTGACAAGTTGTGGTGATGTGGACCACAGTATCCGCATGGGAATTCATCACAGCTACGACGTCGTGGTGGTCGGCGCAGGCATCGTCGGCCTGGCGCACGCCTATCACGCGCAGCAGCGGGGGCTCAGCGTCGCCGTTGTCGATCACGCCGACGGCGTCGTCGGCGCCTCGGTCCAGAACTTCGGCCACGCCTGCATCACCGCCCAGTCGGGCGTCGCCCGGGACTACGGCCGCAACGGACGTGAGCACTGGCTCGACCTGTCCCGCAAGGCGGGCTTCTGGTCCGCGGAGTCGGGCACGTTCTGCGTCGCGCGCCACGACGACGAGCTCGCGGTGATGGATGAGTTCGCCGCCGCACGCGGAGACGGCGAGGTGCGCCTGCTCAGCCGCGAGCAGATCCTCGAGCAGATCCCGGTGGTGGCCTCCGGAGTCACCGGCGGCATGTACCTGCCCAACGACCTGCAGGTCGACCCGCGCACGGCCGCCCCGTCGATCGCGCGGTGGCTGGAATCGCATGGTGTCGACTTCCATTGGCGCACCGCGGCATCCGGTTTCCAGCCCGGGGTGGTGCACACCTCACGCGGCCCGTTGCGCGCGGGTACGACGTTCGTCACGGTCAACTGCGACGTCGACCGGCTGTTCCCCGAGCTGGCTGAACGCGACGGTCTGCTGCGCTGCCGGCTGCACATGCTGCGGGCCCGGCTGCCGCTGGCCTTCACGCTGCCCGCACCCCTGTTCACCGGATGGTCACTGCTGAGGTACTCGGGATTCGAAGAACTTCCGAGCACCGAGGCGGTGGCCGCCCGGTTGCGTGCCGAACATCCCGACTACGTCGCGATCGACCTGCACCAGATGTACACCCCGCAGCCCGACGGCTCCCTGCTGATCGGCGACACCCACTACCGCGACATCTCCGCGCCACCGTTCCAGACCGAGGAGGGCTTCGCCGTCCTCCTGGAGGAAGCCCGGAACCTGTTCGGGGTCAAAGAAATCGAGGTGAGCGAGCGCTGGCAGGGCGTCTACACCTCCGCACCCGATCAGGAGTTCCTGATCGAACAGCCCATCGAGGGCACCCACGTCGTCACCGTCACCACCGGTATCGGCATGACCACCAGCATGGGCCTCGCCCACGACAGTGTCGGCAACGCGCTGGACCGACTCGTCGCAACCGTCTGAACGATCCGATTCTGAAGGGATAAACCAATGGGCACCAATACAACTGATCCGATCAGCCTGGTCGTGTTCGACATGGCCGGAACCACCGTCGAGGACACCGGACTGGTTCAGCAGTCCTTCCTCGCGGCCGACAGCCACGCCGGTCTGTCGAAAACCGACGCCGACCGTGAGGAGATGCTGCGCTACGTCACCGACACCATGGGCCAGTCCAAGATCGTGGTGTTCCGCCACCTGGCCAAGGGCAACGAGGAGCAGGCACAGGCCGCGAACAAGGAGTTCGAGCGCTGCTATGCCCAACTGGTCTCCGAGGGCAACTGCAGCCCTATCCCCGGCGCCGAAGATGTCATTACATCTTTGCGCTCAAGCGGCATCAAGACCGCGCTGACCACTGGGTTCGCCCGGGAGACGCAGACGGCCATCATCGACGCCCTGGGCTGGCAGAACCTCGCCGATGTGGTGTTGTGCCCGGCACCGGGCATGCGTGGCCGGCCCTACCCGGACATGCCGCTGACCGCGCTGATGCAGACCGAAACCGATTCGGTGCGTTCGATGATCGTGCTGGGCGACACCTCCTCCGACGTCATCAGCGGGCTGCGCGCCGGTGCGCGGGCCTCGATCGGCGTGCTGACCGGAGCCCACAACCGGGCCCAGCTGTCCGACGCCGGTGCCACCCACATCCTCGACAGCGTCGCCGACCTCCCTGCCCTGGTGGCCGCCCTCCGATAGTCCGCCCACCGCTGCCGCTCCGCGGCGGTCGGTCGCAGGCCTCGCCTCCCGACCGCCGCACCTTCTCCGCACCCGTTCTCGCAAGAGAAACCTGCCTTTGACGTTCGGCCACCCTCGCTCGGCAATCTGCCCCGGCCCGTCAGCACACCGTCTGTGCCACGCCCACCAGAGGTGCACTCTCATGACCCAAACCGCGCTGTCCACCCCCACAACGATCGTTCCGCGCTACAAGCGCTGGCGCATCCAGATCTTCGCCGTCACCTGGATCGCCTACGCCGGTTTCTATTTCACCCGTCAGGCCTTCTCGGTCGCCAAGCTCGGCATCCTCGAAGACCCGATCCTGTCCACCAGTCTGACCAAGAGCACCCTGGCCAACCTTGATGCCGCCTACCTCGCGGCCTACGCGGCGGGCCAGTTCGTCTGGGGCCAGGTGTCCGATCGGTACGGCCCGCGGGTGGTGATTCTCGGCGGCCTCGCCATCTCGGCCGTCGCCACCGTCTTCATGGGGCTGCTGCCCGCGCTGGTGTTCCTGCTGCCGCTGATGATCGTGCAGGGGCTGGCCCAGTCCACCGGCTGGTCCCCGACGTTGAGCAACATGGCCCAGTTCTTCTCGATCGGGGAGCGGGGCCGCGTCCTCGGATTGTGGAGCACTAACTACGCGTTCGGCGGTCTGGTGGCCGCGCCGATTCTGGGTTGGGCCGCCTACGACGTGTTCGGCTCGTGGCGGGCGGCGTTCTTCACCGGGGCCGCAATCGTGGTCGGGGTGTTCGTGCTCGTGCTGCTGTTCCAGCGCAACCGGCCCCAGGACGTCGGGTTGCCGCCGATCGAGGAGTACCGGGCCTCTAAGGACGCACGAGAAGGTGTCGAACTCGACGCGTCGCCCGAGGCCGAGGCGGTTGCCGAGCCGACCCCGTCGTGGCGGGAATCGCTGAAGGTGGTGCTGGGCGACAGTATGGTGAGAACCCTTGGCGCGTCGTATTTCCTGCTCAAGCCGGCCCGGTACGCGATCCTGTTGTGGGGCCCGGTGATCGTCGCGGAACGGCTGGTCGACGGTGACAAGTTCCAGGCCGTGACCATCCCGGTGGCATTCGGTGTGGCAGGTGTGCTCGCCCCGATCCTGCTCGGCCGGATCTCCGATCGGGTGTTCAGTGCGCGCCGGGTGCCGGCCTGTGTGATCAGCCTGGGGATCCTGGTGGCGGTGCTGGCGCTGTTCGGTCCGCTCACCGCGACGGGCAGTCCCTGGATCATGGTGCTGGTGCTCGGCGTGATCGGCCTGAGTGTCTATGGCGCGGACGCGATGATCTCCTGTGTCGCCGCGGTGGACTTCGGTACCTCCAAACACGCGGGGACCGCGGCCGGCTTCATCAACTGTTGCGGTTCGGTCGGCGCGATCCTCGGTGGGTTGTTGCCCGGATATCTCAACACGTCCACGTTGTTCTACGGATTCGCCGGGGCGGCACTGCTTTCCATGTTGCTGCTCATCCCGCACTGGAACCGGATGCCCGCGGCTGACTGATCCTCACGAGCAGTCGCCCGCAAGCGGGAGGGCCCCAGTGGAAGCATCCCAAATCACCAGGTTTGGGATGCTTTCACGTCTGTTCGGCGGAGGAGAACTTGGTGCGGGCGTTGACGATGCTGAACGTGACCACGTCGGGCCGGTAGCGGTCGTCGGCGCACTCGAAGGCCACGCCGTGCTGATCACGCGAGACGCGGCGCTCTCGCAGCAGCGGACTGCCCGGCGCGATCCCGAGATTGGCGGCGTCGTCCGGACCGGCGGCCACCGCGTCGAGCACGTGCTCCATCGAGTCGAAGTACACGCCGCGACCGGCCAGGTAGTCGGTCATCGAGCCCGAGTCGGTGTCGAAGTCGAACAGCAGGGACCCCACGGAGTCGATGAATGTGCTGCGCTCGATCATCGCCGGTTCACCGTCGAGCAGTCGCACCCGCAGTACCTCAACCACGAAGTCGTCGGCCGTCAAACCCAGTGCCTCGATGGCCGTTTCGGAAGCGCGTCGCCGAGCCACCTCGATCGTTCGGTTACCCGCGGTCCGCCCGACGCGCTCGGCCCACTGCGTGAACGGGGTGAAGGTGTCCAGCGTCTGGGTGGCGTCATGACTGCGGACCTCCGCGGGCTTGCCGCGCGAGACCCGGATCAGACCCTCGTTCTTGAGGGTGGCCAGGGCCTGGCGGACCGGGCCGCGGGACACGTCGAACTCCGCGCACAGCGCACTCTCGGTGGGCAGCGCCTGACCGATGGCGTATTCGCGGCGGGTGATGCGCTGACGCAGTTCGGCGGCGACGTGCTCATGGCGCGAACGGGGCCCCGCCATCCGCATCACCTTCCGGTCAGGTTGTCATGACAAGTTTGCCACTGGGTTACATTACCGTGCCCGGGTCAGGGCAAGCCGCCGTCCACCCGCAGGATCGATCCGGTGGTGAAGCTGGACGCGTCCGACATCAGAAACAGTGCGGCGCCGACGATCTCAGGCGGATTGCCGGCCCGTTTCAGGGCCAGGTGGCCGAACGGGTCGCCGGCCATGTCCCAGGCCTTGCTGACATCGGTGAGGAACGGCCCGGCCATCAGGGTGTTGACGCGCACGGTCGGGCCGAACGCCTTGGCCAGGCCCTCGGTCATCGCGTTGAGTCCGGCCTTGGCCGCGGCGTAGGGGAGCATGTACTGGTCGGGCCGCAGCGATCCGGATGAGCTGACGTTGATGATGGCGCCGCCGCCGTCGGCGACCATGCGCTCACCGAGCAGGGCCGAAAGCCGGAACGGCCCTTTGAGATTCAGGTTGAAGACCGAGTCGAACAGTTTCTCGGTGACCGAGCCCAGCGATTCGTACAACGGCGACATGCCGGCGTTGTTGACCAGCACGTCCACCTTGCCGAACCGCTCGTACACCGCCTCGACCAGCCCGTCGAGTTGATCCCACCGGCCCACGTGCACCTGATACGCCCACGCGGCGCGACCGGTGGCCGCGGTGATCTCGTCGGCCGTCGCCACACAGGAGTCCAGGTTGCGGCTGGCGATGACCACGTCGGCGCCGCACCGCGCGGCGCCCATCGCGATCTCGCGACCCAGTCCGCGGCTGCCGCCGGTGACCAGCACGACCCGGTCGGTGAGATCGAACAACTCGTCCGCATAGCCCATGTCGCAGCCCTCTCCGGCCGGCTTACACCGCGGCCCTATGGTGACACGGTGCAACTGCTTCTCGTCCGACATGCTCTACCGCTCCGCAGCGAGCCCGGTCAAGGGTCTGACCCCGACCTGTCCGCCGACGGCATCGCCCAGGCGCAGCGGCTGCCCGCGGCCCTGGCCCGCTTTCCCGTCCGCCGGCTCGTCAGCAGCCCGCAGCGGCGCGCGATCCAGACCGCGGAACCGCTCGCCAAGGAGCTGGGGCTGCAGGTCGATGTCGACGACCGGCTCGCCGAGTACGACCGCGACATGTCGCACTACGTGCCGATCGAGGACATCGCCAAGGAGAACCCCGAGGAGCTGGCCCGGTTGGTGAGCGGTCACCTGCCCAGCAGCGTGGACGAGAACGCGTTCATGGCACGGATCAATGCCGCCGTCGAGGACCTGGTGGCCACCGGCGACCATGACGGCACCGTCGCGGTGTTCAGCCACGGCGGCGTGATCAATGTGCTGCTGCACCAGATCCTGGGCACCGAGCGGCTGCTGTCCTTCCACGTCGACTACGCCTCGGTCACCCGGCTGCTGTCCTCACGTTCGGGCAAGCTGGCCGTCGCCTCGGTCAACGGCACCGAACACGTATGGGACCTGCTGCCGCGAAATGTCCGGTGGTAAACAGTGACGGTGACGAATCTGGAGGGCCTCGACCTCACCGCGCTGGACCGGCACCTGCGTTCCGAGGGCGTTGCCCGCAGCGGGGAGCTGCGTGCTGAACTCATCGCCGGTGGCCGCTCGAACCTGACCTTCCGGGTGTGCGACGACGCATCGGCATGGGTGCTGCGACGTCCGCCGCTGCACGGTCTGACCCCGTCCGCGCACGATATGGCGCGCGAGTACAAGGTGGTCGCGGCGCTGGCCGGCACCGCGGTACCGGTCGCGCGTGCGGTGACGATGAGCAACGACGACTCCGTGCTGGGGGCGCCGTTCCAGATGGTCGAGAACGTGGACGGCCTGGTGGTGCGCAGCGCCTCGGAGCTCGCCCGACTGGGCGACGAAAGCGTGATCAGCGACAGCGTCGACGCCCTGATCCGGGTGCTGGCCGATCTGCACGCGGTGGATCCCGAGGCGGTCGGTCTCGGCGACTTCGGCAAGCCGGCAGGCTACCTGGAACGTCAGGTGCGGCGTTGGGGTTCGCAGTGGGACCTGGTGCGCCTTCCCGACGATCCTCGCGACGACGACGTCAAACGTCTGCATCAGGCGCTGGCCGATTCGGTCCCGGCGCAGAGCCGCAACTCGATCGTGCACGGCGACTACCGCATCGACAACACGATCCTCGACGCGCAGGACCCGACGAAGGTCCTCGCGGTGCTGGACTGGGAGCTCTCCACGCTGGGCGACCCGCTGAGCGACGCCGCGCTGATGTGCGTGTACCGCGACCCGATGTTCAACCTGATCCTGAGCATGGAAGCGGCGTGGAGTTCGCCGCAGATGCCGTCGGCCGAGGATCTGGCCAACCGGTATTCGGTGCAGTCCGGCCAGGAGCTGGCGCACTGGGATTTCTACATGGCGCTGGCGTATTTCAAGGCCGCCATCATCGCCGCGGGCATCGACTTCCGCGCACGCCAGGGGTCCGAGGCGCCGGGGAGCACGAGCGTCGGTGCCGCCGTGGCCCCGGCCATCGCCTCGGGTCTGCGCGCCATCAGCTGACTGTCAGCTGCGCTGGGCGGCCTTGAAGTTCTTCTTGGCCGTGCGGCGCAGCTGGAAGATCCGTGCCGATCCGGCGGCGACGGTCAGCAGCCCTCCGGCCACCGCGGCACCGAGGATTGCCACACCCGTCGGCAACGACCAGTGCCAGCCCAGGAAGGTCATCGGGACCGGCTCGGTGTTCTGCGCGATGAAGATCAGCAGCACGATCAGCACCAGGAAACCCAGGATCAATGCTGACCACAGCGCCCCGGCACGGGTGAGTTTGGGCTCGGCAGCCTTGCCCGTCTTGGCGGGGGGCTTGCCGGCATCGGGGGCTTTGCCTGGGTCGGGAGAGGGTGTCACCGGCACATTCGGCGTCGGCTCAGGCAAATCGGGCGATACAGACGGATCGCTGGTCATACTGACATCTTTGCCCGTCACGGCCTCAAAGCAAACCACCATGAGATAAAGCGCGGCGGCATGTCGGGTGTGCCGTTAGGGTCGTCAGAGGCTGATCGTCCAGCCGCCGTCGCCGAAAGGATGCGCCTGTGCAGCGCAAAACCCTGGCAATCGCGATGTCCCTGCTCGCCCTGATCGTGCCGCTGGCGGTGGCCTGCGGAAGCTCCAATCCGCTGGGCGGTGGACCCATCTCGGGTGACCTGAAATCGATCACGGTCGGATCCGCTGACTTCCCGGAGTCCAAGATCATCGCCGAGATCTATGCCCAGGCTCTGGAGGCCAATGACTTTCAGATCCGCAGACAGTTCGGCATCGGCAGCCGCGAGACGTATGTGCCTGCCGTGCAGGACCACTCGATCGACCTGATCCCGGAATACACCGGAAATCTGCTGCAGTACTTCGACGCGGAGGCGACCGCCACGACGTCCGATCAGGTGCTGATCGCGCTGCTGAAGGCCCTCCCCGGGGACCTGTCGATCCTGTACCCCTCACCGGCCGAGGACAAGGACACCCTGGCGGTGACCGCGGCGACCGCCCAGCGCTGGAACCTCAAGACCGTCGCGGACCTGGCCGCGCACTCGGCTGAGGTGAAAGTCGGTGCACCATCGGAGTTTCAGACCCGTCAGACGGGTCTGGTCGGCCTGAAGTCCCGGTACGGCCTGGACATCGCACCGGCCAACTTCGTCGCGATCAGTGACGGTGGCGGCCCGGCCACCGTGCAAGCGCTGAACAGCGGCGCCGTCACGGCCGCGAACATCTTCAGCACCTCGCCCGCGATCGAGCAGTACCACCTGGTGCCCCTGGAGGATCCCAAGAACGTCTTCCTCGCCGCCAATGTCGTTCCGCTGGTGGCCTCGCAGAAGATGTCCGACGAACTCAAGACCGTGCTCGACGCGGTGTCGGCCAAGCTCACCACCGAGGCCCTGATCGAGTTGAACACCGCGGTGGAGGGCAATGCCGGCGTCGACCCCGACGAGGCGGCCGAAAAGTGGATCAGAGACAACGGATTCGACAAGCGGGTGCCGCGATGAGCGCTTGCGCGAAGAGCGGAGGGACGCGGTGATCACCTTCGAGAGCGTCACCAAGCAGTACCCGGACGGCACTGTCGCCGTCGACAACCTCGATCTGGAAGTGCCACAGGGCACGCTGACGGTGTTCGTCGGTCCGTCGGGCTGCGGCAAGACCACCTCGATGCGGATGATCAACCGGATGATCGATCCCACCTCGGGCACCCTCACGGTCAACGGGGAGGACATCAGCAAGGTCGACCCGGTCAAGCTGCGGCTCGGCATCGGTTACGTCATCCAGAGCGCCGGCCTGATGCCGCACCTGCGGGTGGTCGACAACGTCGCGACGGTGCCGGTGTTGCGCGGGGAATCCCGGCGCAGCGCCCGCAAGGCCGCGATCGGGGTTATGGAGCGGGTGGGGCTGGACCCGAAGCTGGCCGACCGCTATCCGGCGCAGCTTTCAGGCGGGCAACAGCAGCGCGTCGGGGTGGCCCGCGCGTTGGCCGCCGACCCGCCGATCCTGTTGATGGACGAGCCGTTCAGTGCGGTCGACCCGGTGGTCCGCGAGGATCTGCAGGCCGAAATCCTGCGATTGCAAAGCGAATTGCGCAAGACGATCGTGTTCGTCACCCACGACATCGACGAGGCGGTCAAGCTCGGGGACAAGGTCGCGGTGTTCGGCCGGGGCGGGACCCTGTTGCAATACGCCGATCCAGCGTTCGTCCTGTCGAATCCGGCCGACGAGCGTGTGTCGGAATTCGTCGGCGCCGACCGGGGGTATCGCGGGCTGCAGTTCTTCCACACCAGCGGGTTGCCGTTACATGAGATCAAGCACGTCGACGAGAGCGACATCGACGCGCTGAACCTGAGCCCGGGACAGTGGCGGCTGGTAACCAAGGACGGCCTGCCGTTCGCGTGGATCAACGCCGAAGGCGTCGAGGTGCACCGCAAGGGCAACCGGCTTTACGACAGCACCATCGGTGGCGGGTCCTTCTTTCCACCCGACGGCAGCCTGCGCCAAGCACTGGACGCCGCCCTGTCGTCACCGAGCGGGCTGGGGGTGGCGATCGACGGAGAGGGAAAGCTCCTGGGCGGTGTGCGCGCCGACGACGTGCTCGACGCCCTCAAGGAGCAGCGCCGCGTCCCGGAGCTGGGCTAGCCGATGCGGTATCTACTGAACCATCTCGACGACCTGTGGGTGCTGACCGTCGTGCACCTGCGGTTGTCGTTGGTGCCGATCGTGCTGGGCTTGCTCATCGCAGTCCCACTGGGCGCGGCTGTCCAGCGCACCACCGCCCTGCGCCGGATGACCACACTCACGGCGAGCATCATCTTCACCATCCCGTCGCTGGCCTTGTTCGTCGTACTGCCGCTGATCATCCCCACCCGCATCCTGGACGAGGCCAATGTCATTGTGGCCCTGACCCTTTACACCACAGCACTGTTGGTGCGGGCGGTGCCCGAGGCGCTCGACGCGGTGCCCGAGCAGGTGCGTGACGCCGCGACGGCGATCGGGTACCGGCCGTGGGTGCGGATGCTCAAGGTCGAACTCCCGCTGGCCATCCCGGTGTTGGTGGCGGGGCTGCGGGTCGTCGCGGTCACCAACATCTCGATGGTGTCGGTGGGCTCGGTGATCGGCATCGGCGGCCTGGGCACGTGGTTCACCGAGGGCTACCAGTCCAACAAGAGTGACCAGATCATCGCCGGGATCATCGCGATCTTCGTGCTGGCCGTCGTCATCGACACCCTGATCATGTTGGCCGGCCGGGCCATCACGCCCTGGACCCGGGTGACGCGGGCGCCCCGGGCCACGCGCACCAAGGCGGCGGCATGAACTTCCTGCAGCAGGCACTCGACTTCATCTTCACCGCCGCCAACTGGGGCGGGCCGGCCGGGCTGGCCGCCCGCATCGTCGAACACCTGCAGTACACCGTCGTCGCGGTGGCGGCCTCTGCGCTCATCGCGATCCCGGTCGGCCTGATCATCGGACACACCGGGCGCGGCACCTTCCTGGTCGTCACCGGGGTCAACGCACTGCGCGCCCTGCCCACGCTCGGCGTCTTGCTCCTGGGAGTGCTGTTGTGGGGGCTGGGCCTGGTGCCGCCGACGGTGGCTCTGATGCTGCTGGGCATCCCGCCGCTGCTGGCCGGGACCTACGCCGGAATCGCGAACGTCGATCCCGCCGTGGTCGACGCGGCCCGGTCGATGGGCATGACCGAGCGCCGGGTCCTGCTCGGGGTCGAGGTGCCCAACGCGCTGCCGCTGATCGTGGGTGGGCTGCGTACCGCGACGCTGCAGATCGTGGCGACGGCGACGGTCGCGGCGTACGCGAGTCTCGGTGGGCTGGGCCGGTATCTGATCGACGGCATCAAGGTGCGCCAGTTCCACATCGCGTTGGTGGGTGCGCTCATGGTGACCGCCCTGGCCCTGATTCTCGATGCCGCGTTGGCCTTCGCGGTGTGGTTGTCGGTACCCGGTAGTGGCCGGTTGCGAGGCCGGCGACGGATTCCGCAGCCGTTGCTCGGGGACGAGGTGGCACTGGAGTCACGCGGGGCGGGGAGTTCCGGACTCGGCTACGAAGGCCGCGCGTCGTCGCATACGGTAGAAGGGTGAGTGACCAGAAGGACCGTGCCTGGCCAGCAGTGTTGACGTGGCGGGCGCACGATGTATCCCGGATGGAGTCTGTTCGGGTTCAGCTGTCGGGCAAGCGAATCAAGGCCTACGGCCGGATCGTGGCTGCCGCCACCGACTCCCACCCGGCATTCTCGGCCTCCTACGACCTGGTCACCGATGAGACGGGCGCCACCAAGCGACTGTCACTGACCGTCACACTCGCCGAGCGGGAACGCCAGCTCTCCATCGCCCGCGATGAGGAGAACATGTGGCTGGTGCAGGATCACACCCAGACCAAGCGCTCCGACTTCGGCGGCGCGCTCGATGTCGACGTCGTGTTCAGCCCGTTCTTCAATGCGCTGCCGATCCGGCGGACCGGCTTGCACGAGCGGGCCGAGTCGATGACGCTGCCGGTCGTCTACGTCCGGTTGCCGGAATTCTCGGTGGAGACCGCCAACATCAGCTACAGCAGCGCCGGGCCGGCCGGGCCCGGGGTGAAGCTCCACTCGCCGGTCGCCGACACTACGATCACGGTGGATTCCGACGGCTTCATCCTTGATTACCCAGGACTGGCAGAGCGGATCTGATCACTCCGCCGGCTCGTCCGGCGGCCGCCAGTTCGGCCCGCCAGTTGTCCGTGCCCACCACCGTGGTGATGATCTCGGGGCGGCTGAAGCTGTCGTAGCGCATCCGCGCGGCGTGGCCGGTCTCGACCAGCTCGGCCACCGAACCCGTGGCGGCCAGGGTCTCCTTGGCGCGGGTCAGCAGTTCGATGCCGTGCTCGAGGGCGGGCAGCAGTTGATCGGCGTTGGCCTCACACATGGCTCGCACCAGGTCGGGTGCGGTGGCCGCGACCCGGGTGCCGTCGCGGAACGATCCGGCCGCCAGGGCGAAGGCCAGCGGCACCTCGCCGGCGTTCACGGCCAGGGCCTCGGCGAACAGGTGCGGCAGGTGGGAGATGGCGGCCGCGGCAGCGTCATGCTCGTCGGAGCGGGCCGGTACCACGACGGCGTGGCAGTCCAGGGCCAGCTGGGTGACCAGTGACCAGACGTCCGCGTCGACGTGATCGTCCACGCTGACCACCCACGGGGCGCCGGTGAACAGGGCGGCGTCCCCGGCCGACCAGCCCGAGTGTGCGGTCCCCGCCATCGGATGACCACCGACGAAGTTTCGCAAGAGGCCGAACTTGCCGACTTCGTCGAGCACCGCGCCCTTGACGCTGGTGACGTCGGTCAGCGGGCAGCGTGGTGCGGTGTCGCGGATGTGGTCGAGCATCTGCGGCAGGGCGGGCATGGGCACCGCCAGCACGATCAACGCGTTGCAATCGGCGGCGCGGCGCAGTGCCTCGTCGAGATTCTCCGTGGCGTCGAACCCGTCGAACTTTGCGGCTGCCACGGCCTCCATCGACCGGTTGTAGCCGAAGACCTCACGGCCGGCCCCGGCGGCGGCACGGATCAGCGAGCCGCCGATCAGGCCAAGGCCCACCACGCACACGGGTGTGTTCGTCACGCATCAAGATTGGCATACCGGCCGAGCCGGAGCCGAGGGTGATCCCTGTCAAAATTGCTGGTCGGCGACTACCGTAGGCGGGCATGGAGGCACAGCGTGCGGCGGCAGACCTGCCCGATGGCTTCGGGGTGGCCGTTGTCCGGGAGGAAGGGAAGTGGCGGTGCGCCCCCATGCGGTCGTCCTCGTTGAAGAGCCTGACCGCGGCCGAGACGGAGCTTCGTGAGCTGCGCAGTGCCGGGGCGGTCTTCGGGCTGCTCGATGTGGACGACGAATTCTTCGTGATCGTGCGGCCGGCACCGGCGGGAACGCGGCTGCTGCTGTCGGATGCCACCGCTGCGCTCGACTACGACATCGCGGCCGAGGCGCTGGAGAATCTGGACGCTGACCTGGAAGAAGAGGATCTCGAAGATTCGGATCCGTTCGAGGAGGGCGACCTGTCGGTGCTGTCCGACATCGGCCTGCACGAGGATGTGCTCGGCGTGATCCTTTCCGAGACCGACCTGTACGCCGACGAGCAGATCGGCCGGATCGCTCGCGAGATGGGCTTTGCCGACGAGCTGTCGGCGGTGCTCGACCGGCTCGGTCGGTGAGTGCCTCAGACCAAGCGCTGATCCGCGCGGCGCTCGAGGCTGCCCGGACGGCCGGGCCCCGTGACGTGCCGATCGGCGCGGTGGTGTTCGCCGCCGACGGCACCGAGCTGGCGCGGGCCGCCAATGTGCGTGAGGCGACCGGGGATCCTGCCGGGCATGCCGAGATCGTGGCGATGCGTGAGGCCGCCCGGGTGCTCGGCGACGGCTGGCGGCTCGCAGGTGCGACGCTGGCCGTGACCGTCGAGCCGTGCACGATGTGCGCGGGCGCGCTGGTGCTGGCCCGGGTGGCCCGGGTGGTGTTCGGGGCGTGGGAACCCAAGACCGGGGCGGTCGGCTCGCTGTGGGACGTGGTCCGTGATCGCCGCCTCAACCATCGGCCCGAGGTGGTCGGCGGAGTGCTGGCCGACGAGTGCGCGGCCCTGCTCGAGGAGTTCTTCGCCGCCCAGCGGTAGTTCCGGTGCTGCGCCGCGTCGAGTGTGCATCCTGGGCGCCGAGTGTGCGGCAGCATTGACTCTCCGCTCGATCTACCGCCGTGCGCGCACACTCAGGGCTGCTGGGGCGCCCGGTTCGATGCGATTAGGGCCTACGGCGCGCGCCCGGTAAGCTGCCACACGGTGGCGTGTCCGAGCGGCCTAAGGAGCACGCCTCGAAAGCGTGTGACGGGTAACCCCCGTCCGAGGGTTCAAATCCCTCCGCCACCGCCAACAGAAACACCCTCTCGCCTGCTCAGGTGAGAGGGTGTTCTGGTTTTTCGGGGGCGCTGTTCGGTCTCGCGGTCCCCGTGATCCACGGTCCACGTCGCCACGAAGTCGGGTCGACGACGGTCTCACCGGCCAGTGTGAGCGGACCGGGTCCACTGAGCAGCAGGCTGAGCAGACCCGCCAGGATCAGCAGTGCCTCACGGAAGCCGGGCAGCGGATCACCGCCGGGCAGCGGCGCGGGGATGCCGCCCGCGACGAAGCCGAGCACCAGGAGGCCCGCGACGTTGAGTGCGTTCACCACCGTGGCGAGCCGGAAGAAGACGCCGAGCAGGATGCCGATACCGCCACCGAACTCGATGACGCCCACCAGCCAGCCGACCGCGTCGGCGAACGGCACCCCGAGTTGCCCCACCAGATAGGCGATGTTGGCGTGGCCGCCGGACGCGAACAGTTTGATGCCGCCGTGCAGGATCAGCCCGCCGCCGAGGAACAGCCGCAGAGGCAGCGGAGCCCACTGCTGCCAGGCCGTCATGGCAGGGCCGCGAGATAGCGGGTGGCGGCCACACCGGGCATGAAGAAGTAGGCGCCGCCGACGGTGTGGACGAAGCGGGGCAGGCCGGTGACGCGCCGGCGGATCGGTTCCTGCTGGACCGTGAAAGCCCCGTGCCCGTTGCCGTTTCCGTTGCCGCGGGCGCCGGTGATCGGATCGTCCTCGGCGTAGCCGCCGTCGAACTTGGAGCTGTTGACCCAGGTGTGCTGGATGAACTCGAACTGCCGCCCGAGTTGGGTGTTGAAACAGATGAAATGCAGGCCGCGTTCGATGCCGTCGTCACTCGCCCCGATCAGGTCGGCGGGATCCATGGACGGCGCCAAGGGTGGACCGTAGGCCCGGCCGCGACGAATGATGCGGTGGCGCTTGCCCACATCGATCGACCGGTCGGATCCCGGCACGGGGTCGAGCGCATCACGTGGATTGGACCGCCGCAGGTGCGAGCCGATCGGGCACTTCAGGCCGTCGGGATCCTCGGACCGGAAGTACATGAAGTCGTTGTCGTCGGCGAGCGCGGGATCGTCGGCGGTCGGCGCCTTCACCAGCGGCGCGCCACTCGGCCAGCGGCCGACCATCTTGGCCGCCAGCCCGACACATGCCGGCACCGGGTCGAGCACGTCGGTGGATCGCTCGGCCAGGCTGTTCCAGAACCCCGCCACATCCTGTTCGAGCTGCCGGAAGACGAGGTAGCTGCCGTCCTTGCCGAAGTCGTGCAGCGGCGGCGCATCGGCCGCGACGGACAACAGATTTCGCGGATCGGCGGACGGATCCACCAGCGGCCGGTCGGTGTACTGCCCGTACGCGTTGGGGTACCCGAGCACGAACTCGCCCGCAGCCACGGTGTTGCCCGCCGGTCCGCCCTCGTCGTAGCCGTCGACCAGGGGTTGCGATATCCCGTCGCGAAAACCGAAGTGCTCCTTGCGTCCCGGGAGTGTCAGCGAGTCGAGCCGCCTGAGGACGCGCATCCCGGAGCCGGGCAGGTCGTGGCTGTTCTCAAGCTCGGTGACCGCGGCCGCGTCACGCGCGTAGAGCAGCAACAGCGCGTGGATGTCGTCGCCGTTCCAACGCCAATTCGACGGGCAGCTGGCGCCGTGGTCACCGAGGATGCGACGACGGTGCTCGGTGCCCGACATGCCCTCGCGGAACTCGCCGGCCAGCATTGCGAGGTGCTCGGGTGACAGCCCCAGCCGCGTCAGACCCGACGACGTGAAGGCGATGTTGGTGCAGGTGTCGGTGATCTCAGGCCGGACGGCGCTGTCGCGCAACTCCACCCCGGACAGCCATCGCTTGGCTGCCGCGGCGTCCTCGATCGTCAGGAGTAGGAATGCCGCGTCGTCCAGGGCGCCGTAGCCGTGCAGGATGACGCCCTGGATGTCGTCTAGTTGGAGAGCCATAGCCGGTCCCAGGGAATGCTGTCGAGCTTTCGCGCCGCCCAGTTGGATTCGGGAAGGTCGTTGCCGCAACCGAATCGGCGCAGCCAGCGCCGCGTCTGGGCATCGTCCATCTTGGTCGAGAGGCCGTGGCGGATCGCCTCGTTGTTGGCGATGTTCTTGGTGGTCAGATGTGGGTAGGCGCTGTACCAGACATTGCTCGGGGCCTGCCGGGTGGGCAGCAGCTTCTTGTAGGCCTTCTCGTCGGTGATGCCGCCGAAGAACAGGAAGCGGGTGCGCGGGAAGCCGTCGCCGTTGCTGAAGATGGCGTTGAGCCCCCAGAACGCCTTGTCGATGAAGTCGTTCATGTAGCTCTCCAGGCTGCCGTCGTAGTTGCTGGAGAAGAACAGGCCGCGGTTGCCGTTCATCCGCACCCACCGGGCGAAATGAATGGTGTTGAGCCCGGAAAGGGTTCCGCGGTTGTAGATGTGGCGGGTGGCGTAGTCGGTGAGGAACAGGATCGCGGTCGTGGTCAACCGGCGGAACGATCCGGGCTTGAGGAATCCGACGGCGACGATCTGGTTGTGTGCCCAGTAATCCTCGTCATCGCGGTATGCCCGGACCGCGTCGGGTGCGGCGGCACGGGTGTCGGGCTGGTCGTGCTTTTCGTGGTAACGGAGTACGAGCGCGAACAATCCGAGGCCGAGCACCACGAGCGGCAGGAACGCCACCGTGACCACGGCCAGTGCGACGATCCAGAAGTACTTGTGCAGAGCCTCTTTGGCGCGCCACAGCAAGGATGGCCCCTCGGCCGGTTCCAGGGCCCAGGTGAGGTCTTCGCGGTCGCGGACGAAGTCCACGATCGCGCTCTTGATCTTCCCCGGATCCAGCGACCCGAGGTCGCCACCGTCCAGGAACGTGTTGATCTCGCGCTGCAGCCGATCCTCCTGCCGGATCTGGCTCACCGAACGGCCGCGCCGGTTGATGTGCGCCGCGGCGGCTTTGACCTGATGAGCCAGCAGGAACGCTCGCCGTTCCGACATCGATGCCGTGCCCGGGTAGCCGACGCAGTGGGAGAACACCGCGTCGATCCCGTCACCGCCGATCGTCGCGAGTTCGTCGAGATGTGCACGCAGCGGTGCGTCGACGTCGGTCATCAGCGCCACCTGGGCGGGTACGGGGTGGCCGTCGAGGTCTCGTGTCGGGTCGAACAGGACGAGCCTGGCGAAGTGCAGACCACTCAACTTCTCGAACGGCAGCACGTCCCACCGCTCGACGTGGTCGGGGATGCGTCCGAGCAGCTTCCGCAGTGATGCCAGCCGGCCTTCACTGACCTCGGCGAGCACGGTCAACGCTTCCTGGTGCGGCATCGGGATCACCCGGTCGAGCGGATGGTGAACCACCCGATGCGTTTCCGCCACAGCCATACGACCCCGAGGTAGAGGCCGGGACCGACCTGACGGATCTCGTCGCGCACCATGCGGGCCAGAAACGACGTAGTGGAGTAGTCGATGAGCACACAGTCACCGTTGTCCACCCAGCTCGATGCGATCGAGAGCCGGGCTTTGACGAGCCGCAACCCGAACGGGGTCAGCTTGTTGCGCAGCACCCCTTCTCGACGGTCGAGCACCTTGCCCTGCCAGATGAGGACCCGCACCAGCCAGGCCAGCGGCTTGGTCACCGACGTACCCGGCCAGCCCAGCAGCGTGCCCCTGGTGTCCCCGTCCGGGATGGGGCCGGAGGCTGACTGCCGGAACAGGATGTCGAGCATGCTGTTGCTGTAGCCGAGCAGGGCCGACTCGTCGATGGGCTCGGTGCGTGTCATGGCGTGGCCTTGCCGATGCGCGGCCACGGCGCGAAGGCATTGCGCTGCTCGCGCAGCACCGGTTCGAGCTCGGGGTAGTGCCGGATCAGCACCGAGCACATGTCGTTCTCGTCGATCCAGGCCATGCCTTCCGGGGTGTAGACGCGAGGGGTGAAGTCGACGGTGAAGAAGCGGTCGCTCTTCAGGCGCCGGGTCGCCATCAGGACGAAGATGCGGAAAGCGGTGTCGCTGAATCCGAATCCCTTCGGCAGCTTCTCGCCGTACATCCCGACCATGGCGTCGACCTTTTCGATGTCCCCGCCGTAGATCTCCCGCATCTTCGCCGCGGTCTCCTTCGAGCCGCCGCTGATCTCGTCGAACGAGGTTGCCGGTTTCAGCCGCAGCTGCCGGCGGAACTCGTTGTAGCGCGGCACGCCCCGCTCACGCGAGCGGATGATGTCGGTGGAGATCATGTCGATGACGTGGCCGTCGGTGCGGTCGAAGCGGCGCATGAAGTTTGGGCTGTTGTGCAGGGTGACCGCGCCGGGGTGTGCGACGCCGAGGGAATACAGGCAGTTGCCCACCCCCACGCTCTTGAGCACACCGCGGGAATTCGCTCCACCGTGGATGCTGTCGAACGAGAGCTCCTGCGGCGCAGCCGCTCCGGCCAGGTTGAGGAATTCGTACTTGTCGGGCACCAGTGGGTGCATGCGATAGACGGTGACGAAATCCTCGGTGATGGAGTACGGCGCCGCGTGGTGCTCGGTCGCCGATCCGAGGACGCCGCTGATCGCCTCGCTTGAGCTCACCCGCCCGATCAACTCCTTGACCCGCTCGCCGGCCAGGCCGAACCAGTTGGCCCGCATACCGATCTGCAGCGTCGGGTGTCCGAGAATCGCGGGCGTCCACTCGATGGTGTGGATCTTGGCGATCAGGGCCGCGTTGATCATCCGGGCCTTGTGGAAGATCTGATCGCCCGACCACGTCGGGTAGGCGGCCTTCAGCCGATCGCAGATGGCGTTGTGTTCACGCAGGAAGATCGTGCCCATGAGCTCCAGGCCGAGCCACCAGCCGTCGGCCCCGCCGGACTCGCCCAGCAGCTTCGGGTCGAGTTCGATGAACCCGTCGGCGTCGATGCGTACCTTGCCGTCGTTGGCTTCCTTGGGGGTGCGGATCGCGTCCTGGAACAGCTGATTGCTGCCGTAGATCTGCGAGGCGTCCCACCAGTGGGTCTCGGTGTTGAGGAACGTCGTTTCCCCCGGCGTCGGATTCGGGTCGGCGGGGGTCGACGGGATCTGGATGGCGGGGCCGTCCTCTTTGATGTCCCAGTCCGTCTCGCCCTCGGGCAGCGGAATTTCGATCATCTTGCTCGGGTCGGTGTCGTGGCTGAACCAGTCGCGGGTCTCGAACTGCAGCCAGGCCGCCGCCAGCACGTTGAGGGTGATCGCCGGTTTGAAATCGTCGCCGCGTTGCAGCAGTTCGTTGCCGATCAGGCGCGGGTTGGGATCCATCAGGTGGGGCGGCTGCTCGGCATGCCCCTTGTCCAATGACACGTTGCGCCCGAACCGGGTACCCGCCATGCCCATCGACGGTGCGGACAGGTCGTTGTACGACCCGTCGACCGTGCGCACGGTCAGGTAGTCGGCGGGCGCGTGATGCGGTGCGGGAGGCGGATTCCCGCCGTAGGTGTCCTTGAGGTTGTATTCGCGTAACGCGTCCCGAATCCCGATCAGCACCGAGAGTCCGAGCCACGGCGGGAGCTTGTCCCAGCCGATCCGGCGGTCGACGACCTCAGTGACCTTGATGAAGATTCTCGTCGGCAGTGATGGCATCCTGCCCTCCTTTCCAAGCGGCGAGCGCGAGTGCGGTGTTGATCGAGGAGATGACGATCGCCACCAGGCCCTGTTTGCGCGGCAGATCGCCGCGGGCTGCGGTGACGGCGGCAGAAACAGTGTCGGTGGCATGGATCAGGACGGCGAGCTTTTCGGCACGGCGGAGTTCGGCTCCGCGGAGCAGCAACAGGTCCAGGCCGATGAGCACGGTTCGGATGCCGAACATCCGGAACGGGTAGGTGCCCGCCCGGTCGGTGGTCGGGTCCACCCCGAGGCGGATCAGCAGCTTCTCGGGGGCCAGCAGCCCGGCCGCCCCGTTGAAGATTCTGATCAGCGCCAACAGCTTGCGCGCCACGTTCGCCATGTACAGATCTTGCGGGCTCGTCGGGGCGGGGGAACGCGTAGTGGGCTACCTGTTTTGCCGGGTTTGTTCCGGGGTTGGTCGCACCCGCGTTGAATGGGTTCATGGAGTTGATGTCGCCGACCGATTCGATGTTTCTGATCGCCGAGACACGGGAGCACCCGTTCCACGTCGGCGGCCTCGCGCTCTATGAGCCTCCGGCCGGTGCGGGCAGCGACTTCGTGCGCGAGTTGTACGAGGACATGGTGGCCCACACCGAGGTTCAGCCCGTGTTCCGCAAGCATCCGGCGACCATCCTGGGCGGCATCGCCAACGTCGGCTGGACCTACGACAACGACGTCGACCTCGACTATCACCTGCGCCGCTCGGGCCTGCCGTCACCGGGCCGGGTCCGCGACCTGCTCGAGCTCACCTCGCGCCTGCACGGCGGCCTGCTCGACCGGCACCGTCCGCTGTGGGAGGCCCACCTGATCGAGGGGCTGGCCGACGGCCGGTTCGCGGTCTACACGAAGATGCACCATTCACTGATCGACGGGGTGTCGGCACTCAAGCTGCTGATGCGCACGCTGTCGGAGGACCCGGACGACACCGAGGTGCGGGTGCCGTGGGCGCTGCCGCGCCGGAAGCGGCCGGACCACGGTTCGTCGTTGTTGCGGACGGTCACCGATGTGGCCGGATCCGCCGCGGGACTGGCGCCATCGACGCTGCGGCTTGCTCGTTCGGCACTGGTGGAGCAGCAGCTCACGTTGCCGTTCGCGGCACCCAAGACGATGTTCAACGTGAAGATCGGTGGGGCCCGCCGGGTCGCGGCGCAGTCCTGGCCGCTGGAGCGGTTCAAGCGGATCTCGCGGGCCGCCGGCTCGACGGTCAACGATGTGGTGCTGGCGGTGTGCTCCGGCGCGCTGCGCACCTATCTGCTGGAGCAGGACGCGTTGCCGGACCGGCCGCTGATCGCCATGGTGCCGGTGAGCCTGCGCGCCGAGCACGAGGCCGACGCCGGGGGCAACCTGGTCGGCTCGGTGTTGTGCAATCTGGGTACCGACCTGGACGATCCCGCCGAGCGGCTGTCGGTCATCGGGGAGTCGATGCGGGGCAACAAGAAGGTGTTCTCCGAGCTGCCGCGGGTGCAGGCCCTGGCGCTGTCGGCGATGATGATCGCCCCGCTGGGCCTGGCTGCGGTGCCCGGCTTCGTCAAGGCCACATCGCCGCCGTTCAACCTGGTCATCTCGAATGTGCCCGGGCCGCGACATCCGTTGTACTGGAAGGGCGCTCGGCTGGACGGCAACTATCCGCTGTCGATCGCGCTGGATGGGCAGGCCATGAACATCACCCTGGCCAACAACGCCGACAACCTGGACTTCGGGCTGGTCGGCTGCCGGCGCAGTGTGCCGCATCTGCAGCGGATGCTCAGCCATCTGGAGGACTCGCTCAAGGCGCTGGAGGTGGCGTCCGGGGCCTGACACCAAAAGGCGTAATGGGTAGACCAAATAGTGTTCGTCACGCAAAATGGTCGGCGTGGCGGATGACGGCGGTGCCTACCTCGGCAGGATGCGGATTCTCGATGCGAAGCCGGTGAACCTCGACGGGTTCAGCGTGGCCAATCCGGACCTGGGCCTGGTTGCGATGCGCAGTCCGCACGATCCGGAACCGTCGCTGGTGCTGCGTGAGGGTCAGGTCGTCGAGATGGACGGCAAGGCCGCGGCCGACTTCGATGTGATCGACGAGTTCATCGCCCGCTACGGACTTGACCTCGACGTCGCGGCCGAGGCCATGGCGTGCAGCGATGTCGAGCTGGCCCGCAAGACCGTGGATCTCAATGTGCCACGCGCCGAGGTGGTCCGGCTGATCGGCGGCACCACCCCGGCCAAGCTCGCGCGGGTCATCGCCCTGCTGACGCCGGTCGAGATGCAGATGGCGATGGCCAAGATGCGGGTCCGCCGCACCCCGAGCAATCAGGCCCACGTCACCAACCAGCTGGACGATCCGATGCTGATCGCCGCCGACGCGGCCAGCGCGGTGGCCTACGGGTTCCGCGAGGTCGAGACGACGGTGCCGGTCCTGGGCGATGCATCCTCGAATGCCGTTGCGCTGCTGATCGGTTCGCAGGTGGGGACACCGGGCGCGATGGCGCAGTGCGCGATCGAGGAGGCGCTGGAATTGCGGCTGGGGATGCGGGGGCTGACCAGTTACGCCGAGACCATTTCCATCTACGGCACCGAGCAGGTGTTCGTCGACGGTGACGACACCCCGTTCTCCAAGGCGATCCTGACGAGCGCCTACGCGTCACGTGGGTTGAAGATGCGGGTCACCAGCGGCGGCGGCGCCGAGGTGCTGATGGGCGCGGCCGAGAGATGCTCGATCCTCTACCTGGAATCGCGCTGCGTCTCGCTGGCCCGGGCGCTGGGATCGCAGGGAGTCCAGAACGGCGGCATCGACGGGGTCGGTGTGGTGGCCTCGGTGCCCGACGGCATGAAGGAATTGCTCGCCGAGAACCTGATGGTGATGATGCGCGATCTGGAGTCGTGCGCGGGCAATGACAACCTGATCTCGGAATCCGACATTCGCCGCAGCGCGCACACCCTGCCGGTGCTGCTGGCCGGTGCGGATTTCATCTTCTCCGGGTTCGGCTCGATCCCGCGCTACGACAACGCGTTCGCGCTGTCCAACTTCAACTCCGACGACATGGACGATTTCCTGGTCCTGCAACGGGATTGGGGGGCCGACGGCGGACTGCGCACGGTGTCACCCGAGCGTCAGGCCGCGGTCCGGCGGCGGGCCGCGACGGCGGTGCAGGCGGTGTATCGCGATCTGGGCCTGGCCGATTTCGACGACAGCCACGTCGAGGAGGGGGTGGTCGCCAACGGGTCACGCGATCTGCCGCCCGGCGACCCGAAGGTCGTCGCGGAAGCGGCCAACGCGATCGAGGCCAAGCAGCTCACCGTGTTCGACGTGGTCGCCTCCCTGAAGCGCACCGGTTACGACGACGAGGCCGAGGCCATCATGCGGCTGACGGCGGAACGCCTGCGCGGTGACCAGCTGCAGACCTCGGCGATCTTCGACGAGCAGTTCCGGGTGCTGTCCAAGATCACCGACCCGAACGATTACACAGGTCCCGGAACGGGTTACACGCTGACCGAGGAGCGCCGGGCCGAGATCGACAACATCCGCCAGCAGCGCAACTCCGCCGAACTCACCACCGACCAGGTCGAGCATGCCGGCCACATCACCGTCACCGAGATCGAACCCGCCCGGCAGGGCAGCGATCCGCGCGAGGTGTGCATCGGGTTGTCGCCGGCGCTGGGGCGCAGTGTGTGGCTGAGCCTGTGTGGGCTGCCGATCGGCGAGGTGATCCGCCAGCTGTCCGCCGGGCTGGAGGAGGAGGGCTGCGTGCCACGCTTCGTGCGGGTGCGTTCGACCATCGACGTCGGGTTGATCGGCCTGACCGCGGCCAAACTGTCCGGATCGGGGATCGGAATCGGCTTGCAGGGCAAAGGTACTGCGCTCATCCACCGCCGGGATCTGGCGCCGCTGGCCAACCTGGAGCTGTTCAGTGTGGCCCCGTTGCTGACCGCGAGGAACTACCGCGAGCTGGGCCGCAATGCCGCCCGCCACGCCAAGGGCATGGCGCCGGTGCCGATCCTGACCGGCGGTACCGACGAGTCGATCTCGGCGCGATATCACGCGCGCGCGGTGGCACTCGTCGCGTTGGAACGTGAGGCCAGTGAACCGGGCCAGGCGCCCGTGACGGTGGAGGTGCGCAGAGCATGACCGGCAGATTCACCGTCGCGGCCGCTGTCGACGGCAAGCTGGACCTGTCCGACCTGCGGATGGATCCCGCGACCCTGGCCCACCAGGCTGTGGTTGCCGAGGAGAACGGCAACCCTCAGCTGGCCGAGAATTTCCTGCGCGCAGCGGAATTGGCCACCATCGACGATGAAGAGGTGATGGGCCTGTACGAGGCACTGCGCCCACACCGCTCCACCGCCGCCGAACTCGACGCGCTGCAGGCGTCGCTGGAGAACCGTGGTGCCGTGCGTTGCGCGGAACTGGTGCGTCAGGCCGCCGCGGTGTACGCCCGGCGGGGCTTGTTGCGGTGACGCCCCGTGGCCGTATTGTCGCCGGGATCGACGTCGGCAATCACACCACCGAGATCGTCCTGGCCCGTGTGGACAACGGTGCTGCCGATGGCTCCGTACTCCCCATCACCCACGGACAGGCGCCGACCCGGGGCCGCAAGGGATCCCAGGATTCGTTGGAGGGCGCGGCCGCGCTGTTGCACCGCATCGAGGTCGACGCCGGGGTGCGCGCGGATGAGCTGGTGCTCTCGGCGATCCGGCCGGTCGACACCGAGACCGCCCCGCTGGCACCGGCGCCCTCGCCGCGCTCCCCGGTGCGCAGCCTGCGCAAGCCCGATGCCAGCACCCCGGCCGGCACGGGGTACGCGGTGGGCCGGCATGTACCGCTGGGTGACCTGATCGGTGCACCGTGCGATGGTCCGGTGATCGTCTCGGTCGACGGGGACACCGATTTCGAGGTGGCCGCGGCGGCCGTCACCACCGCGGTCGGGAACGGTTGGGCGATCGCCGGCGTGCTGGCCGCCCAGGACGATGCGGTGTTGATCCGCAACCGGATTCCCCTCGACGTCCCCGTGGTCGACGAGGTGATGCTCGACGGGTTGGCGCCGGGGGCGCTGGTGGCGCTGGAGGTGGTGGCCGAGGGCCGCGCCTACCGCGCGCTGGCCGATCCGATCGCGCTGTGCGCGGCCCTGGAACTGGGCCATGACCAGATTCATGAGGTCGCCGAATTCACCAGGGAACTCTCGGATTCCCCGGCCATCGCCGTGACCGCGCGCACCGAGGCGCCGGAGCCGCCCGCGGTGGACGAGGATTACGTCGAGTTGCAGATCGACGGGGCGGTGGTCAGGTACTCACCCGCCCAGGCCCACGCCATCCTGCGGCGGGAACTGCCGGGCAGCGTGGTGCGGATCCGGCTGCGCTCCATCCCGACCGCCGATCATGAGATCGCGGTCGACGACGCCTTTTTCACCGACCTCGCGGCACTGGACAGCGGCACCTGGCTGCGCCGCGGGGTGGCCGACGCACGTGGCACGGTGGTGGCGCTGCTGGCTGCCGACCACGTAGAGGATGCCGCCACCACGCTCGCCGAGCTGACCGGACGTCCGGCGCGCACCCTCGCAGGAGAGCCGGAGGCCGCGGCACGGGGTGCCCGCACCACGCCGGGCTTGCCACCGGATTCGGTGGTGTGCGATATCGGTGGCGGCACCATCGACCTGATCGGGCCGGGCCGCACCGTGACGGCCGCCGGCGCGGGGGAGACCATCACCGTCGCGGTGGCACGCATGCTGAACATCCCGCGGGCCCTGGCCGAGCGGGTCAAACGCACCCCGGCGATCCGGGTCGAAGGCCCGCACGTGGCACACGAGGAGGACGGGCGACGGCTGTTCCTGGATGCTCCGGCGCCGGCCGACGCCATCGGCCGGCTGTGCACCCGCGGTAGCGCCGGCCTGGTGCCGTTCTCCACCAAGCTGGCCGCTGAGGAATGGCGCAGCCTGCGGCTGGCGATCAAGCAGGAGACCGTGGCCGCCAACATCGCCCGCTGCCTGGCCGCGTTCGAGAAAGCCCCGACCGCGTTGGTGCTCGCCGGCGGCGGGGCGCTCGATGACGAACTACTGCGCACGGTCGGTGAATCCCTGCGCGGTGCGGGAGTTGTGGTGGGGCGGGCCAACATCGACGGAGTACACGGACCGCGGTTCGCGGTCGCCTCGGGCTTGGTGCACCTGGCCGCCGGATCCGGCGCCGGTTAACCGGCAGAGCGCAGGAAATCGCCCGAGATCTTCACCGCGGGCGCCGACGAGTCGCCGCCCACCACCAGGGTCGCGAACGCGATGTCGCCGGCGATCCCGGCGAACCATCCGTGGGAGTGCGTGTTGTCGCCGAACTCGGCGGTCCCGGTTTTGCCGCCGAGGTCGGGAATGTCGCTCAATTGGCTTGCGGTGCCCTCGGTCACGGTCTTGCGCATCATGTCCCGCAGTGCCCCGGTGACGGCGGGCGGCAGCGGCTGCGAGGCGGAATCAGCGGTCACCTTGTCGCCGTCGACCAGGTTGGGCAGGACGGTCGAGCCGTGCGCCAGGCTGGCCTCGGCCACCGCGAGGCCGAACGGGCTGACGGTCACGGTGCCCTGGCCGATCCCGTTCTCCACCCGCTTGGCGGCGGTGTCGGCGTTCGGCACCCGGCCGGTCACCGTGGTGAGCCCGGGGATGGTGAAGTCCACCCCGATGCCGAACGCGCGGGCGGTCTTGGTCAGCGCGTCAGCGGGCAGCTTGTCGGACAGCGCGGCCATGCTGGTGTTGCACGAATGGGAGAATGCCGACGTCAACGGCACCGTGCCCAGGTCGAAGTCGTCGTCATTGGGAATGGTGCGGTTCTCGATCGTCAACCGGCCGGGGCAGGGCAGCGGGCTGTCCGGGGTGGCCAGGCCGGCCTCCAGCGCGGCCGCGGTGGTGATGGTCTTGAACGTCGACCCTGGCGGGTAGAGGCCGGAAAAGGCAATGGCACCTTGCGGATCCGCGGCCGTGTTCTGCGCGGCGGCCAGGATGCCGCCCGTCGAACCGGAGATCGCCACCACCACGGCGGGCCGGCCCTCCTGGGCCACGGCCTGTTGAGCGAGCAGTTGCAGCCGCAGATCCAGCGTGGTGCGCATCGGCTCGGTCGGCGCGGGCGGCTGTGCGGTCAATCGCTGGGCCGGGGCACCGTCGCCGTCGACCAGATAGACCGACCATCCGGCAGCCTTGGTGATCCGGTCGTGCCACAGCTCGGCCAGACCGCCGATCGCCGGTGAGGACAACTGGCGGTCGGCGGTCAGCAGGTCGCCCTGCTCGGCCACGGCGACACCGGGAACCTGGGCCAGTTGGTCACGCACCGAGGTGAGGTCGTCTTCGCGCAGTTTCATCACCGTCACCCGATCGTCGGCGTTCGACGCGAACTGGGCGCTGATGGATTCCGCGGTGGTGGTGGGATCGAAGGGGGCCAGCAGCGCGGCCAGCGGGCCGGCGGAATCCAGGTGGCCGCGGTCCAGCGAGATCACCCCGACGGTCTGCCATGTCATCAACGGCTGGCCGGTCCGGTCGAGCACCGGGGTCTGCAGATCGCTGTCGGTGCTGTACTGAAACTTCAAGCCGTCACGCAGATCTCGGTGCAGCAGTGCCGGTGTCCAGGAGATGCGCCAGTCGTCACCGGACTTGGTCGCGGTCCCGGCGGTGTCATAGCCGAAGTCCCGGCCGTCACCCCAGGTCCACTGGTACTTGAGCGTCGCGCCGGACTCGTTGCCGTCCTCCGGTTCGGCGGCGACCTTGACCGTGGCGGCCTCTCCCATGCCCTCGAACATCGAGGTGATCACCGGCTCTGCCGCCGCGGGGTCGGTGGTCTGAGCGGCTGCACCGTGAGCGTCTTTGCGCTGCAACGCATCGGCGAACGCGGCGAAGCTGTCTGCCGGATCAGGGGACGAGGAGCATCCCACGATCGGAAGGAACAGGCACAGCAACAAGAACCAGGCGCGCCGTCGAGTCATGGTCCCAGCATGACATCAGAAGCTAGGCAGCCTTGTCTGTGTCCGATTCACTCGCGGGCTTGGCATCGGGTTTCGGCTTACGCGGCTTGAGCGTGTCCTTGACGTTCTTCGCGAGGTCGGACATCGCGTTGCGGACGTCGTCGCGGCGGTGCGCGGGATTTCGCTTGACCGGCTTGTCGGGGGCGTCGGCCGCGTCTGTCGGGGCAACGACCTTGGGAGCTTTCTTCTTCAGCGTGTTGCGGTCGGTGGGCCCCGACGTCGTCGAGGGCGATGCCGGAGAAGGTGATCCGCCGTTGAAGTTCTCCGCGCCTTCCTGGATCGCGCCCGGGAGTGCGTTCACGGTTTCGATGATCCGTTTGGGCGGCGTGATCAACGAGAAACGGGTTGGCGTAGCGGGATCGGAGTAGTCCCGGTCGGTGTAGCCCATGTCGACGCCGAGCCGCAGGGTCGGCTCGATCGCGCCGAGCACCGGCTCGGTGTATGCCGTGGCGTTGAGCGCGGTCGAGAAGTCCCGGAACGGCTGCAGCAGCGGCAGGTGCTCGGTCTTGACCAGGATGTAGGTGTCAGTGCCTCCGCCTTCCTTGTCGACCGGTGTCACGATGATCGCGTCCGGATCGTTCAGGTCGGTGGCGTCCGGTGTCGGGTCACCGTGCAGATAGATGAAGCCGGCGGCGGCGTTGGCCAGTGACAGCGGGTTGGCGTAGGCCGGGAAGTCGCCGACTGGGTCGTACTCGACGGTGATGAAGGTCTGGTCGTAGGCCGTGGGGGCGGCCGCGCCGGTGCTGGTGAATCCGAGCAGCGCCAGTGGTCCCGTGTTCGGGAAGCGGGCGTAGATGCCGCCGTTGGGAACGGTCGGCGCCGCGATGTACACGAATTCGACGTTGCCGCCCGGGGGCGGGGCCGTTCCGGCGGTGAGTTCGCGCTTGTACTTCTCGGCGACGATGGTCCCCTCGGAGTAACTCACGATGTAGATCGTGCCGTCCGGGCCGACCGCCGTGCGGGCTTCGGCGACCTGGGCGATCAACGGCGCACGACCGGTGGCCACACTCGAATCGATCGGCAATGTGGCCGAATAGTGGACGGGGTAGTAGCGATCGGCCGCCGGTCCGGCGAACTCGCCGTTGTACGGCACGTAGTTGCCGTCGAACTTGTTCGGGATCCGCGCACTCAAGGTGTCGTCTTTCCCACCCACCCCGACCACGGCATAGCTGCCCGGCAGGGTCGCGGCCAGCGCGTCGGCGACGTACCCGAATGTGAGGACGGCGGTCATGCCGGCGGTGGCGCCGGCCACCACGACCGCCGATGCCTGTGCGTGCTTTCGGTGACTGGCCACGGTGCACCTCCGGGTCGTGCTGGTGAAAACGACTGAGAACGGAGTGTGGGCCCGGGTCAGTCCGGGCCCACACTATGCCAGATGTTTGCTAGATGTGACGTGTTTGGTTAAGGGCAGGAGATTTCGAGCTCGAATGGCTTGGTCACCTGGTTCATCCCGTCCACGCCGGTGGCATCGCCCTTGATCGTGTAGTTGTTGCCATCTTTGGTGGCTTCCGCGCTGCCGCCGGGCACGCCGGGGGTGTAGCCGAGGCTGACGCCGTCGATGTTGCCCAGCGCCACAGCGGTCACCGACGGCTTGTCGCCCTCGCTGAGCGTGGCGCTGACTGCGCTCATGCCCTGGCCGACGGTCAGGCTGACATTGCCCGCGACCGTGGCGCACACGACCGTGCCCTCGACCTTGTGCTCCTTGCCGTCGATCACGGCCCGGGCGGTGCCCGCGCCGGTCGTCGCCTTGGCGTCGCCGGCTTCGACCGAGGCCGTCGCTGACGCCGTCGCCGTGGCCTTCGTGTCGCTGGAGGTGTCTTTCTCGTCGCTCGACGAACAGCCGGACAGGCCGGCGACGACGATCGCGGCGCCGCCGATGGCTACCAGGAACTCACGCTTCACCACTGCTCTCCTCACGGTTGTGCAGCCGCCAGAGCGGCGGGCTGTCAGGCAGAAGTATTGGGGTTCGCGCAGGTGGTGGAGATGGGATTGACCGAATTGTTCGCCACGGCCACGGGTCGGTCGTAAGTTCACCATCATGCGGACGATGCGCACACCGGAGGACCGCTTCCGCGATCTGCCCGAATTCGACTATGCGCCAGAGTATTCCGAAATCGATGATGCCGAAGGTGGCCGATTACGGGTGGCCTGGGTGCAGGACGGGCCGTCCGAGGCCGATCCGGTGCTGTTGTTGCATGGGGAACCATCGTGGTCGTTTCTGTACCGGCGGATGATCCCGATACTGACCGCGGCGGGCCACCGCGTCGTCTGCCCCGACCTGGTCGGTTTCGGTCGCTCCGACAAGCCCACCCGCATCGAGGACCACAGCTATGCGCGGCACGTCGAGTGGATGCGGGCGCTGCTCTTCGACGTCCTGGATCTGCGGCGGGTGACCCTGGTCGGTCAGGACTGGGGTGGCTTGATCGGGCTGCGCTTGGCCGCCGAACACCCCGACCGGTTCGCCAACATCGTGGTCGCCAACACCGGGCTGCCCACCGGCGACATCCCGATGCCCGAGATCTGGTGGCAGTTCCGCACCGCGATCCGGAGTGCACCCACGATCGAAGTCGGCCGGTTCGTGGCGTCGGGGTGCCGCCGCTCGGTCAGCGATGAGGTTCGCGCGGCCTACGACGCCCCGTTTCCCGACGACTCCTACTGTGCGGGCCCGCGGGCGATGCCGGGCCTGGTGCCCACCGCACCCGAGGACCCGGCGTCGGCCGCCAACCGGTCGGCGTGGAAAGTGTTGGCGGCGAGCCCGACTCCGATGCTGGTGGCGTTCAGTGACGGTGACCCGATCACCGGTGGGATGGCGCCGATCTTCAAGCGGGAGATGCGCGGTGCGCAGCGGATCGACCACCCGGTGATCGGCGACGCCGGTCATTTCCTGCAGGAGGATGCCGGCGAGGAACTCGCCGAGGCGATCGTGGAGTTCCTCGCCGACGCTGCGACTAGGGGCAGGTGACCGCGATGTCGAAGGGCATGTCCACCGGCGTGCCCGGATCGTTGGGGTCGATGCCCATGCCGGTGCCGGTGATCGTGTAGCCCTTGCCGTCGCGCGCGGCCACCACCGGTGCTCCGGACAGGCCGGAGAGATAGGTCAGCGATGCACCCTCGCCGTTGACGTCACCGATGTTCACCGACTGCACCGCCGGGGCCTCGCCGTCGGTCAGTGCCACGGAGGCCGGCATCTTGCCCTCGATGCCGATCGTGGTCAGCCCGTCCTTGGTCTCGCAGGTGACGCTGGTGACGGGACCGGCGTCGTTGGGACCGAAGGTGACCCGGCCCTGGCCGGACTTACCTGACGAACCCGATTCCTGCGACGAGCATCCGGCGACTGCAGCCAGACACACAGCAAATCCGGTGGCAATGACAATGGGGCGGCGCATGACCAAGTTCACGACCGCAGTATGGTCGCGTCCGCCCCCGTGACGGAAATCGGACGCGCATCCGGTTGAATACCTGGTGTGGACCAGCCGTATTTCACCGTGGAGGCCGAGCTGCCCGGCCGACTCGGCCGGGTCGGCACCATCCACACGCCGCACGGCGATATCCACACCCCGGCGTTCATCGCCGTCGGCACCGCGGCCACCGTCAAATCGGTGCTTCCCGAGACCATGAAAGAGCTTGGCGCCCAAGCAGTCCTGGCCAACGCGTATCACCTGTACCTGCAGCCGGGCCCGGACATCGTGGCCGAGGCCGGCGGGCTCGGGGCATTCATGAACTGGCCGGGACCGACCTTCACCGACAGCGGCGGCTTCCAGGTGATGTCACTGGGCGTCGGGTTCAAGAAGGTCCTGGCCATGGACACCGAGCGGCTGCAGACCGACGACATCATCGCCAAGGGCAAGGAACGGCTGGCCGTCGTGGACGACGACGGCGTCACGTTCCGCTCGCATCTGGACGGCTCGAAACACCGGTTCACCCCCGAGGTCTCGATCGGCATCCAGAACAAGCTCGGCGCCGACATCATCTTCGCGTTCGACGAGCTCACCACCCTGGTCAACACCCGCGCCTACCAGGAGAGCTCGGTGCAGCGCACCCACGAGTGGGCCCTGCGGTGCCTGGCCGAGCACCACCGGCTGCAGGCGCTGTCACCGGAACGCCCGCGGCAGGCGCTGTTCGGTGTGGTGCAGGGCGCCCAGTACGAGGACCTGCGCCGGCAGGCCGCGCGGGGTCTGGCCACCATCGGGCAGGAGGCCGGGCCCGCCGAGGGGCTGAGCTTCGATGGCTACGGCATCGGCGGCGCGCTGGAGAAGCAGAATCTGGCCACCATCGTCGGCTGGGTCAGCAGTGAGCTGCCGGCGGACAAGCCCCGGCACCTGCTCGGGATCAGCGAGCCCGACGATCTGTTCGACGCGGTGGCCGCCGGGGCGGACACCTTCGACTGTGTGTCGCCGTCGCGGGTGGCGCGCAATGCCGCGGTGTACTCGGCGACCGGACGGTTCAACATCACCGGTGCCCGGTACAAACGGGACTTCACCCCGATCGACGCTGAGTGCGATTGCTACACCTGCGCCAATTACTCGCGCGCCTACATCCGGCATCTGTTCAAGGCCAAGGAGATGCTGTCGGCGACGTTGTGCACGATTCACAACGAGCGGTTCGTGATCCGGCTGGTCGACCAGATCCGGGCGTCGATCGTGGCCGGTGAGTTCGATGAGCTGCGGGCGCACGTGTTGGGCCGGTACTACGGCGTGCCCATAAGCTGACCTGGAGCTTCTTCTACGCGTGCACAATAAGTAGATGGCGACCGTCACCGACGACCAAGCCCCGCAGGCCCTGCTTCTGCAACTGCTCGACCCGGCCTGCCGGGCCGATCCCTACCCGTCGTTCGAGCGGATCCGCGAGCTCGGGCCGCTGTACCTGCCCGAGTCCAACCTGACGGTGTTCTCGTCCTTCGGCGACTGTGACGAGGTGCTGCGGCATCCGGCGTCGCGCAGCGACCGGTCCAACTCCACCATCGCCCGGCGCCAGCTCGAGGCCGAGCCGTCCGAGCGTCCCCGCGGCCCGGCCAACTTCCTGTTCCTCGACCCGCCCGATCACACCCGGCTGCGCAAGCTGGTCAGCAAGGCGTTCGTGCCGAAGGTGATCAAGGCGCTGGAACCCGACATCGCCGCGCTCGTCGACGGGCTGTTGGACGACGTCGAGCGTCGTGGCAGCCTGGACGTCATCGGCGGTCTGGCCTACCCGCTGCCGGTGGCGGTGATCTGCCGGCTGCTCGGGGTGCCCGTCGAGGATGAGCCCAAGTTCAGCGACGCCTCGGCGCTGCTGGCCGCGGCGCTGGACCCGTTCCTGGCGCTGACCGGGCACACCTCCGATCGGTTCGCCGAGCAGATGGCGGCCGGCATCTGGCTCAACGACTATCTGCGTGAGCTGATCGACGCCCGCCGCAGCGCGCCCGGCGAGGACCTGATGTCGGGGCTGATCGCGGTGGAGGAGTCGGGGGATCAGCTCACCGAGGACGAGATCGTCGCGACGTGCAATCTGCTGCTGATCGCCGGGCACGAGACAACGGTGAACCTGATCGCCAATGCGTCGCTGGCGATGTTGCGTCATCCGGCCCAGTGGGCGGCGCTCGGTGCCGATGCCTCCCGGGCCTCGGCGGTTATCGAGGAGACCATGCGGTACGACCCGCCGGTGCAGCTGGTCGGTCGAATTGCCGGTGAAGACATGACAATTGGCGACATCACGATCCCGGCCGGCGACACCATGCTGCTGTTGCTGGCCGCCGCCCACCGCGACCCGGCCGTCAACGAGCGGCCCGACGAGTTCGACCCGGACCGCGCGAGCATCCGCCACATCGGATTCGGCAAGGGGCCGCATTTCTGCCTGGGTGCACCGTTGGCCAGATTGGAGGCCTCGGTGGCGTTGTCGGCGCTCACCGCGCGGTTCCCGCAGGCGCGTCTGGCTGACGACCCGGTGTACAAGGCGAACCTGACATTGCGGGGAATGTCGACGCTGCCGGTCGAGATCGCGCCCCGCTGAGCAGTATCGCCAAACCGATCACCCCGGCGGTGACGGCGGCAGTCGCCGGCCAACCCAGCCATCCGACGGCCGCAGCGCCGAATGCGGTACCCAGGCTGCCGCCCACGAAGTACACCACCATGTAGGCACTGTTGAACCGTGCGGGCGCGGCCGGGTCGAGGGCCAGCACCGTGCTCTGATTGGCCACTTGGGCGGCGAACAATCCGGCGTCGAACACGGCCAGGCAGACCAGGGTGGCGACGGGATTCGACAGGCAGCCCGCAAGAACGACCGCAGCCACCGCGGCGACGACCAGGCCGGTCACCATGACGCGTCGCGCACCGACGCGATCGGTCCACACACCGGCGATGCGGGTGGCGACGATGCCCAGCAGACCGGCGAGCGCGTACAGGCCGATCCGTTCGGCGGAATAGGAGTACGGCGGCTGGGCCAGCGCGACGGCCAGGCCGGCCCACACCGCGCAGAAGGCGAAGAACCACAGCGCGCCGCGTATCGCGGCGATGCGCAACACCGGGAATCGCAGGAACAGGCCCGGCAGGCCGCGCAGCGTCGCCAGGTAGCCGTCCGTCGCCGAGCCGGCCGTGGCCGGCAGCATCCGCAATGCGACGAATGCTGCTACGGCACATGCGATTGCGAACACGAGCAGGCCACCTCGCCATCCCAACGTCTCCGTCAGCCAGCCACCGGCGATGCGGCCCGCGATGATCCCGGCTGAGATACCCGCCGTCACCACGCCCAGGGCAGTGGCCCGGCCACCGTCGGGGACGAAGCGTGCGGTGATCGAACTCAACTGGGCGCCGACGGTGGAACAGGCGCCGATCACCCCGATCGTCAGCCCCAGCGTCCACAGCGATCCGGCGGTGGCATTGGCCGCCAACGCTGCTGCCAGTGCGCCGAACTGGGCGGCGAGTACGTTTTTCGGCGGGAATCGGTCGACGAGCGGAACGAGCGTCGCGAGCCCTACCAGGTACCCGACGGGCCCGCATGCGAGCGCGATGCCGACCTGGGCGATCGAGATGTCGAGGCCGTCAGCGACATCGGAGACCGCCGGTTGCAGTGGATAGATCGCGGCGGTACCGAGGGCGGCGGCAATCGCCATGAACCACACTGTGATTCGGCCTATTCGAGGCTGGGGTGTCATGCCCGTGACGCTATGAGGCCCGGCAGCGGGATGCTGGCGGAAATCGGACCATGCGGTGTGCAGATGCGGTGTGGAAGAGTGACAGCATGCCGGAAGAGCTCACGGCCCAACAGGCCGCTGCGCGCCTGGGCGCCGCCGACACGCTCGGGATCCCGCTGGGGCCAGGGCAGCCGCCGGCATTCCTGCGGGCCCTTGGCGAGCGCGTGGATTGGACGGATCTGCGCGTCTACGGCGCGCTGCTCGGGGTCGGTACCGAGCTGTTCACCCGACCCGGCGTCCATTACCTGTCGGGTTTCTACGGTCCGTTCGAGCGGGTGCTCCGGGAGATGGGCGCCAACGTCGAATTCGCGCCCGCGGACTTCCGCAGGTTCGCTCCGCTGCTCGAACGCCAGGCGCCGCGCGTGATGACGACGGTCGCGACGCCTCCTGACGCCGACGGCTGGTGTTCGCTGTCCCTGCACGCGGGCGCCACGCTCGGCGAATTACGCCGGGCGGGCGCCGATCCGCAGCGGCTCCTGGTCGTCGAAGTGTCCGACGGCTATCCGCGAGCGTTCGGGTTCGGCGCGTACCGTCATGCGCTGCATGTCGACGAGATCGACGTCCTGGTGCACTCGACGGACGCACCGCTCGCGGTGCCGGGCACACCACCCACCGACGTCGACCGGGCGATCGCGCGGCACGCCGTCGAGTACATCCCGTCCGGCGCGACACTGCAGACCGGGATCGGCTCGATTCCCAGCCAGATCGCGACGCTGCTGGCCGAGGGGGACGGCGGCGGCTACGGGCTGCACAGCGAGATGTTCACCGATGGTTGTATGCAGCTGCACCGCGCCGGCAAGGTCACCAACACCGGTAAAGGCCTGTACGACGGGGTGAGCGTGACGACGTTCGCCTTCGGGTCGGCCGAGCTCTATGCGTGGCTGGACGGCAACCGCGACGTCGCGTTCCTTCCGGTGGAGATCGTCAACGCCCCGGAAGTGATCGGCGCCAACAACGACATGGTGACGATCAACGGTGCGCTCGGGGTCGACGTCCACGGCCAGGTCGTGGCCGACACGATCTCCGGCGACCAGTTCAGCGGGGTCGGTGGCGCCGAGGACTTCGTCGCCGGCGTCGGGCTCGAGCTGTCGGACCGCTCGCTGATCTGCCTGCCCTCGACGTTCGAGAAGGACGGTGTGCGCCAGTCGCGGATTGTGCCGTGGTTCGGGCCCGGCACGGTGATCACGACGCCGCGCCATCAGGTCGACGTGATCGTCACCGAGTACGGCGCAGCCGAATTGGAGGGCAAGACGGTGCGTGAGCGCGGCGAGGCGCTGGCCGCGATCGCCCATCCGGAGTTCCGCGACGCGTTGTCGGCGGCCGCGCAGCGTGCGGCGAAGGGTTGCTCGCCCGTTCAATAAGCACCCGCGCGCTCCGTCGATTAACTTACAATTCGTAAGTTAATCGACGGAGAGGCCGAAGCATGGGTGAACGCTACGTGGTGGTCGGCGGTGGCCTGGCCGGGCTGGCTGCCGCGGTGTGGCTGAGTGAGGCGGGCAAGAACGTCACCTTGCTGGAGCGTCGCGGCCGACTCGGTGGCCGCACCCACGCGATGCGGGCCGAGGAGGTGGACGATGTCCCCGACAACGGCCAGCACGTGATCGCCAGTGGTTACCAGCACCTCTACCGCTACCTGACCAGCATCGGTACCAGGCAGCACATCGCCTTCCCGAAATCCTCGACGCTGCGGTGGCCCGACGGCCGCAAGGTCACCATGCAGACCACCGGCACCGGCGCGATCCGCACCCTGCTGGGGGTCCATCCCGACGCCAGCTGGGCCGACCGACTGCGCGCAGCGCGCGCCACATTGCGGCTGGGGTGGCAGGCACTGCACCAACCGGCAGACTTGGCCGACCTCACCACCGAACAGTGGTTCGAGCGTGTCGGCATGCCGGCCCCGGCGCGGGAAGCCTTGTGGGACTGGCTTGCTCTGGGCATCGCCGCCGAGCCGGTCGCCCGCGAATCCGCCAAGGTGTTCGCCAACGTGATGGCCACCGGCATCAGGCTCGGGATCAAGCACCGAACCCCGGTCACCATCGGCTACCCCACCGTCGACCTCGACACTCTCTACGTCGACGGAGCGTTGAAGGTGTTCGCCGCACGCGGCGTCGAGGTGCGCTACCGCGCCGTCGCGCGACGGATCCGCATCGAGAACGGCGCCGTCACCGGGGTACTGCTCGCCGACGGTACCGAGATACCCGCCGACGCCGTGGTCTGTGCGGTGCCGAACTCCAGCATCGGTGGGCTGCTCGACGATCTGCCCGAGCATCCCGAGATCTATGCGGCTGCCGACAAATTGGGGTACACACCGATCGTCAGCACCAACCTCTACCTCGACCGGCCGCTGGGCACCGAATCGGCCTTCGAAGGACTGATCGGCGGGACCGGGGTGATCGACGAGGTCTTCGACCGGCAGATCATGCACGGCCGCAACACCGACCGGGCCTGGCTGTACTGCCTGACCACCAGCGGCGCCTACGAGCAGATCCACAAGAGCAACGACGAGATCGTCGAGGAGCAGATGTCGTTGTTGCGCCGGTACTACCCGGCGGCACGGGACGCGAACGTGCTTCAGGCACAGGTGGTCAAGATGCCGAAGGCCACCTTCTCGCAGGTGGTGGGGACCGACGCCCTGCGTCCGCCGCAACGGACCTCGGTGGGGTCGCTGGTGCTGGCCGGTGACTGGACCGCGACCGACTGGTCGGCGACCATGGAAAGCGCCGTGCAGAGCGCCGCGAATGCGGTAGCCCTGCTACTGGAACACCGGCAATGACCCGGCGGCGGCTCAGCGGCACCGAACGGAGGGCGCAACTGCTCGACGCCGCGCGTGACATCGTCGCCGACGGTGGTTACCCCGCATTGACCATCGAGCAGGTTGCGAGCCGGTCGGGTGTCACCAGAACCGTTGTCTACCAACAGTTCACCGATCTCTCAGGTCTGACCACCGCGCTGTTGGACCGGGAGTCGGCGATCGCGTTCGCGGGAATGAGCACCGTGGACCGGCCCGGCCTCGATCCTGAGCAACTCGGCATAGGCATCCTCGCCTACCTGCATGCGGCGCCGACGAGCTGGCGCATCATCTTGCGTCCTCCGGACGGTGCACCACCGCAGGTGCGCGAGCGCATCGAGCTGGGTCGCCGGTACGCCAGGAAGGTCGCGGCCCGCCCCCTGTCGGTCGCCGCGGGCGTGGACATCGACCCGGACGGCACCACGGTGCGAATCCTCTTGTCGGCCATCGAGGAACTCGCCCGGGTGCATCTGGAGGACCCGGTAGCCCACCCTGACGAGGAGGTGCTGACCCATCTGCGGTCGCTCGTCGCGTGGGCCGTCAACGTACTGATGGTGTAGGTCTGCCTCCGTCGGGTACCCGAAGGTGTGACTGCGACACCTGAACTGACGATTCACAACCCACGCACCGGTGACCTGGTAGGCCGCGTGCCCATCGCCGGCCCCGCGGAATGTGGTGCGGCGATCGAGCGGGCGTGTGCTGCGGCGAAGAGTTGGTCCCGGATGCCGTCGGCGGAACGGGCCTCGGCGTTGCGCGCGGCCGCCGGGTCGGTGGGAGCCGCCGCCGAAGAACTCGCCGAACTCAACGTCCGTGAGACCGGCAAGTTGCGGCAGGACGCCATGGGCGGCGTGGAAGCGGGTATGGGGACACTCTCTCAGTACGCCGAACTCGGGCCGCTGCACGGCGGCCGGACGCTGCAGGGCAACTGGTCGGCCACCGATCTGATGATCCCCCAACCCCGCGGGGTGGTGGCCGTGCTGACGCCGTGGAACGACCCGGTGGCGGTGGCGGCCGGATTGCTCGGCGCCGCGCTCGTGACCGGTAACACCGTTGTGCACAAGCCGAGCGAGCGCTGCCCGCGAACCGGTCGCAGGTTCGCCGAGTTACTGGCCGAACAGCTGCCCGACGGCGTGCTGGAAATCGTCGACGGCGACGGCACCGTCGGGGCTCGCCTGGCCGGCGATGAGCACATCGACGTCGTGGCGCATGTCGGTAGCAGTGTGACAGGCCGGGCCATCGCCCAGGCATGTGCCGAACGGGGCGCGAAGGCGTTGCTGGAGAACGGGGGTAACGATGCCCTCATCGTCGACGCGGGAACGGATCCCGCGTGGGCGGCGCAGCAGGCCGCACTCGGCGCGTTCGCCAACGCCGGCCAGATCTGTGTCTCGGTCGAGCGCATTTTCGCGGTGGCGTCGGTGGCCGACGCGTTCACACGGGCACTGGTGGAGGAAGCGCGCACGTGGGCCGACCGGATCGGACCCGTCGTCGACGAGCGGCAACGGGCCCAGGTGCACCGGCAGGTGACGGACGCCGTCAACCGCGGGGCGCGGGTGCTGATCGGGGGCGAACCGGGTACCGGCCCCGGCACCTCTTATCCACCAACGGTTTTGAGTGATTGCACTCAGGACATGGTGGTGTTCTCCGAGGAGACCTTCGGGCCGGTCGCTCCGATCCGAACCGTGCCCGACTTCGATACCGCTCTCGCCGAGGCCGCCGATGACCGCTACGGTTTGGCCGCCACCGTGTTGACCCCCGACATGGCCCACGCGCAGGAAGCGTGGCGCGCACTGCCGGTGGGCACGGTCAAGGTCAACGACGTGTTCGGCGGTGCCCCCGGCGGTGCATCGCAGCCCCGGCGGGCCAGCGGCAGCGGCTTCGGGTTCGGGCCCGAGCTGCTCGATGAGATGACGGCGGTCAAGGTCGTGCACTTGGCGCCGCCCCCGGCTAGATGTACTGAGTCATGAGGTTGGTGTCAGTCGGCTGATCGGTGGGAGGCCGCCGAGTGCGCTGTGACGTCGTTGAGTGTTGTAGTCCTTGAGCCAGGGCGCAAGGGCTGCAGCGCGGTCGGCGTTGGAAGCGAACACACGCTTGTAGGCCCATTCGGTCTGCAAGGTCCGGTTGAGGCGCTCGACCTTGCCGTTCTGCCACGGGCAGTGCGGCTTGATGAACACTTGCCGTGCGCCCAGCTGCGCGCACACGTCGCGGATTGAGTGGCGGTAAGCCCAGGCGTTGTCGGTCATCACCGCTTCGATGACCTCGATTCCGTAGGAGCGGAAGTTCAGGGCCGCCCGACGTAAAAATGCCGCACAGGTCGGTCCTTTCTCGTCAGGCAAGATTTCGGAATAGGCAAGACGCGAATGGTCATCGACTAGCGAATGCACATAGTCGAATCCGCTTCCGTTCCTGCGACTTCGATTGCCGCCACCCTGTCGGCCGTGCGCCCGCCAACCGCCACCGTCGGGAATTCGTCCCAGTTTCTTGACGTCCATGTGGACCAGTTCGCCGGGGCGGAGTCGTTCGTAGCGCACGGCTGTGGCCTTCGAGGCGCGGATGACCTGCCCGGTCATCGGGTCCAGGTCGCGTAGATAGGGCATCTGACGGCGGTTGAGCACCCGCGACACTGTTCGTGGGCACACCCCCAACTTGGCGCTGATCTCGTCAGGGCCGCACTGGTGGCGTTTGCGCCATGCAACGATCTGGTTTTCCAGCCGGCGCGGAGTTCGGGCCGGCATCGAGTGCGGACGTGACGACCGGTCGGCCAGGCCGGCCTGGCCCTCGGCTTCAAACCGGCTGATCCAGGTATGCACGCACTTGCGTGACACCCCCATTGCCGCGGCGATATGAGCCTTGGGCCAGCCAGCTTGATAGCGGCGCACCATCAGCAGGCGACCATGAAACGTCGTGCGGGCATTACGGTGGGACACGAGAACCTCCGGCGGGAAATGGACCTAGACAATCCACACCTCACCCGGAGGTTCTCCTCACATCAAGCCAACACGCCTGCTACCAACGTCCTGTCCAAGTACAGCTAGAGCGGGTTGAGGATCCGCTGCAGGAACTGGCGGGTGCGTTCTTCCTTCGGATCGCCGATCACCGCGGCGGGCGGTCCCTGCTCGAGGATCACCCCGCGGTCGGTGAACAGCACCTGATCGGAAACCTGTCGGGCGAACTGGATTTCGTGTGTGACGATCACCAGCGTCCAGCCTTCGACGGCCAGGTCCCGGATCACCGCGAGCACCTCGCCGACCAGTTCCGGGTCCAGTGCCGAGGTCGGCTCGTCGAACAGCACCACCTTTGGTTTCAGTGCCAGGGCCCGGGCGATGCCGACGCGCTGCTGCTGGCCGCCCGAGAGCTGATACGGATACTTGTCCTGTTTGTCGGCCAAGCCCACCTGGCTCAACAGTTCCGCGGCCTCGGCCAGTACCTCCTCGCGTGGGCGCTTCTGCACCACCAGCGGGCCCTCGGTGACGTTCTGCAACACCGTTCTGTGCGGAAAGAGGTTGTGGGACTGGAACACAAAGCCGCTCTGCGCCCGGTAGCGGCGCAGCTGGTCCTTGGGCACCGGCTTGGAGAAGTCCAGCTCCGTGTCACCGACGCGGATCACGCCCGAGTCGGCGACATCGAGGGCGTTCAGCGTGCGCAGCAGCGTGGTCTTGCCGGAACCCGACGGGCCGATCACCGTGGTCGCGGTGCCCTGCGGCACCGTGAAGGACAAGCCCTTGAGCACCTGGAAGTCGCCGAACGCCTTGTGCACGTCGGTGGCGACGATCCGGTCTTCGCGTTCTGTGGTCATCGCGCAACGTGCCTTTCCAATCGGCGTTCCAGGCGACTCTGGCCGAACGACAGCACCAGGCAGATCACCCAGTAGTAGATCGCGGCCGTGCCGTAGAGCGCGAAGAATTCGAACGTCGGCGCCGCGACGATCTGGGCCTGCCGTAGCAGCTCGGTCACCAAGATCGTCGACGCCAGTGAGGTGTCCTTGACCAGGGAGATGAGGGTGTTCGACAACGGCGGCACCGCCACCCGGGCCGCCTGCGGCAGGATGATGCGCCGCAGCGTGCCGGTGTAGTTCAGCCCGATCGTCTCGGCGGCCTCCCACTGTCCCTTCGGGATGCTCTGGATGGCCGAGCGGATGATCTCCGCGGCATAGCCGCCGACGTTGAGACTGAACGCGATCACCGCGGCCGGGAACGGGTCGATCTTCACCCCGAACTCGGGTAGCGCGAAGAAGACGATGAACAACTGCACCAGCAGCGGGGTTCCGCGGATGATCGAGATGTAGAAGCGGGCGAGGTTGCTCAGCACCACATTCGACGACAGCCGGGCCAGGGCCACGGCCAGTGCGATGACCAGGCCGATGGCGAAGCTGATGATCGTCAGCGGAATGGTCATGGTCAGGGCGGCTTTGGCCAGCGGCCACAGATTGTCGGCGATGAGCTGCCAGGTGGAGCGGGTGACGGGCGCGCCCGACGACGGTGCACCGGACGCGTCGGCCTTCAGGTATTTCTGCGATATGTCGGCCAGGGTGCCGTCGGCCCGCAACTCGTCGAGGGCCTGGTTGAGTTCGGGCAGCAGGCCGCTGTCCTTGCGTGCGGCGAAGCCCTGTTCGCTCTTCTCGCCCACGGTGCCCGCGATCTTCACCGACTTGTCGTTCGTCTCGGCCAGATACGCGTAGACGGCGATGCTGTCGTTGACCACGACATCGACCCGGCCCTGGTTGAGGAGCTTGATGGCCTGGGTGAAGCCTTCGACCGCCTCAACGCGCGCTCCGGCGTTGCGGGCGATCTCCGACCAGTTGCTGGTGGCGTTCTCGGCGGCGACCTTGCCTTTCAGGTCCGCAAGGGTCTTGATCGAATTGTCGTCCGACCGTGTGACGATCACGCCTTCGCCGACCGAATACGGTTCGGAGAGGTCGTATTTGGCTTGTCGTTCGGGTGTGATCGTGACTTCGTTGGCCACCACGTCGAACCGGTTGGCTTCGAGTGCGGCGAAGATCGAATCCCATGGTGTCTCGACGAATTCGAGGTTGACGCCGATCTTCTCGGCGACCGCGCGGGCCACGTCGACGTCATAGCCGACGAGTTGTCCGGTGGTGGCGTCGTGGTAGCTGAACGGCGTGTACACACCCTCGGTGCCCACCCGCAGCACACCGGCCGACTTCAGCGGTTCGTCGCTGTCGCCGGACTTCGTCCCGCAGGCGGCCATCAGAACCGCGAGGATCAGCAGAAGTCCCAGCAGTGGTATTCGTCGGGAGCGCACGGCCGGACGCTAACAGGGGTACGAGTGGTTCTGCAGGTTTCTGCTCAGCCCGGCTGATATATCCAGGGATGGCGCGGCAGCGCAGCCGGGTCGAACCGGGCCAGCATGCCGTCGACATCGCACGCCGGCCATCCCAGCGACGCGCTGATCTGTTCCAGCGCCCGCTCGACGCCGATCTCGGCCAGGGTGACCGCTCCGTCTCGTTTGGCCAGCCGGGCCCCGTCCTCGTTGAGCACCAGTGGCACGTGCGCATAGACCGGTTCCGGATAGCCCAGGAGCCGCGCCAGGTAGGCCTGGCGCGGGGATGAGCTCAGCAGGTCGTCGCCGCGCACCACCTGGTCGATGCCTCCGGCGGCGTCGTCGACCACGACGGCCAGGTTGTATGCGGGCACGCCGTCGCCGCGGCGCACCACGAAGTCGTCGATGATCCCGGTGTAGCTGCCGTGCAGCAGGTCGTTGACGGTGCCGACGAAGGTGTCGGTCCGCAGCCGGAGTGCCGGTGGGCGGCCGGTTTCGGCGCGACGCTCGGTGCGCTCGGCCTCGGTCAGGTCACGGCAGGTCCCCGGGTACGCGCCCTCGGGGGCGTGCGGTGCTCGGGGCGCATGGGCGATATCCCTTCGGCTGCAAAAGCATTCGTACAACAGTCCACGCTCGAACAACTCGCCGATCACCACGTCGTAGCGGTCTTCATGGCCGGTCTGCCATTGCACCGGCTCATCCCAGGTCAGCCCGATCGCAGCCAGGTCCGCCACTTGGCGTTCGCCGATTTCGGGGAATGTCCTGTCGTCGAGGTCCTCGACGCGCAGCAGGAACCGCCGCCCGGTGGACCGGGCGAACAACCAGGCCAGCACCGCGGTGCGCAGGTTGCCGATGTGCAGGTCGGCCGACGGGCTCGGCGCGAACCGCCCGGCGGGCGTGAGGGTCACGCCCGCAATCTAGCTAACGGCGGTCCCAGGGCGCGGTTTCGCCCATCTTCTTGTAGTACTTCGCCAGGTGGCTCTTCACCCGGTCGATGTCGTCCTTCGGGAGGTCGATGCCACCGCGGGCGCCATCCATGATCCCGCCGGCGGCCATCACGCCACGGGGCACGGCTTCGAGCTTGCCGCCGACCACATCGGCGATCAGCAGCTTGTACGCGGTGAAGTTGTCCTTCTGGTCCTTGTCGTACCAGACGTGGGCGTCGCGGTACTTCTGGTTGGGTTCGTCCTGCGCATCGGCCCATTTGCGGACCCGTTTGTCGGCGGCGTCGCCGTCCCACTCGCGGTCCCGGTCGGCCAAGGGCAGATCCTGAAAAGCGGTTACGGACATATTGGTGGCGTGCCCGAACCGGGCGGCCGGTAAACCCGCCACTCACGCACTACTCCGGCGCTCCAGCGCTTCGATGACGGCCGGGCAGATGTCGACGCCGTACAGATGCTCCATCGCCTGCAGGCCGCCCGGACTCTCGGCGTTGATCTCGATGACCTTGTCGCCGATCATGTCGATGCCGACGAAGAACATCCCATCTTGCGCGAGCTTGTCGTGCATCGCCTCGATCACCGTGCGCTGCTTCTCGGTGACCTCTTCGGGCTGAACTCTGCCGCCCTTGCAGATGTTGGCTCGCGGATCGTTCCCCTCCGGCACCCGCCGGAAAGCGGAGGGATGTCCGTCGACACCGATGAGCTCTCCGTCGAGCAGAAAGATCCGCATGTCGCCGTCCTCGGCGCCATCGACGTATCCCTGGGCGTATATGTAGCCGTCTTCCAGCACCGACTCCATCATCTGGTTCAAGTTGGGCTCGTCGTCTCCGACGATCATGAACACGTTGCGTCCCTGCGCGCCGCACAGCGGTTTGATGATGGAGCGGCCCTCGGACGCGATGAAGTTCCGGACGTCATCCACGTCTTGCGTCACCAGGGATCTCGGCCGGATCTGCGCCGGAAACTCGTCGAGGTACACCTTCAACGCCGCACGCGTGAGCACCGCTGGGTCGTTGACCACGGTGACGCCGTGCGCCACGAGTAGCTGACCGAACATGGAACCCAAGCTGCTGGCCCACGGCCGATCATGTCGATCCTCGACGGAGTCGTTCCTCAGAAACACCGCGTCGAGTTCGTTCATGCGGATGTGCTCGGCCGAACTCTCCTTCATGCGATCGATGAACTCGGTGAGGGTGTCCTTGTCCCTGGCGATGCCGGGACGTGCACGCGCCCCGATCTCACCGTCGGGCTCGCCGATACTGACGTCGCCCAGCCCGACATACCAGACCTCGTGGCCCATGAGCGCGGCCGCTTTCGCGAGGCGGGTGGTCGCGTACTCGTCGACCTCGGTCTCCGCGCGGTTGACCAGAAATGCAATCCTCATGCGGCCACATCCATTCCGAGCAGGTCGGCGGCGCTCATCCCGCCACGCATGTGTTCGAGCCGCACTTCTGCCCCGGGCGCGGACAGCCAGCGTGGGCGCGCCCGCGGAGGTTCGAGAATTCCTTGCCGAATCAATTCCTCCACCAGCGGCACGTGGTCGAGTGAGAGCTTGCCGGCGAGTAAGGGATCGATGCTGCGTCCTTGGGCGAAGTATCCGAGGACTCCTTCGATACCGCGCAGATAGATGATGTCCTTTGTCGAGCCTCCGCCGTATGTCACGCGGCTCGTCACCGACCACGCGGTGCGAGGTGCGAACGCATGAGTCTCGGTCAGGTGTTTGAAGATCTCGACGAAATCCGCGTGAGCCAACATCATCGATGCGGCCTCGACTCTTGCGGCGAGGACGCGCATGCGGCGGGGATCGAGCCCACCTACGACGTACTCGGCCAGCACTGCCAGGCCTTCCTGTGTCTCCTCGTACAGCGGTAGCCCGACGGACAGCAGACCCAAGGGCTGCGCCTCGCCGTTGCGGTAGGTGAGCACGTGGGTCCCGACCTCGTGCTGGATCAGCGGCTGTACCCGGTTCGCGCGGAAGGTGGCAGTGGCAGGAATGTAGAGCCTTCCGAACGACACCATCAGATCGGCGACGTCGTCGCGCACTTCGACCGCTACGGGAAACTGTGGATAGGCCGACTCCAGTTCCGCGCGCGCCGTCTGCGCGAATGCCGTGGCGGTGACGCTCGTCGGCGTGACCGGTGGCGGATCGATGAGCTCGAGCAGTGACCGGGCCGTCGTGCACAGTGAGTCACCCGGTTCTCCGTAGAGCTGCAGCGCACCGTACCTGAACCGCGATGTGTCCCGGTCCTCGAGCAAGGTGATCTGCCGGCCGATCTCGTCGCGTTTTGCCCGGAAGAGGGAGTTGAGCGCCGGGTTGTCCACCAGCTCGATCTGTACGTCGTAAAGGTCGCGCTTGACCAGATCCGGGTCGAAGTCCAGCGATCTGGACTGCAGGGTGGGTGATGACTCGAACCCCGAGCGCGCGAAATCCCGCCACGCCTCGGCTCCATTGACCGGAGTGACGTTGAGCAGGAAGTTGAGCTCGCGCTCGATCTCCGTCAGGCGTTCATCGACGGTCAAGACTTCCTGCGCAAGGGGCGAAGTGCGACCCACCCGCTATCGGTACCCAATTGTCGCCGTCGTCAACCGGTGCTCGAGGCTGTTGCGGCTAACGTTGCGCAGATGGCAGAGCGGAGAATCGCCGGCGGCACGATCCGGGTTGAGCATCAGGACGGACTGGTTCGCGCGCGGGGTGTGCGCTACGGCACCGCCAGACGGTTCGCGGTAGCCGAAGCGCCTCCGGCCTGGTCGGGGGTTCGGGATGCGACCCAGTCGGGTCCGGCCTGCCCGCAGCGGCCGTCGCGGCTGGGTTGGGTGACGGGCGACGTTCTCGAGGGCCTGTCGATGGACGAGAACTGTCTGGTGCTGACCGTCACGGCTCCGGCCGACGCGCGTCGGCTCCCGGTCATGGTGTGGTTCCACGGCGGTGCGTACGTCGCGGGCAGCGGTGAGTCGGCCAAGTACGACGCCGGCGCGCTGGCCCGCACCGGCAATGTGGTGGTGGTCAACGTCAGTTACCGGCTCGGCATCTTCGGTTATCTGGCGCCCCCTGGTACCGGCGAGGACAACCTGGGCCTGCGTGATCAGATCCTGGCGCTGCGATGGGTGCGGGACAACATCGCGGCCTTCGGCGGCGACGCGGCCAACGTCACCGCATTCGGCCAGTCGGCGGGCGCGCATTCGGTCATGTCTCTGATGTTGTGCGAGGACGCCGCGGGGCTCTTCCACCGCGCGATCCTGCAGAGCGCCCCGCTGGAGCTCGATGCCGGGCGCGACGACATGGCGCGCGACATGCTCGCGGCGATGGCCACTTCCCTCGGCGGTGCCGATCCGGCCGAGGCGACGGCGGATCGGCTGCTTGCCGCAGAGGCTGCCGCGGTCGCGGCAGCACAGGGGTTCGGCCTTCTCGGTGGACTGGCGTTCTCACCGCGGCTCGGCCGGAAACCGCTGCCGGCTCCCGCGGACGTACCCGGGGCCGTCGCCGAGGCCGCGGGCCGGATCGAGTTGCTCATCGGCTACACGAAGGACGACGGCGCGCCGTTCGTGGCGATGGACGCCCGGGCGGCCCGGCTCAACCGGGTGCCGGCCCTGGGACGCCTCGCGGTCCGGGCGGGTTCGGCCTCGATCACCAAAAAGGCGTTCGCCGGCCCCGCCGAGCGCCTGGCCGAGGCCTGGCGCACCCACGGCGGCCGGGTGGGTACCTATCGCTTCGACTGGACTCCGGATGGGGCGCCCCTGGGGGCGTGCCACTGCATGGAATTGCCGTTCCTGTTCGGGTCACCGCAAACCTGGGCGGATGCCCCGATGCTCGGTCCCGGGCGGGCGATCGATACCCAGCTCTCCGCCGAGATGCGTACCCGCTGGGCGCAATTCGCGCACCATGGCGTCGACTCACTGCCGGCGCCGTCGCTGCGGTTCGGCTAGCGCGGTGCCATTCCCGGACTGACCACCTGGGGTCCAGGCGGCGCGACGGACGTCTTGCCGGTGGGCGGGGGAGCGTCTTTCTCGATGTCGATGGTGCCCGTGTACTCGCCGTCGGTGTACTGATCGCTGTGCCAGCCACCGTCGATGTCCTTGTAGTCGCAGCTGGAGTACTGGTGCCCGTTGACCGACGAGGTGTTGTAGGTGCCGCCGGCATCCTTGCATTCGGCCTTGATGGTGCCTTCCGGGATCGCATTCGCCGGCGGTGCGCCGAGCATGAATGCGCCCACCATGACAGGCATCGCGGCCCATCGGAGACGAGTTTGCTTGCTCTTGCAAAAAGCGCCCGGTCCAGACATGGTCGCCGCCTTCCGGCTTGTTACCTAACTGCGCAAACAGACCGCCATCCGGCGTTGCGGCGCAGATAACCAACTATCGCACTGAATTTGCTCGGTGTTACCGGCGGATCGCTCGTCGGCCAGATCGGGGAACGTCGGGTCCCTTGATAGGGTTTCGGCAAAATTCGGACGCGGTGGTGTGATGGCGATTATGGGCGACGCTGGCCCGTCTCTATGTGGCCGCGACGGCGAATGCGCGGCACTTCGAACGCTGGTATCGGGTGGTCGTTCGGGCGGCAGCGGGGTGCTGGTGGTTCGTGGCGAGGCGGGCGTCGGGAAGACGGCGCTGCTGGACTACGTCGTCGAACACGCGCCGGGGTTCCAGGTGACCCAGGTGGCCGGTGTCGAATCCGACATGGAACTGGCCTTCGCCGGATTGCATCAGCTGTGCGCACCACTGCTCGATCACCTCGACAAGCTTCCCGAACCGCAGCGCGACGCGCTGGCGGTGGCCTTCGGTCGTGGCGTCGGACCGGTGCCCGATCGCTTTCTGGTCGGTCTGGCGGTGCTCAGCCTGTTGGCTGCCGCTGCAGGCAGGAAGCCACTGCTGTGTGTGATCGACGATGCGCAGTGGCTCGATCAGGTGTCGGTACAGACCCTTGGTTTCGTGGCACGGCGGCTGCTGGCCGAGCCGGTCGTCCTGGTCTTCGCCGTCCGGGACAATCACGACGGCACGGCGGCGGACATCCTGCCCGGCCTGCCCGAACTGCGGCTCGAGGGGCTTTCGGACAGCGATGCCAGGGACCTGCTGGACTCCGTGGTTGTGGGCCGGCTCGATGAGCGGGTCCGCGACCGGCTCATCGCCGAAAGTCGGGGCAATCCGCTTGCGCTGTTGGAAGTACCGCGCAATGTCGCGGCCGCCGAGCGCGCCGGTGGCTTCTGGATTGCCGGGACGCGGCCATCGGTCGGCGAGGTAGAGGAGGGCTTCGTCCGCCGAATCCAGTCGCTGCCCGCGGACACTCGTCGGTTGGCGCTACTCGCGGCGGCGGATCCGGTCGGTGATCCGGTGGTGTTCGCCCGTGCCGCAGGATATCTGGGTATCGGAATGGATGCACTGGCGCCGGCAGAGGCCGCTGGGGTGATCGAGTTCGGCCCCCGCATGCGGTTCCGCCACCCGCTGGTCCGGTCGGCCGCCTATCGGGCGGCAGACATGGCCGACCGCCGGGAAGTGCACCGCGCCTTGGCCATTGCCACCGATCCCGAACTCGATCCCGACCGCCGGGCCTGGCATGCGGCAAACGCCGCGGCCGGTCCCGACGACGCGGTGGCCGCCGAGTTGGAAGCCTCCGCATGGCGGGCCCAGAGCCGGGGCGGAATCGCCGCCGCGGCCACGTTCCTCGAGCGCGCGGCGGTCCTGACCGCGGATCCGGCCCTGCGCAGTTCCCGGGCCATCGCGGCGGCCTCGGCCAAGCGGGAAGCAGCCGCACCCAATGCCGCATACGAGCTGCTCTCCCTGGCTGAACTGAGCCCGTTGACCGAATTGCAGCGGGCCCAGATTGCCCGGCTGCGCGCCCAGATGGAATTCACGCGCAGCCGGGGTGGCCTGCCCGGGGCGCCGCCGGTTCGTCATGCCGCAGCACTGCTGCTCGAGGCGGCCAGGCGGCTGGAGAACCTCGACGACGAGCTGGCCCGGGAGACCCATATCGAGGCGCTGGCCGCCGCGATGTACACCTCGCGCAGCCAGCCGGAGGCCCTGGTGAATGCGGCAGAGGCCGCGCGTGCGGCGGTTTCCGGGATCACCGCGCCGACGCGGCCCGTCGATTTTCTGCTCATCGGTATGGCGAAGCTGGTCACCGAAGGGCTGCCCGCCGCGGCCGACTACCTGCGCACCGCACTTCAGTTGTGGGCTGAACAGGCGCGGAGCCACGACGGCAGGGCGCTGCACCGGTTGGCATTGGCCTTCCCGGTCATGCACGAGTCGGTGGCCGATGAGATGTGGGATTCCGAGTCGAACGATCAGCTGGCCACCGCCATGATCGACTACGCCCGCACCACCGGAGCCCTCGCGATTCTGCCGTCGGCCATCGCCTACAAGGCGGGCGTTCATGTCCGGCAAGGTGAATTCCTCACGGCGGCAAGGCTTATGGAAGAGGCCGACACGATCTCTACTGCCATCGGCCACCACCCGATGAAGTACCACAAAGTGGAGCTGGCAGCCATGCGCGGAGATCTCGCCGAAGCGGGTGACCTCATGGAGGCAGGCATGGCCGAGGGCACCGCCAAGGGTGAAGGTCGGCTGCTGGGGGTCAGCGGGTATGCCGCAGCGGTGCTCTACAACGGCCTGGGCCGCTATGAAGAAGCACTGGCGGCAGCCCGGAAGGCCTGCGAATACCACGATCTCGGGTTTTACGGTTGGACCCTTCTCGAGCTGACAGAGGCCGCCGTGCGCGTCGGCGAGCGGGATGTCGCCGAGGATGCCGTGCGCCGCTTGCAGGTCGGTGCGGGTGCCAGCGGGACCGACTGGGGGCTGGGCGTATTGGCCGCGGCACGGGCTCTTGTGGCCGACGACACCGAGGCCGACGTGCTGTTCAAGGAGTCGGTCGAGCGCCTGAGCCGCACGCGCGCCGGCGTGCAATTGGCCCGGGCCCATCTGCGCTACGGGGAATGGCTGCGCCGCCAGAAGCTGCGCACAAGTGCCCGTGAACACCTCAACGCCGCGCACGACATGTTCACCAAGATGGGCGCGCAGGCGTTCGCCGAGCGGGCCCGCCGAGAGCTGACCGCCACCGGTGAGAAGGTGCGTAAACAGCCGCTGTCCTCGGGCGACGAACTGACCGCGCAGGAGGCGCAGATCGCGCAGTTGGCTCGCGACGGGCTGACAAATCAGGAGATCGGTGCGCAGCTGTTCATCAGCACCCACACCGTCGAATGGCACTTGCGCAAGGTCTTCGTCAAGCTCGGTGTCCGGTCGCGCAGGCAGCTGCGCTCTGTTTCGTGGACCAGCTGAACCACGGGTTTTCAAGGGTCCCAGCCCCCAGCGCGTCGGCGAGGCTGGATCGCATGGCGACGATCCTGTTGCAGTCCACGATTACGGCGAATCCCGACGATTGGGATGTCAGCCGGTTCTCGATGCTGGCTGCTGAGCTCCGTGCGGACGGGCACGATGTGCTGGCGCGCAACCGGATCGACGGTGCCCAGGATCCGGTGCTCAGCAATCTCGACAAGCTCGGGTTCGACCAGTTGTGGTTGATGGCGGTCGACGTCGGCAACGGTTTGACGCCCGGCGAATGTGCGGCGATCGGCAGGTTCCGCGGGCTCGGCGGCGGGGTGCTCACCGCGCGGGACCATCAGGACCTGGGCAGCTGTCTGCGCGGGCTGGGTTCGTTGGGGCAGGTCAACGAGTTCCACGACGCCGGCTTGGACCCGGTCCCGCGGTGCGACGACCAGGACAATCCGGACATCTCATGGCCCAACTACCACTCGGGCGCCAACGGTGACTACCAGCCGGTGCTGGCCGAGGAGCCGGTGCACCAGCTGCTGCGCACCAGCCGCACCGCCAGTGGCCGCATCGAGTGGTTCCCGGCTCATCCCCACGAGGGACTGGTGTCGGCCCGGGTGCCGTGCGCGACGGTGGTGGCCCAGGGGCGCAGCACCGCGACGGGTCGACAGTTCAACCTCGCGGTGGCGCTCGACGGGGAGCGGACGGCGGACGGCAGGCTGATGGGCCGGGCGGTGGCCGAATCGACCTTCCACCATTTCGCCGATTACAACTGGGATCTGGACTGTGGCGCACCGTCATTCGTCACCGATCGGCCCGGATGGCAGATAAGGGCCGATCCGTCGCTGCTGGGGGTGTTCAAGGACTACGTCCGCAACATCGCCACCTGGTTGCAGCCGCCGGATCGCTACTAGTGGTGCCCCAGGCCCGGAACGATGTCGGTGAGCCTGAAGGTGACCGGCTGGTCCAGTTGGGCGTAGGTGCACGAGCGCGGTTCGCGGTCGGGCCGCCAGCGGTTGAACTGGGCGGTGTGCCGGAACCGCCTGCCCTCCATGTGGTCGTAGCGGACCTCGACCACCCGCTCGGGTCGTAGCGGGACGAACGAGAGGTCCTTCCCGGCGTTCCAGCGTGACCCGCCGCCGTACCTGCGTGCCAGGTCCGGGTCCGCGGCCACCTGTGCGGCCCAGTTCCATGGATGGTTCTCGAAACTGGTGACCAGTGGCTGCAATTCGGTGAACAGGGCACGGCGCCGTTGCATCGAGAAGGCGCCGATGACCCCGACCGACGCCAGCTCACCGTCGTCGGTGTACAGCCCGAGCAGCAGCGACCCGACCGCATCCGGGCCCGACTTGTGGAGTCGATAGCCGGCGACCACACAGTCGGCGGTCCGCTGATGCTTGATCTTCACCATGACCCGTTTGTCGGGCTGATAGGTGAGGGTGAGGGGTTTGGCGATCAGTCCGTCGAGCCCGGCGCCCTCGAATTCGTCGAACCAGCGCCGCGCCGTCACCGGATCAGTGGTGGCCGGGGTGACGTGGAACGACGGCCCTGAACCCAGGGCGTCGACGAGGGCGGCGCGACGCTCACTGAACGGCCGTTCCATGAGGTCGTCGTCGCCGAGCGCGAGCAGGTCGAACGCGATGAAGCATGCCGGGGTCTGTTCGGCCAGCAGGCGCACTCGGGACGCCGCCGGGTGCAGACGCAGTTGCAGGGCCTCGAAATCCAGGCCGCCGTCGGTGGGTAGGACGATCTCGCCGTCGACCACGCACCGCGGCGGGAGTTCTGCCTTGGCTGCCTCGACGAGTTCGGGGAAGTACCGGGTCATCGGGCGCTCGTTGCGGCTGCCCAACTCGACTTCGTCCCCGTCGCGGAACACCAGAGCCCGGAAGCCGTCCCACTTGGGCTCGTAGGAGGCGTCCGGGGGGATCACCGTGGCCGGTTTGGCCAGCATCGGCGAGACGGGCGGCATCACGGGCAGCAGCATGGGTGCGGATCTCCGGTGTCGCTAGGCGAATCGATTACTCGGTACCGGACCGGGCGAATGAACCATGTCCCTCGGGCCGGTGAGCCAGTGGCCACCGACCGCACTCGCCAACCCGGTGAGCACCTCATCGGGGTCCGGCGGGGCGTCGTCGTCAGATTCGAAGGAATCCGGTGCCGTGGCGAGGATCTCGTCGGCCAGCTCGTTCTCGGCACGGTCATCCGCGGCGACGGTCTCCGGCTCGCCGTCCGGGGAGACGGTCATTCGCCGGTCCCATGGTGACTGGGAGAACTGGTGCAGGACGCCGACGGCATCGGCGCTCACCGCCGGAGGGTCGGTCCAGCAGGACGAATGCTCGAACAGGACCTGGCCGTCGACACGCTCAAGCAGGCTGTCCGGCTCGGTCTCGCTCAGGCTGTAGGCAACGACGAGCGCATCAGGACGCCGCGGATCGAACGGCTCGGCGGGAAGCCCGAACAGCTGCGCTGCCGCCAGGCCGAGGATCCGGCTGGAGCGATCCGGCAACAGGCCGACCGACGTCGGGCGTCGTCCGGTCACCTCCAGAACCCGCCGCAACCGGTCGAGGCTGCGACGACACATCGCGAAGCTGTCGGACATGAACGCGAACCGGCCGGTCATGCCGTCGTGGAAACCGTATGGCGAGATGGACATCAGCAGGCCACCGGTCAGCGCGAAATGCCATCCCCGCAGGTCCGTGTCGTCGAGGGGACTGACACCCTGTGCCGCGCGCGCCCGGGCGATCATTCTTGCCAGCCGGTCCGCTGCGGAACGCCATTCTGCAGCGGGTGCGGGAAGCTGCTCAGATGCCCGCTCGGCCCGGCCGATATCGCCTGCCAGCAGCGCGTTATAGGCCAGCAGGTAGCGCGCGGGCCAAGGGGCCAGCGCCGCCGCGGCGTCGCGCAAGTCATCGAACCCGCTCAGGGCCGCCGCATCCGCCACGAGCTGTGCAACCTCGGCCAATTCCATGCCGTCCGAGTTGAACCGAAGATGCCGGATCAGTCCGGCGACGTCGCCGCTGTCCAACAATGCCCGTGCTTCGCTCACCGCGGTCACGGTACCGCCGGCTGCCTGTGGGCTCGATGCAATTTTCGCGATGACTTTGCGGCGGCGCGGCGGTCTAGATCCATGTCGCCCCGATGATCCAGGATGGAGCCCGTGGACCTACCCGTAGTGCCGCCGATCGAACCGATGCTCGCCAAGGCCCAGGTGAAAGTGCCCGACGAGGCCGGGGTGTGGTCGTACGAACCGAAATGGGACGGATTCCGGGCGCTTGCCTTCCGCGACGGCGACGAGGTGGTGCTGCAGTCGCGCAGTGGCAAGGAGTTGGGACGCTACTTCCCCGAGTTGCTCGACGCGCTGCGTGACGAGCTCGCCGACCGCTGTGTCCTCGACGGCGAGGTCGTGGTGCCGCGCCCGGTCGACGGCCGGGTCCGCCTGGACTGGGAGTCGTTGTCGCAGCGCATCCATCCCGCCGAGTCGCGGGTGCGGATGCTCGCCGAACAGACCCCGGCGCACTTCATCGGCTTCGACGCGCTGGCCACCGGTGACCGCTCGCTGCTCGCACAGCCCTTCCGGGTGCGTCGCGAGGCACTGATCGAGGCCGTCAAGGTCAAACAGTGGTGCCATGTCACGCGGACCACCACCGATCCCGAACTCGGCGCACAGTGGTTGCAGACGTTCGAGGGTGCCGGGCTCGACGGGGTGATCGCCAAGAAGCTCGACGGGCCCTATCTGCCAGGCAAGCGGGAGATGGTCAAGGTCAAGCACCATCGCGACGCCGACTGTGTGGCCATCGGTTATCGCATCCACAAGAGCGGCGAGGGCATCGGCTCGATCCTGCTCGGCCTCTACCGCGCTGACGGTGAGCTGCAGATGGTCGGCGGCGCAGCCTCGTTCAGCGTCAAGGACCGGCTCAAGCTGCTGGCCGACCTGGAGCCGCTGCGGGAGGGCGATGAGGTCCGCGAGGGTGACCCGAGCCGCTGGAACTCGGCGGCCGACAAGCGCTGGATTCCGGTGCGCCCCGAGCGGGTATGCGAGGTGGCGTATGACCAGATGGAGGGCAACACGGTGCACGGGCGGCGCTTTCGGCATGCGGTGAAGTTCTTGCGCTGGCGCCCGGACCGGGAGCCGTCGAGTTGTACGTTCGACCAGCTCGATGTGCCGCTGAACTACGACCTGTACGACGTCCTGGCGAAGGAAGGTTGAAATGGCGACACCAGCAACCGAACTCGACGTCGACGGGATCAAGGTCCGCTTCACCAACCCGGACAAGGTGTACTACCCGAAGCTCGGCACGGGCGGCACCAAGGGCAAGCTGATGCAGTACTACCTCAGTGTCGCCGACCGCATGGTGGCGCTGTTGAAAGACCGGCCCACGCACTTGCAACGCTTCCCCGACGGCATCGAGGGCGAGGAGATCTATCAGAAGCGGGTGCCGCAGAAGCATCCCGACTATCTGGAGACCTGCGTCGTCACCTTCCCGTCCGGCCGAACCGCCGATGCCCTCAAAGTGACACACCCGGCGGCGATCGCTTGGGCCGCGCAGATGGGCACGATCACGTTGCATCCCTGGCAGGTTCGGTGCCCGGACACCGAACATCCCGATGAACTGCGGATCGACCTGGACCCGCAGCCCGGCACCGGGTTCACCGAGGCCGCCTCGGTGGCCTGTGATGTGCTCAAGCCGCTGCTCGACGAGCTGGGCCTGGTCGGCTATCCCAAAACCTCGGGCGGCCGTGGCGTGCACGTCTTTCTGCGCATCAAGACCGACTGGGATTTCACCGAGGTGCGCCGGGCCGGGATCGCGTTGGCCCGCGAGGTGGAACGTCGTGCCCCCGAGGCGGTGACCACGTCGTGGTGGAAGGAGGAGCGAGGCCAGCGGTTGTTCATCGACTACAACCAGAATGCCCGCGACCGCACTTTCGCCTCGGCCTATTCAGCCCGCAAGACCCCGATCGCGACCGTGTCGACGCCGTTGTCCTGGGAGGAACTGCGCACCGCCAACCCCGATGACTACACCATCGCCACGGTGCCGGATTTCCTTGCCGGACGGGATGATCCGTGGGCCGGCATCGACGAGAAGAAGCAGTCCCTGAAGCCACTGCTGGATCTGGTGGCCGCCGATGAGGAGCGCGGCCTGGGGGATCTGCCGTATCCGCCGAGCTATCCGAAGATGCCGGGTGAGCCGCCGCGCGTGCAGCCCAGCAAGAAGGTCGCCGAGAACTGGGATGAGGACGGCAACCGGCGTTGACGCGGTCAGCGCAGACGGAGCATGTCGCCATCTGACGGCGGCCGGATTGCCACCAGGGCGGTGGCGAGCATCGGCTGAAATTCGGTGGTCACCGTCGGCGCGGCTGATCCGCCGATCACGACCGCGCTGGTGGATCCGGCCGGTGTCGGTAGATCGAGGGTCTGCCCCGGTTCGCCGTAGATGCCCGAGCAGTCAACTCCTTCACAGGCTCCCGTGGACGCGTCGATTCGGCCCGCGAACATGTCGTCGACCCAGCCGGTGATGAGGGTCTGTGAGGCTGCCTTGTTCGGCGCTGTCGAAAAACCGTAGAACAGGTACGACAGGAGTTGGATGGCTCGGCTCCCGCCTTGCATGGCATCCAGGTGTTGGCCATCGGTCAGGACCACGCCGTTGAACTTGTCCGGCCGGTGTTCGAGCAGCGCCGCATCGACCCGGCGAAATTCTTTGGGCGCACCGAGTTCCAGAATGGGGACGTAGGTGCCGAGCCCGTCCAGTTTGTCCAGCGCGTCGGGCAGCACAGCTTCCGGCGGTGCCCCGTCGAGCAGCACCACCCCGGCCAGATGGTTTTCTGCCCCAGTCGATTTGATCGCATCCGCGTAGTAACCCGCGGCGCCGGCCACCACACCCGCACCCAGCGAGTGCCCGACCAGGACGAATGTCGCTGGGAGGGGAACGTCGGCACCGTACTTCTCGGCGTAACCAGCTGCCTGCGCGCTGGCGGTCAACGCCGCGCGGTCACCGAGGAACAGCTCAGCTGTTGCGCGATAGACCTGATCGTCGCCCAACCAGAACCCGTCGCGGACAAAGCGATTCGAAGAGTAGGTCGGCACCACCACGACGCTGTTCGTATGCTCGGCCAGGTTTGACGCGGTGTAGCTGTACATCGCGCTCACCCCGAGGAAACCATGCTGAAGCAGGATGATCCGCTCCGGCGGTTCATCGCCTTCCGGGTAGTACCAATCGGCCGGTACGGTGCGGCCCTGTGTGATCTCCAATGAGGAACTTCGCACCGTCACGTCGCTCCCGGCAGGAACCACGGGGGGACCGGCGATGGCCGTGACGGCCACCCCGACGAAGTCGAAGACCAAAGACTGGATCTGCTCCGGCAGTGACAGCGTTGGCGCCGCGGTGGCCAATACCGGCGACGCCGCCACTTGCGGATCAGGTGCTGCTGCCGAGGCTGCGGCGCGTTTGGAGATGCGCCGCTGGACTGGTGGCGTGGCTGGCTGCACGTCGGTCTCGACCGACCTGACGGGTGCGGCGGGCGCAGCGCTCCGTACCTTCGAGATGAAGTCGGCGACGGCACTCTTGTATTGCGAGGCAAGGGTTTCGCGTCGACTTTCGCCAGGTTCGGCTGCCCGTCCGGGCTTGGACACCTGGGATATCTTCGCCGACCTGGTCGCCTTCTTACCCGTGTCGTCCTGATCGGCGGCCGGTGGCTGAGCTGAGTGACGTTTGCGGTTGGGGCTGCGGTGCGGGCCGGCCCGGTTGCCCTTGCGCGACGGGCCTGCGCTTGCCGCGGACTCCGATGCCTTCGAGCCGTCCGAACCCGATGCGGTGTCAGCGCTCGCAACATCGGCTCCGGCAACCATGGCCGCAGATACGCCGGCCGCAATCGCTCCCGCCCCAAGCCAAACCGATAGTCGCGCCACGGTGTCTCCTGCTCCGAGAAGCTCGTTTCTTCTCGAACGTCAATTTAAGACACGCGCATGCCGCAGTAGACAGCTTTCGGGATCTGCGCACCGCCGAAATCGGTGCTTCTCAGCTCCCCAACATCAGGTCCAGGAATCGTTCACTGCGGTCGGCGGTGGTGAGGGCATCGGTCGAGTCCATGAGGTGCAGCACCCCGATCCCGGTCGCGAAGGTGGTCTGGCCGCGCAGAGCCGCGTCCTCGGGGCTGAATCCGTAATCGAGGTAGGCCTTGGTGACGGCGACCAGCACGCGGTGATCGGCCGCGCGCACATTGGCCGCGGCGATGTCGTCGGAGCGGGCCCATTCGCGCATCGCGCGTTCCAGGGTCCAGTGCTGCGGGCTGAGCAGCTGCTGCATCATGCGTGACAGCCGTTCCCGCGGCGGCAGGTCCTCAAGTTCGGCCAGGGAGCGCCGATCCTGCTCCAGGAACGCATTCCAGGACGCCACCAGCGCGGCCCGGTAGCCCTTCATGTCGGTGAAGTGCCAGTAGAAGCTGCCGCGGGTGGCGCCGATCTGCTCACAGAGCCGCTCGATCTTCAGCGCCCGCATGCCGTCGGAGGCCAGCAGGGCGTACCCCGCCTGTATCCAGTCGTCGGCGGTCAAGCTCCCGGGCGTGCCCTTGCGTTCGCCTGCCATTCACTCAGGGTAAAGCGGACGCGACTCACCCCACCGCCGGCAGGTGCATCCCGAACGGCACCGCGCCGAGCAGCGTGACAGGCACGGCCTCGCCGCTGGGCACCGGATAGTGGCGCTGCTCGCCGGGACGCGCGCCGACGATCGCCTCGCCCAGCGGGGAGTTCACCGAATAGACCTCGAGGTCGCCGTATTCGGCGCCGCGGATGCCCAGCAGGAACGTCTCGATCTCGCCGGTCCGGTCGTAACGCACGGTCAGCACCATGCCGGGTTCGGCCACCCCGTCGTCGGGCGGATCCTCGCCGACGACGGCGTTGAGCAGCAGGTCGTGGATCTGCTGGATGCGGGTTTGGCGGGCCCGCTGGATGGCGACCTGGTTCTCGTCGGAATCCTCAGCTGCCTCGGTCGAGATCAGATCGCGCAGCGTCGACAGCTCGGTCTGCAGTCTCTCGTAAGCCTGCGGAGACAACCAAATGCGTTGGCTGACAGTCATTGTGGCTTCCTTCCGATGATGCGAAGTTGCCGTCAGGGGCGGGTTTCGTGCGCCGCCCCTGACGGCTGGTCAGCCCGTCAGGGCAATGTCGTGAATCGTCAGCGGAGAGGGTCGAATTCCCGCAGAACGTCGGGTTGCTTTCCGGTGGTGATGTATTCGGCGAGCACGCGGCCGGTGACCGGGCCGTGCGCCAGACCCCACATGCCGTGACCGCCCGCCACGTAAATGCGCTGTGCCACTTCGCCGATCAGCGGGCGACCGTCCGGCGTGACCGGTCGTGGGCCCACCCACACATCGGTGCGGGCATCCCAGTCCACACCGTCGAGCAGTGGGGCGGCCGACGCGATGATCGCGTCGACGCGCGGCGGCTGCACCGGATCGTCGGGGGAGCGGAACTCCATGGTCCCGGCCACCCGAAGCCCGCCCTGGTACGGCGTGCAGGCGACGCGGGCGTCGGGCAGGTAGACCGGCCCGAGGACCGGGCGGTGCACCGGCACCGTGAACGAGTATCCGCGCCCGGCCTGCACCGGCGTGCGGACCCACGGCTTGGCGAGCTTCGACAACCATGCGCCGGTGGCGATCACCGCGGTGTCGGCGTTCAGGGACCGGTCGGCCAGATCCACCGTGACCCCGGCACCCTCGGCCCGAACGTCGGTGACCTCGCCGATCACCAGTTGCGCGCCGCGGGCCGCGACGGCGTCGCCGAGGGCCTGCACGAAGCGGCCCGGATCGACGAAGCGCTGGCCCTCCACGCTGATGCCGGCGGTGATCGCCGTCGACGCCAGCGGGACGTGCTCGCGCAGCGTCTCACCGGACAGGCCGGTGACGGTCACGGTCTGGCCGACCGCGGCCATCCGGCGCAGTTCGGTCATCAGATGTTCGGCCTGCTGCGCGGTTTCGAACAGCGCCGTGATCGGTCCGTCGGTGGTCGGGACCGAAACCCCGTTGGCGGTCAGTACGTCGTAGGCCTCGAGGCACTCCTCGTTGAAGGGCACGTTGGCCTTGGCGGCCCGGGTCCACGTCGAGAGCCGGCAGTTCATGGCGAACCGGGCCAGGAACGCCAGTAGGCGGGGGCCCGACGTGAACGGGATGTGCAGGGGTGCGGCCGGATCGAACAGCGACCGCAGGCCGTAGCGCAGCACAGCCGGGTCGTTCAGCGGGATGGTCAGCGTCGGCGAGATCCAGCCGGCATTGCCCCATGACGCACCCGCGGCCACCCCGCGGCGGTCGACCACGGTGACCTCGACGCCACGCTCCTGAAGAAACCATGCCGTGGACAGGCCGACAATGCCTGCACCCACGACCACCGCCGTCCGCGGTCCGCCGTCAATGCGCTCGACCCCATTCATGCTCCCCATGGTGGGGCCGGTCAAGTCACCTGTGTTTGCGCCATCCCGACAATCTGTATGGGCGCGATTGTCGAATCACGACAACTCCTCACCCGCGGCCAGTTCGATCATCATCGCCAGTCGCTTGCGCGCATCAGTCAGGTCGAGCTGCGTCATCTCGGCCATCTTGCGCAGCCGGTAGCGCACGGTGTTCTCGTGCACGCCGAGCACCCGCCCGGCCCCGGCCAGATCGCCCTGGGCCTCCAGCCAGGCCCGCAGCGTCGCCGCGTACTGCGTGCCGTTGACCTGATCGTGGGCCCTCAACTCGGCGACCGGTCCTCGCTGCGGGGCCCGGCCGGAGCGGGCCGCGATCCGCAGGCGTTGCAGCAGGATCTCGTCCCAGGCCTCGTCGTAGACCGGGGCGGCGCCATCGCGACGCACCTCGTGCAGGGCCAGGCATTCGTCGGCCTCGCTGCGCGCCAGCGCCAGCTCGGCAGCGGTGGCCGGACCGCTGATCCCGGCCAGCACGGTCACCGGCTCGGGCAGCGCGGCGCGCAATCCCGTCACCCAGCCGCTCGCGGCGTCGGCGCCGGCGCCGGGCAGCACGGTGTAGACGGTGTTGCCGGCCAGGGCGCTGCGTCCGGGACGTGACCAGCCGAAGCCCGCGGTCGCCCGATCGAACGCCAGCAGCAGTGCGGCATGCCGCTCGTCGGCGGTCTGGGCCCGCAGCGCGATCACCCGCAGCGGCGTCTGCGGCAGCCCGAGCCGGCTGGCCGCCGTGGTGGCATCGGCGGCGCCCTCGAGCAGACGGATCACCAGCTCCGATTCCACCTGGCGTTCCAGATCGGCGCTGGCGCGTGAGCGCAGCAGGTGCAGTGCGACCATCCGGGCACCGTCGGCCAGCGCGGCCCGGCGCGCGTCGGGCAACGGGCCGGCACACGTCACCCAGATCGAGCCGAGCAGTTCGCGTCCGGCTCGGGCGGCCACCACCATCCGCCCGGTCAGACCGCGTTCGTCGTCGCCCTCGACGAACATCGGCTCATCGGATTCGGCCAGGTGCCGGAACACCCCGCGGTCTTCGAACAGGGCGCGCAGCCGTTCGGGTGCCCCGCGGCTCAGGATCGTCTCGACGCGGGCCGGGTCGGCGTGCTGCTGCAGCCGCGAGTACGCCAGCACCGCGCTGCGCCGGTCCTCGATGGTGACCGAACCGCCCACCGCATCGGCGAGGCTGTCGGCCAGTGCGAACAAATCGGTTGGGCCGCGCCCGGATTCGGTTTCCCGGCCCTCCAGGACGACGCCGTACACCACGGCCGCCAGCTCACTCCAGGAGACTTCGGGCTCGACCGTCATCACCGCGATGCGGTCATCGGTCACCGGTTCGTCGTCGGGACTGTGGGCGCCGCGGACCAGCACCACCACGGCACGTGCGGCAGCCGCCCACTGCACCGCTTCGGCGATCGAGGTGGCCCCGACGGCCAGCAGCACGTCGCCGATCACCTGGCCGGGTTCGTGCATCACGACGCTGCGCAGTTCGGTCGAGCGTGACGCCGGACCGGGTCCGTGGGCCGGGGCGCGCAGCCGGACCCCGTAGCCGCCCAGGACGTTGATCAGGCGGTCCAGAGTGACCACGGACTACGGTCCGGCGGCCAGCGTGGCCTTGCCGGTGTGCTGCTGACCGGCCTGGTCGAGCCAGGTCAGGCCGATGACATCGCCCGGGTAATGCCGATCAAGGACCAGTGTCAGCGTGCGGGCCGAATCCAGCCGGGCCCCCTCGATGCTGGTGAGCAGATCGCCCGGGATCAGCCCGGCCGCTTCTGCGGGTCCGCCGGGGATGACGTCCTGGACGATCACGCCGCCGTTCTGACGCTGCGCGGTGCGCACTCCGACGCCGAGCATGGTGGGCGGTCCGATGTGCACCGAGGGCGACGGCGTGCGGGCGCGGATCTGTCCGGCGATGCCCATGGCGTCATTGATAGGGATCGCGAATCCCTTACCGCCGGGGCCCATTCGGAAGTTCACCGACGCCGCCGTCGTCATACCCACAACCTGGCCGGCGTCGTTGACCACCGGCCCGCCCGAATCACCGGCACGTACCGGTGCGGCGAACTCGAACAGGCCGTTGATTTCATCGCTGGTACCGGTCAGCTCGTCCTCGGCGTTCACGGTCCGGTTGAATGCGCTCACGGTGCCGACCTCGTGGGTCAGCGGCGCGCCGCTGCCCCCGGCGTTACCGAGTGCGACCACGGGATGGCCCGGGGCCAGCGTGGCCGAATCGCCGATCGGTGCCGGCGCCAGGCCGGACGCTCCGTGCAGTTGCAACACGGCGATGTCGTTCTGCCGGTCATAACCGATCAGGTCGGCGGGGTACCGCTGGCCGCTGACGGTGGCGCTGATCGAGTTGGCGCCCTGCACGACGTGGTAGTTGGTCAGCACCTCGCCGCCGGGGGACAAGACGATGCCCGTCCCGATGCCGTAGGCCTGCTGGTAGTCGACCACCGTGTCGATGCGCGCGACGGACGGCTCGACCTGAGCGGCCACCGACTCGGGGTCACCAGGTGCGGCGCCGGCGGGCGCTGACGGGACGACGACGGCAACCGCGGCGGTCAGTGCCGCCGCGAGAATCATTTTGAACGGACGTGAGCCCACTTTGCTCATATACCCATCTTGGCTGGGCAAGAACCCGATGTCGACGCGATTGGGCTGCGTCAGTCTTCGGCGGTGACTTCGCCGCGCGAACGCCAGCCTCTGCGCTTGGTGCCGCTCTTGCTCGACGGCCGCTTGTTTCGCAGGGAAGTACCGGCCGACTTCTCGTCCGCGGCTTCCTCGGCAGGCTCGTCGGCCTCGTCGGACTCGGGCTCTGACTTCTCGTCCTCGGCTTCGGTCGCCTCAGCCTCAGCCGCGGGCTCGGTCTCAGCGGCTTCTTCGGCCTCGGCGGCTTCTTCGGTGACGGCCTTCTTGCGTCCGCGGCGCTCGGTCTTCTCGCGGGTCTTGACCGGCTTCGGCGGCGGGGGCGGCAACTCGGCCACGAAAGCCAGGTAGAAGCCGAAGATGCCGAGCAGGGCGATCGCGGCGGCGGCGCCGTAGATGCCGAACAGCCACGGCCCGAAGCTGTCCAGCGACAGCCAGATCTCGGAGATCGCGGCGCCGACGATCAGCACGGCGGCCGCCACGTGCAGGGAAATCGAGGCGGTCCGCAGGCGCAGCGCCAGCTCCGGGGTGGCCAGCTCGGGACGCTTGGTCCGCTGCAGCGTGAACACCACCGGCAGGGCCGCCAGACCGATCAGCACGCCGGTGACGATCCGCAGGATCAGCCCGAGCGTCGGCGAGGTCTCGCCGGTGAGTTCGGGCCAGCGGGGAAGGACGAAAAAGAAGTAGAGGCCGGCGGCCACGATCGAAAACGACACGTGCCAGATCACCGCGACGGTGCGGCCCATACTCCTCCTCGGGTACTTAATGGGCCGGGGTGCGACTGCTGATTCAGCAGGTCGCACCCCGGACCCGAGCGCGGAGGATAGGGGATTTGAACCCCTGAGGGCTGTTAACCCAACCCGCGTTCCAGGCGAGCGCCATAGGCCACTAGGCGAATCCTCCGTCGGCAATCGTAACCGACGCCCGAACCAGTCCCGTAAACGCCGGGGAAGGCGCGGGTATTACACTCGCTGTGGACCCCGCGCGGCGTCCATCCTGTGAACTCCCCCAGGGCCGGAAGGCAGCAAGGGTCAACGGGCTCTGGCGGGTGCGCGGGGTCCCCTTACGTTCAGGCTCTTTTTCCGTGAAAGGCGCGCGGTGTCGTTCCAGTCTCTCGGCCGCGACGATCTGCTCGCGCAGCACGAAATCCAGCAGCGCAACTACGCGGAGTTGCAGGCCAAGAAGCTGAGCCTCGACCTGACGCGCGGCAAGCCGGCCCCCGAGCAGCTGGACCTGTCCAACGCGCTGCTCTCATTGCCCGGCGACGATTATCGCGACCGTGCCGGCACCGACACCCGCAATTACGGCGGCCTGCACGGGCTCCCCGAACTGCGGGAGATCTTCGGTGAGCTGCTCGGCATCCCGGTGCAGAACCTGATCGCGGGTAACAACGCGAGCCTGGAGATGATGCACGACGTCATCGTGTTCTCGCTGCTGCACGGCGGCGTGGATTCGGTGCGGCCCTGGGCGCAGGAGCCGAAAGTGAAATTCCTGTGCCCGTCGCCGGGTTACGACCGGCACTTCGCGATCACCGAGTCCTTCGGCATCGAGATGGTCGCGGTGCCGATGCGCGAGGACGGGCCCGACGTCGACCTGATCGAAGAACTCGTCGCGGCCGATCCGGCGATCAAGGGCATGTGGTGCGTGCCGGTGTACGGCAACCCGACCGGGGTCACCTATTCCTGGGAGGTTGTCCGGCGTCTCGTCCAAATGCGTACGGCGGCAAACGATTTCCGGTTGATGTGGGACAACGCCTACGCGGTGCACACCCTGACCGACGAATTCATCCGACAGGTCGATGTGCTGGGGCTGGCCGAGGCGGCGGGCAACCCGAACCGTCCCCTGGTTTTCGCCTCGACCTCCAAGATCACCTTCGCCGGGGCGGGCGTGAGCTTCTTGGGCGGTTCGCTGGGCAACATCGCCTGGTACCTGCAGCACGCGGGCAAGAAGACGATCGGGCCGGACAAGGTCAACCAGCTGCGGCACAGCCGCTTCTTCGGCGACGCCGACGGTGTCCGGCTGCAGATGCAACGCCACCGGCAGCTGATCGCCCCCAAGTTCGCGCTGGTCGCCGAGATCCTCGAAGACCGGCTTGGGGAGTCGAAGATCGCGTCGTGGACCGACCCCAAGGGCGGCTACTTCGTGAGTTTCGACGTGTGGCCCGGCACCGCCAAGCGGACCGTCGCGCTGGCCAAGGACGCCGGGATCGCGGTGACCGAGGCGGGCTCGGCATTCCCGTACCGCAAGGACCCGGAGGACAAGAACATCCGCATCGCGCCGACGTTCCCGTCGCTGCCCGATGTGCGTGAGGCGATCGACGGCCTGGCCACCTGCGCCCTGCTGGCGGCGACCGAGTCACTGCTCGAGTCCTAGTCGGACCGGATCGGTAGCCTTCTTCCGTGGCTCTTTACCGCAAATACCGGCCGGCAAGCTTCGCGGAAGTCGTTGGCCAGGAACATGTCACCGAGCCGCTATCTACTGCGCTGACCGCGGGCCGGATCAACCACGCCTATCTGTTCTCCGGGCCGCGCGGCTGCGGTAAGACATCCTCGGCGCGCATCCTGGCCCGCTCGCTCAACTGTGAGCAGGGGCCCACGCCCACGCCGTGCGGCGTGTGCCCTTCCTGCGTCGCGCTGGCCCCCAACGGCCCGGGCAACCTGGACGTCACCGAACTCGACGCGGCCAGCCACGGCGGTGTGGACGACACCCGCGAGCTGCGCGATCGTGCGTTCTTCACCCCCGCTCAGTCGCGGTACCGCATCTTCATCATCGACGAAGCGCACATGGTCACCACGGCCGGTTTCAACGCGCTGCTCAAGATCGTCGAGGAGCCCCCCGAGCACCTGATCTTCGTCTTCGCCACCACCGAACCGGAGAAGGTGTTGCCGACCATCCGGTCGCGCACGCACCACTACCCGTTCCGGCTGCTGGCCCCCCGCACGATGCGCCCGCTGCTGGAGCGCATCTGCGCCGAGGAGAACGTCAACGTCGACGACGCGGTGTACCCGCTGGTCATCCGGGCCGGCGGCGGCTCACCTCGCGACACGCTCTCGGTGCTCGACCAGCTGCTGGCCGGGTCCGAGCAAAGTGCCGGCGGCAGCCACATCACCTATCAGCGGGCGCTGGCCCTGCTCGGCGCCACCGATATGGCGCTCATCGACGACGCCGTCGAGGCATTGGCTGCCGGGGATGCGGCCGCGTTGTTCGGTGCCGTGGAGGCGGTCATCGACGCCGGTCATGACCCGCGGCGGTTCGCCACCGATCTGCTGGAACGCTTCCGCGACCTGATCGTGCTGCAGGCCGTTCCCGACGCGGTCACCCGCGGTGTCGTCGACGCGCCGGCCGACGTGCTGGAACGCATGCGCGAGCAGGCCGCCAAGCTGGGTGCGGGCACGCTGACCCGCTATGCCGAGGTGGTGCACGCCGGTCTCGGCGAGATGCGCGGTGCCACCGCGCCGCGGTTGCTGCTGGAAGTGGTGTGCGCCCGGCTGCTGCTTCCCTCGGCACACGACACCGAATCGGCGCTGCTGCAGCGCATCGAACGCATCGAGACCCGGCTCGACCTGTCGATCCCCGCCGGTGAGGCCGCGGCATCGGCTGGTATCGGAGATGGTGGACGCACATCCGGACGGCACCGCGGATTTCGTCGAAGAAGTGGCATCACCGCTGCCGCTTCAGATCATCTGCGACATTATGGGCGTGCCGGACGAGAGCCCGACTTCGAGCCCGAGCCCGCCCCGGAACCCGAACCTGAGCCCGAGCCCGCTCCGGCACCCGCGGCGGTCACCCCCGGTGGTGAACCCAACGCCGCCGCCGTCCGCTCGATGTGGACGACGGTGCGCGAGAAGGTGCGTGAGCGCAGCCGCACCACCGAGGTGATGCTGTCCGGGGCGATTGTGCGCGCAGTCGAGGACAAAACTCTTGTGCTGTCCCATGACTCGCCACCGCTGGCCAAGCGGTTGACCGAGTCGCGCAATGCCGATGTGATCCGGGATGCGTTGAAGGACGCACTCGGGGTGGATTGGCAGATCCGCTGTGAGGTCGGCACCGCGGAGGCGGCCCCGCCGCCCCCACCGAAGGCCGCCAAGCCTCCGCCACGGGTGCCCACGCGACCGGGCCGGGTCATTCCCGAACCCGAGGCGGTGCCGGATCCGGAACCCCCGCCCTCTCCGGAGCAGGAAGAAGCAGAGATGCTCGCCGAAGCTTCACAGACCGAGGCCGGCCCGCGTCGTGACCCAGAAGAGGTCGCCCTGGAACTGCTGCAGAACGAGCTGGGCGCGCGAAAAATCGAGAGCTGACCTGTCGGCAGCCCGGTCTAGGGCGTCCACCACGGCCGCAGCGGCAGGCCGCCGTCGTTGCCGCGGTCATCGAGCTTGACGGCCAGAACTTGGTGTAGCTGAACCACATTCGTCTCGAAGCCCAGCCGTGAGCCGGCCATGTACAGGCCCCAGACCTTGGCGGTGGGCAGCCCGACTTCGGCCACCGCCTCGTCCCAGTGCTCGACGAGGTTGGCGCACCAGTCGCGCAGCGTCATCGCGTAGTGGTTGCGCAGGTTCTCCTCGTGCATCACCTCGAGGCCGACGTCCTGGACCTCGGTGATGATGCGCCCGGAGCCGGTGAGCTCCCCGTCGGGGAACACGTACCGGTCTATGAAGCCGCCCGCGGCCGCTCCGCTTCGGTTGTCGTGGCGGGTGATGCAGTGGTTGAGCAGCAGCGCGCCGGGACGCATCCTCGACTTCAGGAAGCCGAAGTACGACGGGTAGTTGTGCACTCCGATGTGCTCGGTCAGGCCGATCGATGACACCGCGTCGAACCCGGTCTCGGTGATGTCGCGGTAATCGGCGTGACGCACCTCGGCCAGGTCGCTGAGCCCCTCCTTGGCGATGGCCTCCTGGGCCCACCGCGCCTGCTCCTTGGACAGCGTCACCCCGAGGGCATTGACGCCGTGGCGCGCGGCGTAGCGCACCATGCCGCCCCACCCGCAACCGACGTCGAGCAGGCGGTCGCCGGGCTGCAGCCGCAGCTTCTCGAACACCAGCCGGTACTTGTTGTCCTGCGCGGTTTCCAGGCTGGCGTCGGCATCCGGGTAGCACGCGCAGGTGTAGGTCATCGACGGTCCGAGCACCCATTCGTAGAAGGTGTTCGACACGTCGTAGTGATGATGGATCGCCTCGGCGTCACGGGATTTGCTGTGCCGCAACCCTTCCACCACTCGCCGCCACCGCGGCAGCGCCTCCTGGGGAGGCGGCGCGATCGGCTTGAGGTGCTCGATGCCGATGGAGCGGACGATGTTGGCCAACACCAGGGCGGGCGGACGCTTGAAGGCCATCTTCTCGGCCAGTGCGCACAGTAGTGGGTACGGGTCGCCGGGATGTACCCCGTGCAGCTCAAGGTCACCGGACACATAGGCACGGGCCAGGCCCAGATCCCCTGGGGCGGTGGCCAGATAAGTGGTGCCGCGTGGCGTCTTGAGGTCGAGACCGAGGGTCGCGTCCGGGCGGCCCGCGGTGCTCCCGTCGTAGGCGGTGAACTTCAGCGGCTGCGAGCCCGACGCGAAGATCTCCAGGATCTCGGCCAGCTTGAGCTTGTGATCGGTTGCGTGCGTCGAGTGTTCTTTGAAGGTGGTCATCGCTGTTCTCCGTTCATCGGCGCAAGACGGCTTTCGAGTACAGGTCAAACAGACGCGAATCGGGGTCGTAGGACTTCTTGACGGTCTTGTAGGTCTCGCCGCCGTATAGCTGGTCGAAATCCTCACGCGGATAGTAGGAATCGGAATACAGGGATTTGTGGCCGTCGAGTTCGCTGACCTTGGCCTCGATCAGCTTGTTCGTGTGGCCCTCCACCGGGCCCACCGGTACCGAGGACCAGAAGCCGACGTTGACGTAGGTGTGGTGGGCGCGAAGGGGATACAAGGGCCAGCCGGCGCCGCTGCGGTCGTCCTCACGTAGCCGCAGCGGGCACAGCCAGATGGGCTCGATCGGCACGTTGTCCAGGAACCAGGTGAGGAACTGCGCGCACCGTTCGATGGGCACCTCGACGTCCTGCACCACCCGCTCCCGGGGTGGGCGTCCGTAGTGCGTCTCGATCCGGTCGGCGATGTTGAACCGCTGGTCGTAGCCCACCAGCTTCCAGTAGAAACTGCTGCGCCGCAGCCGGCGTGGCCAGAACCGCCGGATCATCGGGTTCTGTGCGCCGAATGCCCGCGAGCACCAGAACCAGTCGGTGTCCCACCGCCACAGGTAGTCGTGAATCGTCAGCCGGTCGTGCTTCTCACCTTCTGGGTGCTGGATCGACCGGTAGTAGATGTTCTGGCCGGTGTAGTCGCTGACCGGGCCCGGCGTGGTCGTCTTGAAACCGACGCACAGGTAGCTCTCGTCGGCGCTGAACACCACGCCGTCGAGGTAATCGACCGGCTCGCCGTCGAGCCCACCGGTCTCGATGATGCGATCCATGGCCGCGACGAGGTCGGCCAGCGAGTGAAATCGTAGGTGGCGCAAGGCGACAAACGGCGCGACGGGTTCCAGCTCGATCCGCAGCCGGGTCGAATAACCCAGCGTGCCATAGGAGTTGGGGAATGTGCGGAACAGATCGGCGTGCTGATCCGCAGATGCGGTGACGATCTCACCGGCTCCGGTGAGAATGTCCATCTCCAGCACAGATTCGTGCGGCAGGCCGTTGCGAAATGACGTCGACTCGATGCCCAGTCCGGTGACCGCGCCGCCCAGCGTGATGGTCTTGAGCTGTGGCACCACCAGCGGCGCCAGGCCGTGCGGCAGCGTCGCCGCCACCAGATCCTCATAGGTGCACATACCCGCCACATCGGCGGTTCGGGCTTCGGCGTCGACCGCGATCACCTTGGTCAGCCCCGATACGTCCAGACCCTTGGTATTGCTGCGATCTCGCGCACGGAAGAGGTTCGACGTGGGCTTGGCAAGCCGCACCGTCGAATTGGGCGGTATGGCGCGGTAACTGTCCAGTAGGCGCTGCACGCCCATGGCATGGACAGCTTGTGCGTCAGTCGTAACAACGGACACACATATACGCTAGTCGGAGGTTGCCGACGATGCGACCGCAGACACGAGTTAAAGGAGTTTCAGTCATGGGACAGGTCAGTGCGGTCAGCACGGTTCTGATCAACGCCGAGCCGGCCGCTGTGTTCGCCGCGATCGCGGACTACCAGACCGTGCGCCCGAAGATCCTTTCCTCGCACTACCGCGATTACCAGGTGCTCGAGGGTGGTCAGGGCGCCGGCACCGTGGCCGGCTGGAAGCTGCAGGCCACCGAGTCCCGCGTGCGTGACATCAAGGCATCGGTGGACGTGGCCGGCCACACGGTGATCGAGAAGGACGCCAACTCCAGCCTGGTGACCAACTGGACCGTGGCCCCGGCGGGCAACGGATCGTCGGTCAATCTCAAGACCAGCTGGACCGGTGCCGGCGGCATCAAGGGTTTCTTCGAGAAGACCTTCGCGCCGCTGGGCCTGCGCAAGATCCAGGACGAGGTGCTGGCCAACCTGAAGAAGGAACTCGAGAGCTAGCGCGCCGGAGCCGGGGCAGCGACCGCCTGGCTGCCCAGGTAGGCCGTGACACCCCGGACGATGGCCTCGGCGTACTTCTGCCGGCCCTCCGGGGTCTTCATCAGGCTGGAGTCGACCGGGTTCTTCATGTTGCCGCACTCGACGAGGATCGACGGGAACTGCGCCAGGTTCAGCCCGGCGATGTCGGAGCGGGCGTCCAGACCACCTGAGCCGATGTAGGTGGCGGGCGGGATGCCCGACGCGGACAGCTGATCCCGCATGGTCTTGGCGAACTGGACCGACGGTCCGGCCTGCACATTGTTCAGCGGCGGCGACGAGTAGAGCACGTGGAAGCCGCGGCCGTTGGCCGGGCCGCCGTCGGCGTGGATGGACACGATGGCGTTGGGTCGCAGGGCGTTGGCCATCGAGGCCCGCTCATCGACGCATGGTCCCAGCGCGTTGTCGTTGCCGCGCGACATCGCGGTACGCACGCCCATCTGGTTCAGCAGGGCGCGGACCCGCAGCGTGGTGTCCCAGGTGAAGGTGTGCTCGGGGAAGCCGTCCTCGGTGGAGGTGCCGCTGGCCTGGCAGTCCTTGGTGCCGCCGCGGCCGGTGGGCACCTGACGGCTGATCGACGCGTCGTTGGCGCCGTTGTGGCCGGGATCGAGGAACACGATCATGCCGGCGATGTTGGCGGGGGCGGCGTTGGCGTGGGGAGCGTCGACGACGGCGGGGACGGCCGCAGCGACGATGACGCTGCTGACCATGGCGGTGCCGACACGCACACAGGCTGGGACTCGCACGGGCGCCACGCTAGCCCGCACGCCGACTAGGCTGAAAGTCCGAATCGCCGCCGACAGGCGAGAGCAACCAAGTCGAGACCAAGACTTAATCAACACGGCAAGGGGACCACTCATGCAACCCGGAGGCACGCCCGACATGTCGGCCCTGCTGGCGCAGGCGCAGCAGGTACAGCAGCAGCTCATGGAGGCGCAGGAGGCGCTGGCCAACTCAGAGGTGCACGGCCAGGCCGGCGGCGGGCTCGTCCAGGTCACGGTCAAGGGCAGCGGGGAGGTGGTCGCGGTGGCGATCGATCCCAAGGTCGTCGACCCTGAGGATGTCGAGACCCTGCAGGACCTCATCGTCGGGGCCCTTGCCGATGCCTCCAATCAGGTGACCACCCTGGCGCAGAGCCGTCTGGGCCCGCTGGCCGGCGGGCTGGGCGGGTTCGGACTTCCGGGGCTGTAAGTGTTCGAAGGCCCGGTTCAGGATCTGATCGACGAGCTCGGCAAGCTGCCCGGTATCGGGCCCAAGAGCGCGCAGCGGATCGCTTTCCACCTGCTGAGCGTCGAGCCGCCGGACATCGATCGGCTGACCGCGGTACTGGGCCGCATCCGTGACGGCGTCACCTTCTGCGCGGTGTGCGGCAACGTCTCCGATGAGGAACGCTGCCGGATCTGTAAGGATCCCCGCCGCGACGCCTCACTTGTGTGCGTGGTCGAGGAGCCCAAGGACGTGCAGGCCGTCGAGCGCACCCGCGAATTCCGCGGTCGCTACCACGTGCTGGGCGGCGCGTTGGATCCGTTGTCCGGCATCGGGCCCGACCAATTGCGCATCCGGGAGCTGCTCAACCGGATCGGTGAACGTGTCGACGGCGTCGACGTGGCTGAGGTGATCATCGCCACCGACCCCAACACCGAGGGTGAGGCGACGGCCACCTATCTGGTGCGGATGCTGCGCGACATCCCGGGCCTGACCGTCACCCGCATCGCCTCAGGCCTGCCGATGGGCGGCGATCTGGAGTTCGCAGACGAGCTCACCCTGGGCCGGGCTTTGGCCGGCCGTCGCGCGATGGCTTAGCCCCTTTCCGCCGAAACGGCATTCCAGCAGGCCTCTACCCGCACTTTTCCTGCTGGAATGCGGTTTCGGCGGACATGTCATACCCAAGGGCAAGCATCTGCCCATGGGGGAGATATTCATCGGCACTGAGGCGGTTGCCGGCGGCCTCGTCACGAGGCATGAACTGCAGCGTTGGTACCGGCCGATCTTTCGGAACGTCCACGTGCCGAAGGGCCAGTCGTTGTCGCTTCGAGATCGCACCACCGCGGCTTTTCTGTGGACGCGGCGCGAGGGCATCGTGACAGGCGTTGCGGCCTCGGCGCTGCACGGCGCAGAGTGGGTGGACGACGACGTCGCAGTCGAGCTGATCTGGGACTACATCCGGTCGCCATCGGGCATCGTCGCCCGGCACGAGCGGATCGCGGACGACGAGATCACCTGCGTTGCAGGCATTCCGGTGACGACGCCGGCGCGCACGGCTTTCGATCTCGGCCGATTCTTACCACGCAAAAAGGCCCTCGAACGCCTGGATGCGTTGATGCGCGCGTGTCCGTTTTCCGTCGAGGACGTGCTCTTGCTGGCCAAACGCTATCGAGGTGCCCGCGGGGTGGCGAAGCTCAAGGCTGTGCTGCCGCTGGTGGACGGTGGCGCGGCGTCACCTCCGGAGACTCGGCTGCGGCTGCTCTACATCGATGCCGGGCTGCCGCGGCCGGCGACCCAGATCGCCATCGTCGACGAGTGGGGGCGCGTCGTTCGCACAGTCGACATGGGCTGGGAGGAGTTTCAGGTCGCCTCGGAGTATGACGGTGGCCAGCACCAGACGGACCGTGCTCAGTACGTCAAGGATCTGAAGGTGTTGCCGAAACTGGCCCAGCTCGGATGGGACGTCATGCGGGTCATCAAGGAGGATCACGAAACTGAGGTCATCCAACGGGCCTTCCGTGCATTGACCGCCCGCGGGTGGGACCCCAGACACCGCGAAACCGCATTCCAGCAGGCAAAGTTCAAGTAGAGGCCTGCTGGAATGCGGTTTCGGCGGAACTTTCAGGATCAGTGGCTAGTCCTTGTGGGCGCCACCGCTCTTGTGGCCGGCCTTGCCGGTGGCGGAGTGGCCCTTGTCCGCACCCGAGCTACCCGCAGCGCTGGAGCTGTCGGTGGTCTTCCCCGCCAACCGCTGAGTGGCCTTCTTGATGTTGTCGCGGATCTGCTTCGCCGGGTTCGCGGTGACGTCCGGCTTCTTGACCGCCGTCTTGACCGACACCGACGTTTTGGCCGGTGCCTTGGTCGAGGTCGAATCCGAGGTCGAGGTCGAATCCGAGGTCGAGTCGTCCGCGTGGGATGTCGCCACGGGGCTGACTGCTGTGGTCTCCGCATCCGAAGCTGTTGCCGGATCGGTCTCGGCGGCAGGAGCGCTGAGCGTGACGGTACGCGCCGGGACGCCGCTGCTGAGTGCGTTGACGGGTGTGCCGGCCAGCTTGGCGGAGCGGACTGCCGTCGACGAGGTGGCCGGTGCCAGTGGGTTCGGGTCGAGCACGTCGGCGATGGTCTTGGGCAGATCGAGCAGGGATGCGATGGGTCCGCTGCCCAGGACGCCGAGCGGGGACGACGGAGACAACAGTCCTGGGACCGGGATGATCCCCAGAATCGTGCCCTTGCCGTTGAGGAATGCGTCCGTGAGGGTCGCCGGTGCGTTGATCAGCGCGCTGGCGGCAGCTTCCGTATCTCCGGCGTTGACAGCCTTGACGACTTCTTCGGCGGTTGCGGCCAGTCCGTTCACCACCGACAGGATCGGGAAGGCGGCCGGCAGTGCCACCGCGGTCACGATGTTCGGCACCTGTTTGATCACGTTCACGACGTTTTGCGCCGTGGTGTTGACCGCGGACCACGTGTTGTTCGTGACGTCGAGCAGGCCGAGGATCGCCGGAAGGAGGCTCAAGGTCAGGCCGTCTACGGCGGCCGTGATCTCGCCCTGGGAGATCAGGTCGGAAGCCGTCTGCAAGGCCTCGGGTAGGCCCTGAAGCGTGGTCGTGAGGCTCTCCGCATAGGCCTGAAGCGTGTTGCCGACGACCGTTGCGTTGCCGATCTGATTGCTGATGATGGTCCGCAACACCGGGAAGTCGTTGGCCAGCAGTTGCTCGCCGAGCGCCTGCAGGTTGGTACCCGCGTTGGACAGGGTCTGTGCCCACGCATCCAGCGGGTTGGTCAGAGCATTAAGCGTCACTGCTGCCGATGACGCATGAATGGCGGGCAGTTGAATGTCCGTCGGGGTTGGCGCGACCGGGCTGACGGCAATGACGCCCGCGCCGGCCAGGGCCACACCGGCAGTCAGGTATGAGCGAACAGCGGTTTGCATCAATCTATTCCTTTGCTTGCTCCTTAAGGCGGAGCTGATACTTACTTGAAAGTAATAACAGATTGAACACATATCGCCACGTCAAGTCCATAGTTAGTTCACATAATGAGACGGCCTAGGCTTCTGGGGATGCATCGATTCGTTTGCCAAGGCATTCGAATGGAGATCCCGACCCCCGGGCTATGGCAAACAACTCGACGGCCCGGCTTCGCACCCTGAATCAGGGGTCGGGGCCGATGTGGCGGGGCCCGTCACTGGTTTGCCCAATGGGCCATCAATGGTCTACTAAATGGTCCTACTGGCCGGTAGCTTTGGCTGAAGGTGACGCGTCGCAATTTGCGGCGATGATGTGAGGAAGGCGACTATTCGGATCGGTGCGGGCCTGGATCACGCCTTCGCCGAACCGACGCCGGCAATCATAGGGTTTACACAGGTAGCAATTTTGTCCGGTTCGCGGACACAGCGTGAAGATCTGTCGTCAAAGCCGGCGACGGGCTTCTCGTCGCGAGCAACTAGCGTCGTGTCATGCCCGATCTACTCTTGATGGCGCCCTCGCTGTACCGACTGCGGATCCCCGGCGGCCAGGCTCATCTGCTCAACAGCTACCTGTGGACCGAGCCCGACGGTGTGACGCTGATCGACACCGGCTGGTCCGACAGTGCGGAGTTGATCGCCGATGCGCTCGCCGAACTGCGCCTGCGACGGATTCACGTCAAGCGCATCGTGCTCACCCATTTTCACGAAGACCACTGCGGTGCGGCCGCCGAAATCGCCGACTGGTCTGACGTGGAGGTCATAGCAGGCAAGGGTGACGCCGAGTTCGTCCGCGGGTGCGAACCCGGGCCGTTGCCGGTGCTGACCGACGCGGAGCGCACGCTCCGTCCGGATTTCGACGCCTCGCCGCATGGCCCGGCCTGCCGGGTGGACGCGGTGGTGGGCGACGGTGACGTGTTGGATTTCGCCGGCGGGGCCCAGGTGATCGGAGTGCCCGGCCACACGCCGGGCAGCATCGCGCTCTATCTCCCGGCGGCCGACGCAGTGCTCACCGGCGACGTGGTTGCCGAGTTCAACGGCCAGGTGATCCTCGGTGTCTTCAACACCGACCGCGCCGAGCTCGCGGACTCGGTGGCCAAGCTTGCCGCTACGGGCGCGCAGATCGCTGGATTCGGCCATGGCGAGCCGATTCTGGCCGATGCCGCGGCCAAGATCGCCGCGGCCGCCGACGTCTTCGCCTAGCTCGTCGAAATGGCATTCCAGCAGAGAAAGTGCGAGTAGGCCCCTGCTGGAATGCGGTTTCGGCGCTAGACCCGGCGCGGGGCGGCCAGACGTTCGCGGCGCAACAGGTCGACCTCGGGCAGCTGCAGCGGCGGCAGCTCACCCACCACTCGCGACAACAGGTGGTCCGCCAGTTCCGGATTGCGGGCCAGGCACGGCCCGTGCAGATAGGTGGCCACCACGCTGCCTTGCACGGCACCGTCGTAGCCGTCGCCCAGGCGGTTGCCTGCACCTTTCGTGACGGCGGCCAGCGGCTTGGCGTCGGGGCCCAGAATGGTTCCGCCACGGTGATTTTCGAAACCGGTCAGCGGCTGGGTGAGCCCGTCGAGCAGGGGAGTGGAGGCCACCTCGCCGATGGTGCGGGCCTCCTGCGGCGACGTGGTGACGTCGAGCAGCCCGACACCTTCCACCCGCTCACCGGCCGAGGTCTCGTACCAGTGGCCGAGGACCTGGATCGCCGCGCAGATCGCGAGCACCGGCGCACCGCGCGAAACTGCTTGTTGCAGACCGGGATACCGGATCAGGTGTTTGGTGGCCAACCGCTGCGCGTAGTCCTCGGCGCCGCCGAGGGTGTACAGGTCCAGCGAGTCGGGCACCGGGTCGGCCAGCGTGATCTCCACGATCTCGGCCTCGATACCGCGCAGCCGCAAGCGCTGTTGCAGCACCACGGCATTGCCGCTGTCTCCGTAGGTTCCCATCACGTCGGGCAGCACGAGCCCGATCTGAACTGTCACGAGATCCGCCGATTCAGTTGCAGGAACGCGGTGTAGTTGGCGATCACCTCGACGTGCCCGGGCGGGCAGGAGTCGATCGCGGCGATGGTGTCGTGCACCAGTGAATGCTCGACGCCGGCGTACCCGAGTCGCACCGCCAGATCGGTGCCGCGCTCACCGGCGGCCACCACCTGGGTGTCGTCGAAGTGTTCGAACCGCACGTCCCACAGCCACGACAGGTCCTCACCGTCAGGCACCTGCCCGTTGACCGAGATGACGACGCCGGCGCCGTGCTTGTCAACCATGGACAGCGCCTCCTGCCAGCCGGCCGGGTTCTTGGCCAGCAGGATCCGCGCGGTGTGGGCGCCGATCTGCACGGTGCGATACCGCCCGGCCACCTCGTCGACGGTCGATACCGCGGCCACCGCTGCGGCCGGGTCGGCACCCAGCGCCACCGCGGCCGCGACCGCCTGGGTGGCGTTGCCACGGTTGACGGCACCGGGCAGGGCCAGCGTCATCGGCAACACGAGGCCGTCGGGTCCGTAGATGTGGGTGTCGTCGAACCACCACTGCGGGCTGGGGCGTTTGAAGTCGCTGCCGGTCGAGTACCAGTCCCGTCCGTTGCGCTCGATGATCTCGCCGGATCGCGGGCAGCTCACCGAGTCGCCGGACCAGCTGCCGCCGGCGGCCACCCACACCACGTTGGGGCTGTCGTAGGCGGCCGAGGTCATCAGGACGTCGTCGCAGTTGGCCACGATCACCGCGTCGCGATGGCGGGCCAGCCCGCCGCGCAGGGTCCGTTCGATGTGGTTGATCTCACCGACCCGGTCCAGCTGGTCGCGGGACAGATTCAGCAGCACGATGACCGACGGGTTCACCGCGTCGCTGACGTGCGGGACGTGCATCTCGTCGACTTCCAGGGCGGCCAGCGTGGCGTCGCGCGCTGAGGCCAGCGCCGCCACCAGCCCGGCGTCCATGTTGGCGCCTTCGGAGTTACTGGCCACCGGCCCGAGTGTGGCCAGCGCGGCCGCGATCATCCGGGTGGTGGTCGACTTGCCGTTGGTGCCGGTCACGACGACGCTGCGGCGGCCCTGGCCCAGTTGGCGCAGGATCGAGCGGTCCAGGGTCATCGCCACCAGCCCGCCGATCATCGCGCCCGCGCCGCGTCCGGTGACCCGCGACGCCCAGCGCGCGGTGGATCCGGCGGCCAGTGCGGCGCGCCCGCGAAGGGTCAGCATTCCGGCGATTTTAGGGGCACGACACGCAGGCGCGCCGGGCGACTCTGTCGGGCCTGCGTGCCATCCTGGCGAATATGAGCAGCGCGTGGGGCAGGCCGGCGGAAGAGCCGGGAGCGGGCTGGGCGGTCGTCGACGTGGAGACCACGGGATTCCGGCCCGGGCAGGCTCGCATCGTCAGCGTCGCCGCACTGGCACTCGGGGACGACGGCAACGTCGAGCGCAGCGTGGCCTCCCTGCTGAACCCGGGGGTGGATCCCGGGCCCACCCATGTCCACGGGCTGACCGCCGAGATGCTGGAGGGCCAGCCGACCTTCGGCGACGTCGTCGGTGAGTTGAGCGCGATCCTGCGCGGACGCACGCTGGTCGCGCACAACGTGGGCTTCGACTACAGCTTCCTGACCGCCGAGGCCGAGCTGGTCGGTGCCGAGCTGCCGATCGACAGTGTGATGTGCACCGTCGAGCTGGCCCGCCGGCTGGCCCTGGGCACCGAGAATCTGCGGTTGGAGACGCTGGCCGCGCACTGGGGCGTGAGCCAGATGAAACCTCACGATGCCCTCGACGACGCGTTGGTGCTGGCCCAGATCCTGAAACCGACCCTGGCCCGGGCCCGTGACCGCAAGGTCTGGCTGCCGCTGCGGGAGGTGAGCCGTCGCCGCTGGCCCAACGGCCACATCACCCATGAGGAGTTGCGGCCGTTGAAGGTGCTGGCCTCGCGGCTGCCGTGCGAGTACGCCAACCCGGGTGTCTACGTGCCGGGGCGGCCACTCGTTCAGGGCATGCGGGTGGCGCTCTCGGCGGAGGTGGCCCGCACCCATGAGGAGCTGATCGAGCGCATCCTGCACGCCGGGCTGGCCTACACGGACCTGGTGGACCAGCAGACTTCGCTGGTCCTGTGCAACGAGCCCGCCCCCGACCAGGGCAAGGGCTACCAGGCAGCCGAGTTGGGCGTGCCACTGCTCGACGACGAGACGTTCATGGGCCTGCTGGCCCATGTCGTCGGTGGCGCCAATGTCGAGGAGTTCATCGACACCGCGCCCGAGAGCGATCAGTACACGCTCTTCTGAGCCGACGGCTCAGCTCAGCGCCTTGGCCTTCAGCCCGTCGAACTCGGCCTGGGTGATCGTGCCGGCGTCCAGCAGCGCCTTGGCGTCGGCGATCTCCTGCGCCGGGGACCGGCCGGCCGCCTCGCGGATGTAGGCGTCGGTCTCCTGCTTGGCCGCCTGCGCTGCCGCCTGTGCCCGCTCCGACATGCCCTTACCGCGGGCGATGAGGTAGATCAGCGCGGTGATCCACGGGAACACGATCAGGAAGACCACCCATACGGCCTTGATCCAGCCGGAGGTCTTGTGATCACGCCAGAACAGGTCCGTGAGGATCTGGAACAGGACCAGCAGGTAGGCGATCCAGGCGAAGATGATCAGGAAATGCCACAGGAAATCCCATGTCGGACCCCAGTCCATGGGTCACTCCTTGTAGTTGACGTCGGCGTAGGGATCTACGCCGACGTCAGCTAAGCACGCGCGGCGCGGTTGACGGCAGATACGACCGCGCGAAGTGATGCAGTTGTGATCGAAGTCGCGATGCCGACGCCCCAGACGGTCCGGCCACCGATCGACGCCTCGACGTAGGCCGCGGCCTGCGCCTGTTCACCCGAGGACATGGCGTGTTCGGAGTAGTCCAGCACGTTGATGTCGTAGCCGATGGCGCCCAGGGCGTCGACGAATGCCGCCAGCGGGCCGTTACCGGCGCCGATGATCTCGCGCTCGACACCGTCGATCTTCACGATCGCGGTGATGGTGTCGGTGCCGCCGTCCACCTCGGAGGCGACCACCTTCTGGCGGATGCGCTCCAGCGGGGTGATCGGGGCCAGGTACTCCTCGGAGAACGCGCCCCAGATCTCCTTGGGGGACACCTCGCCGCCCTCGCCGTCGGTGATCTGCTGGATGGCCTGGCTGAACTCGATTTGCAGCCGGCGTGGCAGCACCAGGCCGTGGTCGGCCTTCATGATGTAGGCCACGCCGCCCTTGCCGGACTGCGAGTTCACCCGGATCACGGCCTCGTAGGTGCGGCCGACGTCCTTGGGGTCGATCGGCAGGTAGGGCACCTGCCACAGGAGATCATCAACATCGACGTCAGCTTCGTCGGCATCGAACTTCATCTGGTCCAGGCCCTTGTTGATGGCGTCCTGGTGGCTGCCGGAGAAGGCGGTGTAGACCAGGTCGCCGCCGTAGGGGTGACGTTCGTGTACGGGCAGCTGGTTGCAGTACTCGACCGTGCGACGGATCTCGTCGATGTTGGAGAAATCGATCTGCGGATCGACCCCGCGGCTGAACATGTTCAGCCCCAGCGTCACCAGGCAGACATTGCCGGTGCGCTCGCCGTTGCCGAACAGGCAGCCCTCGATGCGGTCGGCGCCGGCCTGGTAGCCCAATTCGGCTGCGGCAACGCCGGTTCCACGGTCGTTGTGCGGGTGCAGGCTCAGGATGATCGAGTCGCGTGGGGCCAGGTGCCGGCTCATCCACTCGATGGAATCGGCGTAGACGTTCGGGGTGGCCATCTCGACAGTGGCGGGCAGGTTGACGATCAGCGGCCACTCGGGCGTGGGCTTGACGATATCGGCGACGGCGTTGCACACCTCGACCGCGTACTCCAGCTCGGTGCCGGTGTAGGACTCGGGGGAGTACTCGAAGCGCCAGCGGGTCTGGGGGTACTTCTTGGCCTCTTCGACGCACATCGTGGCGCCGTCGGTGGCGATCTTCTTGACGGCCGCGCGGTCGGCGCGGAACACCACGCGGCGCTGCAGGATGGACGTCGAGTTGTAGAAGTGCACGATGGCCTGGGGTGCACCCGCGCAGGCCTCGAAGGTGCGCTCGATCAGCTCGGGCCGGCACTGGGTCAGCACCTGGATGGTGACGTCGTCCGGGATCGCGCCGTCCTCGATGATCTCCCGGACGAAGTCGTAGTCGGTCTGGCTCGCGGACGGGAAGCCGACCTCGATCTCCTTGTAGCCCATCCGTACCAGCAGGTCGAACATGCGGCGCTTGCGCGCCGGGCTCATGGGGTCGATCAGGGCCTGGTTGCCGTCACGCAGGTCGACCGCGCACCACATGGGTGCCTTGTCGATGACGCGGTCCGGCCAGGTGCGGTCGAACGGGACGCCGGTGCCGAAGGCCGGGCTGCCGCCGGGGACCTCTTCGGCGAAGCTGCGGTAGCGGCTGACCGGCATGGAGGAGCCGCGCTGGGTGTTCCAGACGGGTTGTCCGGGGTTGGGGGCGCCGGCCGGCGTCTTGATCTCGCGAACCGAGCTGAAGGCATCTGCAGAGATGTCGGGGGTGGTCATGGTTTTTGCTCCGGGAGTTGATAGGGGACCCGACCGGCGCATCGCAAAAACCCGCGACAGGAAGCCGGTCTGGTCAGACCCCGTCGCGGCGTCCGAGAAGGAGCACCCGCTGCACGCGCTCAACTGTACTCCGCGCGATTCGCTGGCCAAAACCCGCGGTTGACGTGCGCTTCCCCCGATCGGGGGAACGCATCTTCACCAGCCGCACCGGCCGATTGCCCGACAGACCCGAAGCCGTTCGGATCGCATTCTTGTCTCAGTGGTTCAACGAGCCGCAACTGAAAACGAAAACTCAACTGAGACAGAAGGATTCACGATCATGACGAAGTTCTCCAAGGCTCTGGCACTGCCCATCCTGTCCGCGGGTGTCTTCGGCGCCGTGGCGCTCGGCCTGGCCGGTACGGCCGCCGCGCAGGAGCCACAGGGCCCGGGCAACCTCTACAGCCCCGACACCTACGCGACCCCGGCCCCCGGCATGAAGCCCGGCTGGCACAACCACCACGGCCCGCAGCGGATCATGAGCATCTACGAGCAGTGACCGCGAGGGTGAGTCACACCTGCGAATCGGGGAAGGCGATCACCGACAGGAATCGGATCGGCAGTTCGATCAGGTCAACCGGTCCGTGCGCGCCTTCCCCGTCTATCTGCAGCGAGTCGCCGGGCTGCAACCGATAGACCGAACGGCTGTGGCTGTAGTCCATGACGCCGGCGAGCATGTAGATGAACTCGGTGCCGGGATGCTGGAACAGCGGGTAGGTCTGACTCTTCTCCGTCAGCGTGACGTGCAGGCATTCCAGCCGCTTGTGCTCCCCGCGCAGCGAGCTGAGCAGCTGATACTCGTGCCCCTGCTTGGTGCCGTTGCGCACGATCTCCGGACCGGTGCCCGCCTTGACGAACGCCGCCGGGCGTTCGACGTCGGCCCCGCGGAACAAGCTGGTCACCGGGACGTCGAGCCCCTTGGCGAGCAACGCCAGGGTGGACAGGCTGCACGAGGTCTGGGCGTTCTCGATCTTGGACAGCATGGCCTTGGAGATGCCCACCCGGGCGGCCATGTCGGCGACGGTGAGCCCGTGCTGCTGGCGCAGTTGACGGACATTGCGCCCGATCGCCGCTTCGAACTCCAGCTCCTCGACCGGTTCGTGCGGGTCGCGTTCGCGGGCGGTGCCCGCATTGCGGAGCAGGGGCAGGTCGCTCACGGCACTCCTGTCTAGCGCATCTCCCCGGCACCGACGTACGGATACCGGCTTGTGAGCAAATTGTCCTCCGCAAACCGGGTCAGCCGGAAATCCGACTCGGGGATCCGCGGGTCGCAGCTGCGTCCCTCGGTCACCAGGTCGGCGACCAGCCTGCCGACCGCCGGCGCGATCTTGAACCCGTGCCCGCTGAAGCCGGCCGCCACCAGCAGGCCGTCGATGCCGGTTGCGGAGATGACGGGGTTCCAGTCCGGCGTGACGTCGTAGCAACCGGCATAGCTGCCGGCGATCGCCGCGTCGGAGAAGCCGGGGAACCGGGTGCCCACCTTCTCCACGGTCAGGTCGATGAAGCCGTCGGTCGCCCGATTCAGATAGTCGTCGGGATCGGCGCTCTCCAGCTCGCCCAGATCGGAGTTTCCGAACAGCAGCTCTCCGTTGGGTTCGGGCCGGATGTACTGCAACGACACCAGGTCGGAGAAGACCGGCACGGGGCCCGTGTCCAGCCCGGGCTTGATCATCACGATCTGTTCCCGGTGCACGCGGATCGGTATGTCGAGGCCGTAGGGCTCCAGGAACGGACGGGTCCAGGCCCCGGTGGCGACGACGACGGTGCCTGCCGACACGTGCGTGCCGTCGGCCAGCCGTACGCCGGTGACCCGGTCCCCGTCGAGCGACAGCTCGGTCACGTTGGCGCCCTGGCGGATTCGCACCCCGGCGGCCCTGGCCGACACCGCGAAAGCCTGCGCGGTCTGGTAGGCGTCGCCGTAGCCGCCACGGGCCTCCCAGCCGAAGGCCGCGAACGGTTCCAGATCGGCCCACGGCCACAGCTTCGCCACCTCGGCGGCGTCGATCTCCTCGGTCTGCACCCCGACCTCGCGCTGGGCGGCCAGGCTCTTGCGAAGGTTCTCGACGTTGGGTTCGCCGACGCCGACGACGTAGCCGGTCTGCCGGAATCCGATATCGGTGCCGAAGTACTGCTCGGCCTTCTCGAACACCTCGAGCCCGACGGTGGCCATGGCGGCAAGTGAGCTCACCCCGTAGTGGCAGCGCACGATGCCGCTGGATTTCCCGGTCATCCCGGAACCGACGGTATTGCGCTCCAGCACAAGCACATCGGTGACACCGCGTTGACTCAACGCCCAGGCGGCCGCGGTCCCTTCCAGCCCGCCGCCGACGATCACGACGTCGGCGTTCACGCTGTGCTGTCTGCTCTTCGCGCGAGCGCTCATCGGCCGGGAATCCAGTTCGTGCCGGCCAGCGGAACCCGTGCCATCGCGGCAGCCTCGATGGTCACCGCCACCAGGTCCTCGGGCTCCAGGTGGCACACATGCGCCTTGCCACAGGCCCGGGCGATGGTCTGGGCTTCCATCGTCAGCACCCGCAGATAGTTGGCCAGCCGCCGGCCACCCTCGACCGGGTCGAACCGAGCCGCCAGCTGCGGGTCCTGGGTGGTGATGCCGGCCGGGTCGCGCCCGTCCTGGAAGTCGTCGTAGAAGCCGGCCGCGCTGCCGAGCTTCTCGTACTCGGCGGCGTGGCGGGGGTGGTTGTCGCCCAGCGCGATCAGGGCGGCAGTGCCGATCGCGACGGCATCGGCGCCGAGCGCGAGTGCCTTGGCGACGTCGGCCCCGGTGCGGATGCCGCCGGACACGATCAACTGGACCTGTCTGTGGACCCCCAGTTCCTGCAGCGCCTGCACGGCCTGCGGCACCGCGGCCAGGGTCGGGATGCCGACGTGTTCGATGAACACCTCCTGGGTGGCGGCGGTACCGCCCTGCATGCCGTCGACCACCACCACGTCGGCGCCGGCGTGCACGGCGAGCTTCACGTCGTAGTACGTGCGGGTGGCCCCGACCTTGACGTAGATGGGCTTCTCCCAGTCGGTGATCTCCCGCAGCTCGTTGATCTTGATGGTCAGATCGTCGGGGCCGGTCCAGTCCGGGTGCCGGCAGGCGCTGCGCTGGTCGATGCCCTCGGGCAGCGTGCGCATCTGGGCGACGCGCGGGGAGATCTTCTGGCCCAACAACATTCCGCCGCCACCGGGTTTGGCGCCCTGGCCGAGCACCACCTCGATGGCATCGGCCTTGCGCAGGTCGTCGGGGTTCATCCCGTAGCGCGAAGGCAGGTACTGGTAGACCAGGTGCTTGCTCTGTCCACGCTCTTCGGGCGTCATACCGCCGTCGCCGGTGGTGGTCGAGGTGCCGGCCTCGCTGGCCCCGCGGCCGAGGGCCTCCTTGGCCGGGCCGGACAGCGCGCCGAAGCTCATGCCCGCGATGGTGACCGGGATATCCAGGTGTAGAGGATGTTTGGCGTGCCGGTCACCGAGCACCACGTCGGTGCCGCAGCGCTCGCGGTAGCCCTCCAGTGGGTACCGGGACATCGACGCGCCCAGGAACAGCAGGTCATCGAAGTGCGGGAGGCGCCGCTTGGCGCCCCAGCCGCGAATGTCATAGATGCCGGTCTCGGCGGCTCGCTGGATGTCGGCGATCGTGGATCGGTCGAAGGTGGCGGATTCGCGCATCAGTACTCGCTCGCGTTGTCGACGTGGAAGTGGTACAGGTTTCGAGCCGAGCCGTAACGGGTGTAGGCCGCGGTGTCGTCGTCAAAACCCGCTTTTGCCAACAACTCCGCGAGCTCGGCGTGGTGCTCGGGCCGCATCGGCTTGGCGACGCAGTCGGCTCCCAGCGAGGCCACCTCGCCGCGCACGTAGATGCGGGCCTCGTAGATCGAGTCGCCCAGCGCCTCCCCGGCGTCGCCGCGCACCACGAGCCGGCCGGCCTGGGCCATGAACGCGCTCATGTGGCCGATGTTGCCGCCCACCACGATGTCGACGCCCTTCATCGAGATGCCGCAGCGCGCGGCGGCGTCTCCTTCGATGACCAGCAGCCCGCCGTGTGCGGTGGCACCCGCCGACTGCGAGGCATTTCCGGTCACGCGCACCGTGCCGCTCATCATGTTCTCGGCCACGCCGGTTCCGGCGTTGCCGTTGATCGTCACGTCGGCGAGCTGGTTCATGCCCGCCGCGTAGTAGCCGACGTGGCCTTCGACGGTCACCCGCACCGGCGCGTTGAGGCCGACAGCCACGTTGTGGGCACCGTCGGGATGGGCGATGACGAAGTCTCCCTCGACATCTGGCTGATGCAGCGCGGCGTTGACCTCACGCAGCGGCGTGGTGCCCAAATCGAATCCAACTAACGTTTCCATGCGTAGACCACCTCCGGTTCCGGTTCCCAAATACGTGCCTGCTCGACTCCGGGCAGCCCGGCCAGGGCGCGGTATTCGCTGGCCATCGCCACCCAGTCGGCGGTCTCGGCGATCACCGCGGGCTTGCAGGCGATCGCGTCACGGACCACGGCGAACGAGTCGTGGTCGGAGACCAGCAGTGTGTAGAAGCCGTCAAAGGTGGCGCAGAGCTCTTTCAGCGCGATCGCCACATCGCGGCCCGCGGCCAGCTGTTCGGCGACGAACCGGGCGCCCACCTCGGTGTCGTTCTCACTGTCGAACACCACTCCGGCGCGGCGCAGTTCGCGGCGGATCGTGGCGTGATTGGCGAAGGATCCGTTGTGCACCAGGCACTGTCCGGGCCCGACGGTGTAGGGGTGGCAGCCCGACGGCGTCACCGCGGACTCGGTGGCCATCCGGGTGTGCCCGACTCCTTGCCAGCCCTGCGCCTTGGCCAGGCCCCAGGCCTCGGTGAGAGCACGGGGATGACCCACGCCTTTGAGCACCGCCAGATCGGCGCCGAACCCGGAGATGAGCGCCGACGGGTAGGCGGCGCGCACCAGGCCGAGCAGTTGTTCGGATTCCATGTCGGCCGACAGCAGGTAGGTCGAATCAACCTGCACCACATCCACATCCGGACCGAGGTCGGGTTTCTCCGCGACGTCGGTCACCGAGACGCAGCCCTGCCCGTACGGCGACCACTCCGGGTCTCCGTACACCGCGATGCCTGCCGAATCGGCTCCGCGGTCGGACATCTCGCCCAGCATTGCGCTGAGCAGTTCGCCCAGGCGCGGGTACAGCTCCGGTGTGCGCAGGTGTAGCCCCACGATCCCGCACATATGTTGTCTCCCTTCTAGAACGCAGTCAGGTATTGGTCGATTTCCCACGGGGTGACCGAGCCGTGGTAGGCGAAGAACTCGTCGCGTTTGATGCCGGCGAAGTAGGAGGCGACACCGTCGCCGGCGACGTCGAGCACGCCGTTGACGATCGGGTCGGTCTCCAGTGACTCGATCGCGTGCAGCAGGGTGGGCGGCAGTGCTGCCGGTCCCTTGGCGCCCACGTCCCCCGGGTCGAGGCTGCGTTTGACGCCGTCCAGCCCGGCGCCCAGCGCGGCGGCGATCGCCAGGTACGGGTTGGCCGAGCCGTCGCCGCCGCGCAATTCGATGCGTTGACTGTCGGGGACGCGGATGTAGTGGGTGCGATCGTTTCCGCCGTAGCTGGGCTTGCGCGGCGCCCACGATGCGCCGGATGCCGTCGACGTGGCGCCGGTGCGCTTGTAGGAGTTGACGGTGGGCGCGACGATGGACTGCAACGCGCAGGCGTGGTCCAGGATGCCGCCGATGAACCCGTAGGCCGTCTCGGACAAGCCCAGGCCGCGGGAGTCGGAGTCGGTGGGGAACACCGGGTTTCCACCGCTGGTGAGTGACATGTGCAGGTGCAGACCGCTGCCGGTACGGTCGGCGAACGGCTTGGGCATGAAGGTGGCCACCATGTCGCGTTCGGCGGCGATCATCGACAGCAGGTAGCGCAGGGTGATCACCCGGTCGGCGGTGGTCAATGCGTCGGAGAACTCGAAGTTCTGCTCGAACTGCCCGTTGCCGTCCTCGTGGTCGTTGGCGTAGTTGGACCAGCCCAGCGCGTTCATCGCCGTCGAGATCGCGGTGAGGTGGTCGTACATCCGGGTCACACCGCGCGCGTCGTAACAGGGTTGGGCTGCGGTGTCCGCGGCATCGGCGGTGACAAGGTTGCCATCGTCGTTGCGCCGCAACAGGAAGTACTCGACCTCGGCGCCCACCCAGGGTTCGAAACCGGCATCGGCAGCCTGCTGGATCATCCCTTTGAGGATCACCCGCGGCGCGTACGGCCATGGCTCACCCTCGACATGTGGATCGCAGTGCACGAGGGCCAGCCCATCCTTGATGAAGGGGACCGGGGTGAACGAGGCCGGATCGGGGATGGCGATCAGATCGGGATCTTTGGGTTCCTGCCCCATGGCGCCGACGGCGTAGCCGGCGAAACCGACGCCCTCGGTGGCCAGCTGGTCGACGGATTGGACGGGAACCAGTTTGGCGCAAGGCTTTCCGCGCAGGTCTACGAACAGCGCGAGGATGAACTTGGTGCCGGACTGCTCGGCGAGGGTGGCGAGATCGGTGGGCATAGCGTTCACGCTTTCATCTCTTGGTGGGAATCAAGGTATCACAGGAGGAAACTTCTGCGAGCCGAGAAAACCCGGTCACCGGCTGCCGTGAGAGCGGTCCACGGCAGCCGGGCCGGGGAATCGGACTGACTGTCAGGCGAATTCGAGCTCGTAGGCCGAATCCCGGTGGAACGTGGTATCGATGCCCTTCTCCTCTTCCTCGGAAGAGATGCGGATGCCGATGGTCTTCTTGAGAACGAACGCGATGGCGAACGCGACCGCGAATGAATAGGCCATCACCGCACCGGCAGCGACCGCCTGCTTCCACAGCTGGTCGAAGCCGCCGCCGTAGAACAGGCCGTTGGTGGCGTTGGGCATGCCCTCGCTGGCGAAGAAGCCGATCAGCAGGGTGCCGACCACGCCGCCGACCAGGTGCACGCCGACCACGTCGAGCGAGTCGTCATATCCCAGCTTCTCCTTGAAGCCGACGGCGTAGACACAGATCGCCCCGGCTATGGCACCGACGAAGATTGCGCCGATCGGGGTGACCGCGCCGCAGGCCGGGGTGATGGCCACCAGGCCGGTGATCGCTCCCGAGGCGGCACCCACGCCGGTGACGTGGCCGTCCTTGAGCTTCTCGACGCCGATCCAGGCCAGGGTGGCCGCGCAGGTGGCGACGAACGTGGTCACCATGACGATGGCCGCGGAATTGCCTGCGGCCAGGGCGGACCCGCCGTTGAAGGCATACCAGCCGGCCCACAGCATGCCCGCACCCAGCAGGGTCAGCGGAACATTGTGCGGCTTGCGCAGCTGGCCGAACATGGCGGATTTGCCGAGGACGATGGCCACGGCCAGGGCGGCCGCGCCGGCGTTGATGTGCACGGCGGTACCGCCGGCGAAGTCGATGGCGTGCAGTTTGTTGGCGATCCAGCCGCCGACCGAGTTCTCGGTGACGACACCGTCGAAGGCGAACACCCAGTGGGCGACCGGGAAGTACACCAGCACCGCCCAGGCGGCGGCGAAGATCATCCACGCGCCGAATTTCATCCGGTCGGCCACCGCGCCCGAGATCAGTGCCACCGTGATGGCCGCGAACAGGGCCTGGAAGATGGAGAACAAGCTGACCGGAAGACCAGCGACCGTGGTCATCGGTTCCATGAGGTCTTTCATGCCGGCGAATTCGGTGAAGCTGCCGACGAACCCGCCGTAGGACGTCCCGAACACCATCGAGAATCCGAACAGCACCCACAGCACGCCGACCAGGGCGACTGCGCCGAACGTCATCATCATCATGTTCGTCGAGCTCTTGACCGAGACCATGCCGCCGTAGAACAGGGCAAGACCCGGAATCATCAGCGTGAGGCCGATGATGCAACACAGCATGAATGCCGTGGTTCCTGTATCCATCAACATCTCCTGGGGGTGGCGGCCCGGACGGGCCGATCACTGGGAGTTGACGACGTTTCTGTTACGTGGACCTACGCGTTGTGTTGCGTATGCGTAAACCGTTGGGACGCATGGCGGTGAGGACCTCGTAACCGGAGCTTTATGCGGTGAAACGCCGGAGAAATCCGTATACCGCACCGTATACAGCCATGGATACAGCGCCCTCCGCCCTCGGCGAGGAGTACGAGAACGAACCGGTCCCTCTGTCTGCCCGCAAGTCGCTGTTCTCGGTGTCGGCGGTCTGGGTGGGTTTCCCGATGATCATGACCTCGGCCGTGTTCGCCGGCATCGTGGTCTACAACCTGGGCTTCGGCACCGGGATGGCCGCCATCCTGGTCGGAGACCTGGTCCTGATGGCCTATGTCGGCACGCTGAGCTATCTGGCCGGGCGTTCCGGTAAGAACTTCGCGCTCACGGCGGCAGACACCTTCGGAACCAAGGGCTTTCGTGTGGTGTCGGCCTTCCTGTCGGCGTTGGTGATCGGTTGGTTCGCGTTCCAGACCGGCATGGTGGGGTCCACGCTCAACCTGTCGATGGGCTGGAGTGCACCGTGGATCACGTTGCTGGCCGGCGTCCTGTTCGTGGCCCTCACCTTCGTGGGGATCCGGGCGATCTCGTGGATCGGGGTGGTGGCCTCGGCGCTGTTCATCCCGTTGGGCGTGGTTGCCGTGGCGCTGGCGGCCGCCGACGGCGGTATCGGCTCGGCACTGTCCTACGGCGGTGGCGCCGGGGCGGGTGCGTTCAGTTTCGGCGTCGCCGTGACGATGGTGTTCGCCTGCTTCGCCGACTCGGGCACCATGACAGCGGATTTCACCCGGTGGGCCCGCAACGGCAAGGAGGGCGCGCTGGCCGCGTTCGCGGCATTCCCGGTCGCCTACTTCATCGCCCAGCTCGTCGGCGCACTCGTCGTCGCATTGGGAGCCGCCGCCGCGGCGGACACCGCGGGCGGCGATTTCCTGCACGTCCTGGTCAGCGCCGGGGGCATCCTGGTACCGCTGGCGATCGTGTTCGTATTCGTCAACCTGGGCAGCGTGTGTGCGCACTGCCTGTACAACGGCGCGGTCGGCTTCGGCAACATCACCGGAAAAACCATGCGGCAGTTGACGATCGTCCTAGGTGTGGTGGGCACGGTCGCCGCCGTCGCGGGCATCTGGTCGTACTTCGCGACGTGGCTCAACATCCTCGGCGTACTGGTGCCGCCCATCGGCATCGTGCTCATCCTCGACCAGTTGGTGTTCGCCGGCCGGCGTGTCGCCTCCGGCGCCGGGATGTACTGGAAACCGTTCGCGGCGTGGGCGATCGGGGCCGGGGGAGCACTGCTGACGCACTTCTACGCGCCCCAGCTGTCCGACGCGGTCGTCGCGATGGTCGTCGGCGGCCTTGCGTTCACCGCCCTGGCCTACCTTCCGGTGCGCGCCGCACAACCCGTCCTGGTCGGAGAAACCGCATGACCGTGACCATCGATGCCGACCCATACGTGTGGCCCTACGACGGGGACATCCCCGCCGGGCGCACCGCATTGATCAACATCGACTGGCAGGTCGACTTCTGCGGTGAAGGCGGATACGTCGACACGATGGGTTACGACCTGTCCCTGGTGCGGACTCCGCTGGGCCCCGCGCAGGAGGTGCTGGCCGCGGCACGGGCGGCCGGGTTGTCCGTCCTCCACACCCGCGAAGGTCACCGTCCTGACCTGTCCGACCTGCCCGCCAACAAGCGCTGGCGCTCGGGTCGGATCGGTGCCGAGATCGGGTCGGCCGGGCCGTGCGGACGGATCCTCACCCGCGGTGAGCCAGGCTGGCAGCTGGTCCCCGAGATGGCGGCTCTGCCAGGTGAACCCGTGATCGACAAGCCCGGGAAGGGCAGCTTCTACGCGACCGATCTCGACCTGGTGCTGCGCACCCGCGGTATCACCCACATCATCTTCACCGGCATCACCACCGACGTGTGCGTGCACACCACGATGCGCGACGCCAACGACCGCGGCTACGAATGCCTGGTGGTCTCGGATGCCACCGGCGCCACCGACTACGCCAATCATGTTGCGGCGCTGAACATGATCACCATGCAGGGCGGGGTGTTCGGGGCGCATGCCACCAGCTCGGATGTGGTGGCAGCGCTGAAGGGCCTGCAGTGACCGCGGCCCGGCTCACCGACCAGGTCTCCCTGCGCGACCGGGTGTACCTCGAGCTCGGCAAGAAGCTCATGGTCGGTGAGATCGACCATCGCACCCGGCTGGTCGAGTCCCAGTTGTGCGAGACGCTCAACGTCAGCCGGACCCCGCTGCGCGAGGCGCTGGTCCGGCTGCACGCCGACGGCATGCTCGAACGCCGGACCGACGGGTACTACCCGGTCGCGCTGGACATCCCGGGCGTGCGCGATCTCTATGAGCTGCGCATCACCATCGAACTGCGTGGCATCACGCGGATCCTGGAAACCGATGAGCTGCAGTATGACAAGAACCGGCTCGTGGCGTTGCGTGGGCAGTGGCTGGAACTGAGGGCCGGCCCGCCCCCGCCGGACGGCGACATGGTGCTGCGGGATGAGTCGTTCCATGTCGAACTGTGCGCGGCGTCGGGGAACAAGGCGATGGTCGCCACGCTCGACAACGTCAACCGGCGGATCCGGTTGATCCGGATGTACGACTTCGTCACCGAGGAACGGGTGATCGCCACCATCGACGAGCACCTCCAGATCGTCGAGTTGCTCCTCGATGATCAGCTCGACGCCGGCCGCACCGCCTTGCACGAGCATGTGGGAGCGAGTTTCGAGGTGGTCGAGCGGCGTGCACTGCGAGCGCTGAGCGCACGTGCCCTCGGTCAATCGGTGACCTCGCTGGAGGCACTCTGGAAGTAGTCGTCCGCTACTTCTCGCCCGCCCCGGGCAGGGCCCTCTCCCGCACATTCGGGGTGCCGAGCCGCCAGGCCAACCAGGGCAACGCCGCGTCGAAAGCCGTACTGGCTGCCTGGAAGTCGTGCCCACCCTGGTAGCCCACCACGGAGCATTCGACGTTGTAACCGCTCAGCAGGGCACACAGCTTGTTGGCGTTGGAGGCGTGCTCCTCGGAGAACGTGTCCCAGCCGGCGATCGCCTCCTCGGGCGGCGGAGTGGTGGTGGCGTCGCGATGCACGGTCGGGGTGCTCTCGCCGACGCCGAGCCACGCCGCCATGGTGTCGTACGGGCCGTGCCGGGTGATCACCGTCTTGGGGTCGAATGCCTCCCAGGCCGCTCGGTCGCCGCCGAAGAGTCGCGCGACGGTTTGGTCCTTGGTGCCCGCATTGGGGCCGAGGGTGCCGTCGAGCCAGACGAAGGCGCTGAACATCTCGGGATTGCGGACCGCGGTGTTCAGGGCGCACGTCGCGCCCGAAGACCACCCGGCCAGACCCCAGTTCTCGGCCTTCGGGCTGACCCCGAAACGCGAGATCAAGTAGGGCACCAGGTCTTTGGTCAGATGGGACGCGGCGTTGCCGCGGGTGCCGTCGACGCATTCGGTGTCGTTGCTGAACTTGCCTGCGATGTCGGGGAATACGATGACCGGCGCGTTGCCGTGGTGGAGCGCGGCGAAGTCGTCGAGCGTCTGCAGGGCACCGGTCGATTGCAGCCAGTCGTTGGGATGGTTGAACTCGCCGCCCATCAAGATGACCGCGGGCAGTTGTGGCGGCGGGTCGCTGGAGAACCAGGCCGGCGGAAGGTAGACCACCTCGGTCCGATGCGCGAAACCCGATGCGTCTGCCGGTATGTTCACTCGCACCACGGTGCCGCGTGTCGGGATCTCACCGGACTGCGCGAGTGCGGCGAGCTGGGATTCATCGATCCACTGTTCGGGCTCGGTCTGAGTCAACCGCAGCCAGGCGGCCCGGACGGTGGGGAAGTAGCCGGTCGCGGTGTTGAGTGCGGCAAGCCCGCACACCACCATCAACACCACCGAGACCACGGACACCAAGCGGCGCCACCATGCACTGCCGGGCCAACCGCCGATCAACACCGTCGCGGCGAATCCGAACATCGCCGTCCAGAACACGGTGCCGAACGAGATGGCCTCGGCGGACCAGCCCTGGTCCCGGACGAACAGCCGCGCTGCGGCTGCCAGGCCCACACCGACGAGTACGGCGGCGAGCAGCCAGCGCCTCATCCACTCACGAGACCGACCGCGACCGATTGCCACCACGATCGCGACCAGGGCGAGCAATTGCAGCGCCATCGGGATCAGGCCGTTGGTCAGGGACAGGTTCATGTGGATCCGCTCTCCCCGATCTCCCGCGAAAGCTTGTGTAGCAGTGGGCCCTCCAACTCGTCGGCCAATCGCCGCAGCACGGGACCGTATTCGGGATGGGCCAGGGCGAACGCGAACTGTGCGACCAGGTAGTCGGCCGGATTGCCGGTGTCATACCAGTGCCCCTGGATCACCTGGCCGTAGACGGCATGGTCTCCGGCGTAGGCGTTGATCGCGTCGGTCAGGTAGATCTCGCCGGACAGAGACTGCTCGTACCAGCGTTTCGTCTGCTCACGAAGCTCGTCGATGATGCCGGGTGTGATGACGTAGCCACCGATTGCGGCGTACTCGGAGCGAGCCTCGTGCGGCTGAGGTTTCTCGACGATTCCGCTGATCCGCAGCAGACCACCGTCCAACTTCTCATCGATGATCGGCACGCCGTACCGGCGTGAATTCTCGGGTGCCATCGGCATCAACGCCAGCACCGGGGATGAGGTCTGTTCGTACGCCCGCATCAGTTGTTGGGCACGCGGTACCTCGGCGACGAAGACATCGTCGGGCCAGAGCACCAGCACCGGTTCGTCACCGAACGACCGTGAGGCATTGAGTACCGGGGTGCCGTTGCCGTACGGACCGTGCTGATGGAGATAGGTGATGTGGCCACGCGCGGACAGCTCGCCGACCTCCTCGACAGCGTCGGCGTACCCGGTCTTCCCGTCCGCGCGCAGCTGCTCGACCAGCGTCGTATTCGGTCGAAAGTGCTCCTCTATCAAGTTCTTTCCGCCGGAAACGACGATGGTGATGTCGGTGATTCCGGAGCTGACCAGCTCGCGCACCGTGTGCTCGATGACCGGCTTGTCGCCGACCGGAAGCATCTCTTTGGGGGTGGCCTTGGTCAGCGGCAGGAGGCGCGAACCGATACCCGCGGCGGGGATGACGGCTTTGCGGATGGCCTGTCGTGCCATGTGTTCCTCTCCCGGTGCTCCACCAAAACTAGCCGGTGCACCGGTCAGCCGAGTGGAATTCCCCAGCGCTCACCAAATGCGATCTGCTCCAGCGGCAGCCGCTCGCGTGGCCTGCTGTCGCGTTCCACGACGGCCTCGTCGGCCTTCGAGTAGTCACCCAGTGTGCCGACAGCGATGACGGCCAGTGGCCGCACACCGTCCGGAACCCCGAACGCCGCTCGGGCGCCGTCGACGTCGAAGCCGGCCATCGGATGCACGATCAGTCCGCGGGACACCGCCTCGACGGTCAGCTGGGCGATGGCCGCCCCGGCGTCGACGCCGGCGTAGCGCGCGGTGCGCTCATCCTCGCCTTCGTCGGCGCACACCAGGATCAGCGCCGAGGCCGCATGCGCGTAGCTGTTGCCGCGTTTGAGCAGGCCGGCCAATGTAACGAAGGTCTCATCCGGTCGCCGTCCCACGAGGAACCGCACCGGCTGACGGTGTCCCCAGCTGGCCGCCCAGCGTGCCGCCTCGAGCAGCGCGGTGAGCTGGTCAGCGATAATGACGGCATCGGGATCGAACGCCCGGGGGCTCCAGCGGGCGGCCAGATCGGGATGGATCGGCACACTGGTGGTGGCCATTCGACCGCTCGGCGTGTCAGGCACGTCAGCCAAGCTACCGGCGGGGGAAAACGCGAGCGCGCCTCCCTTATCCTGTTTGGGACTCATTCCCGAAGCTCGAAGGGTTAGATAGTGGCGCTCGTCGTACAGAAGTACGGCGGATCCTCGGTATCGGATGCCGATCGGATCCGTCGCGTGGCCGAGCGCATCGTCGAGACGAAGAAGGCCGGCAACGACGTCGTCGTGGTGGTCTCGGCGATGGGCGATACCACCGACGACCTGCTCGACCTGGCCCGTCAGGTCTCCCCGGCCCCGCCGGCGCGCGAGATGGACATGCTGCTGACCGCCGGTGAGCGCATCTCCAACGCCCTGGTCGCGATGGCCATCGAGTCTCTCGGCGCGCAGGCCCGCTCGTTCACCGGATCACAGGCCGGCATCGTCACCACCGGCACCCACGGCAACGCCAAGATCATCGACGTCACGCCCGGCCGCCTGCGCGACGCGCTGGACGAGGGCGTCATCGTGCTGGTCGCCGGGTTCCAGGGCGTCAGCCAGGACAGCAAGGACGTCACCACTATGGGCCGCGGCGGCTCGGACACCACCGCCGTCGCGTTGGCCGCCGCGCTCAAGGCCGACGTCTGCGAGATCTACACCGACGTCGACGGCATCTTCACCGCCGACCCGCGCATCGTGCCCAATGCCCGCCACCTCGACACCGTCTCCTTCGAGGAGATGCTCGAGATGGCCGCGTGCGGCGCCAAGGTGCTGATGCTGCGCTGCGTCGAATACGCCCGCCGTTACAACGTGCCGATTCACGTGCGTTCGTCGTACACCGACAAGCCCGGCACCATCGTCAAAGGATCGATCGAGGACATCCCCATGGAAGACGCCCTGCTGACCGGAGTAGCCCACGACCGCGGGGAGGCCAAGGTCACCGTTGTCGGTGTCCCGGACGTACCCGGCTATGCCGCCCGGGTGTTCCGCGCGGTCGCCGACGCCGACGTGAACATCGACATGGTGCTGCAGAACATCTCGAAGGTCGAGGACGGCAAGACCGACATCACCTTCACCTGCCCGATGGACAACGGCCCGACGGCCGTGGAGAAGCTGACCGGGCTCAAGGATGAGATCGGCTTCAGCCAGGTGCTCTACGACGATCACATCGGCAAGGTGTCGCTGGTCGGTGCGGGCATGCGCAGCCATCCCGGCGTCACGGCCAAGTTCTGCGAGTCGCTGGCCGAGGCCGGGGTGAACATCGACTTGATCTCGACATCGGAGATCCGGATCTCGGTTCTGGTCAAGGACACCGAGCTGGACACCGCTGTCCGCGCGCTGCACGAGGCCTTCGACCTTGGTGGCGACGACGAGGCCGTGGTCTACGGCGGAACGGGGCGCTGACATGGTGAACATCGGTGTAGTCGGTGCGACCGGCCAGGTCGGTCAGGTCATGCGCACCCTGCTGGAGCAGCGGAACTTTCCGGCCAGCTCGGTCCGGTTCTTCGCCTCGGCGCGGTCCGAAGGCAAGAAGCTGACGTACCGCGGCCAGGAGATCGAGGTCGAGAACAGCGAAACGGCCGACCCGTCCGGGTTGGACATCGCGCTGTTCTCCGCCGGCGCGACGATGTCGCGCGTGCAGGCCCCGCGGTTCGCCGCGGCCGGTGCCGTCGTCGTCGACAACTCGTCGGCCTGGCGCAAGGACCCCGACGTGCCCCTGGTCGTCAGCGAGGTGAACTTCAAGAGAGATGTCGCGAACCGTGCTCGGTCTCTCTCAAAGGGCATCATCGCCAACCCGAACTGCACCACCATGGCCGCCATGCCGGTGCTGCGTCCGCTGCACGAGGAAGCCGGGCTGACCCGCCTGATCGTGTCGAGCTACCAGGCCGTGTCGGGCAGTGGCCTGGCCGGTGTCGAGGAGCTCGCATCGCAGACGCGCGCGGTGGTCGAGGGCGCCGAGCAGCTGGTGCACGACGGATCGGCCCTGAACTTCCCCGAGCCGGTGAAATACGTTGCGCCCATTGCATTCAACGTTATTCCGCTCGCCGGCGCACTCGTTGATGACGGCTCCGGCGAGACCGACGAGGACCAAAAGCTGCGCAACGAGAGCCGCAAGATTCTCGGCATCCCCGATCTCGCGGTGAGCGGCACCTGCGTGCGCGTTCCGGTGTTCACCGGACACTCGCTGTCGATCAATGCCGAGTTCGCCCAGCCGCTTTCGCCTGAGCGTGCCAAGGAACTGCTTGCCGGAGCCCCCGGCGTGAAGCTGGTCGACGTGCCGACCCCGCTGGCCGCCGCCGGCGTCGACGAATCGCTGGTCGGCCGGATCCGGCAGGATCCGGGTGTGCCACAGGGGCGTGGTCTTGCCCTGTTCGTGTCCGGTGACAACCTGCGAAAAGGTGCTGCGCTGAACACGATTCAAATCGCTGAGCTGCTGGCCGCCGAGCTCTAACCACCCCCTTGCGCCGAAACCGCATTCCAGCAGGCGTTCTCTCGGCTTTTCTCTGCTGGAATGCCATTTCGGCGGTTCCGGCGGCGAGCGCCAACCCGCCATTCGGCGATCCGGTGATACCCCCGCTGGCGCCCGGTCAGGTGCTGCGGATCGGGCCGAGCGCCGGGACGGGTACTCCCACCCGTGATTACGGCATCGGCGCCACCGATCTGTGTGAGTTCATGGAGTTTCCGAGCCGAGTGCTCCAGGTTTGCGGTGACAGTTTCGCCGGGCAGGCCGTCGGCTTCGGCGGCTGGTACTCCCCGGTGGCTCTGCATGTCGATCCCGATTCGATCGACGATCCGGCCGGTGTGCGCTACCGGGGCGTGACCGGAGTGGACAAGCCGTTGCTGGCGGATCTGGCGCCGGCCGGCTCGTCGCAGCTGCCCGCCGGTGTCATCTCCGTCAACCGCGAGAACTACATGTTGGTGACCACCACCTACAACCTGAAGCCGTACAGCTCGCGGTTGGTGAAAGCCGATGCGGCCCGGCCGAAGTGGCCGACGGTGCCCGGTTCGGTACGTGAGGCCGCCTACCAGGGCGGCGCCCAGTCGCAGATCACCGGCTACTACGACCCGATCCCGGCTCCGGATTCACCCGGCGGGTGGGTGTACATCCTGGCCAACAATTTCGACCGCAGCAGCCCGCCGTTCCTGTACCGGGCCAACCCGAAGACCTTCACCGACCGGGCGAGCTGGCAGGGCTGGTCGCCCGCGGGTTGGGGCAAGCCGCCGACCCCGTTGTTCTCCGACCGGGTGGGGGAGATGAGCATCCGGCAGATCGACGGCAAGCCGGTGCTGTCGTACTTCAATGCCACCACCGGGAACATGGAGGTGCGGGTCGCCTACGATCCCACCGGCCTGGGCACCGCCCCCGTGACCACGGTGGTGTTCGCCAGTGCTTGGCCGGATCCGGTCGACTCGCTGCCACCGCCGGAGGTCAATCAGCTGGCCCAGCCTTACGGCGGCTACATCTCACCGGGGTCGACGCTGGACCGGGTCCGGGTTTTCGTCAGCCAGTGGAACACCATGGCCCGCGGCGGCACCCCGTACCGGGTGATCCAGTACGCCGTGAACCCGATCAAGCCCTGGGAGCAGTAATTCCCCGGGCCTTTCACAGCTGATTCATAGCCAATTCTTGATCAGCACCTCAGCAGCGCTCGCATGCTCGTGTCATGACTGAAACACCCCCTTCGCCCGAACCTGCGACCGAGCCGGTGGCCGCAACGCCCGCCCCGGTGGTGGCTGCGCCCGCCGAGAACAAACCGAGCCGCCTGCTGCAGGCGCTCGCCTGGGTGGGCATCGCCGCCGGCAGCGTCTTCATCGTGGCCGTGGTCTTCGGCACCGGCTTCTTCCTCGGCGCGCACTCCGGTGGCGACGGCCATCACCACCGCGGCGGCCACGACCGTGGCGGCATGATGATGTTCCATCGTGGCGGGCCCGACGGCGGACCGGGCCGGATGGGAC